>NZ_JACSJX010000001.1:339143-678287 GCF_018617345.1 Exiguobacterium sp. s131 | reverse complement strand
CGGTGTGTCTTTTGCTTCGACGACACCTTTGCCGAGACGGTCTTCTGCGAAACGTGACATGAAGTCGATGACCGGACGGGCTGTCTTCTCCGTCGGGATGAGTTCGAGCAACTTCAAGTAACGTGGTGGGTTGAAGAAGTGTGTCCCGAGGAAGCGTGATTTCAATCCTTCCGGAAGGGCACTTGCCATCGCTTCGATGGAAATCCCTGACGTGTTCGAGCTGAGAATCGCATCTTCACGGATGTAAGGTGCAATCTTCTCGAAGAGTTGTTGCTTCACATCGAGACGTTCGACGACGACTTCGATGACCCAATCCGCTTCTTTCAAACGCTCTAAGTCATCTTCTAAGTTCCCGACTTCGATGAAGTTGAGATGATCGGCTGTCGCAAGTGGTGCTGGATTTTGTTTCAGTAGTTTTTGACGGTTTTCTGAGGCGATGCGATTGCGTACTTCTGGTGACTCCAGCGTCAACCCTTTCGCTTCCTCTTTAGATGTCAATTCACGTGGTACGATGTCGAGCATGAGCGAACGAATCCCCGCGTTCGCCAAGTGAGCCGCAATCCCCGCCCCCATTACTCCTGAACCGATGACGACCGCAAAACGAATTGAGTTCGTCAAACGGAGGTCGGTTGATTGTTCGATGTGACTCGTCATAGTGTTCCCCCCTAAAATGAGAATGAATAGTGATTCATTTCACGCGTAAAAAAAATCGCAATCACCATCGTGTTTACTCTTCTATCATAAATGAATGAACATTCATTCGCAAGCGTTCATTTTTCAATTTCATTCCATTTTTTGAATGAGCGATTAGTTTTCAATGGGTGTGGTATAGACAAAAAGAGTCAAATTCAGAAAGGGGAATGTATACATGCATGATAATCGTTTAAACACTGTCGGTAGCCGAAAGGACTTTGAGTCGTTTAAGAAGAAAGCCCAAGAACAGGCACACCAACCGGGAATCGATTCGAAGATGGAGCCTTTCCCGATCTATGAACGGGAAGATTATAAAGGTAGTGACAAGTTAAAAGATAAGGTCGCCATCATCACCGGTGGGGATTCCGGAATTGGAAAGTCGGTCGCCATCTTTTTCGCCCACGAAGGTGCGAACTCCGTCATCGTCTATAAAGACCAAAACGAACTCGAGGACGCGGAAGCGACGAAAGAACGGATTGAGGACTTAGGTCAAGCCTGTCTCTTGCTTCAAGGCGACCTCGGCGAATCTTCTTTCTGTCAACGAGTCGTTGAAGAGACGCTCGAGACGTTCGGTCGGATTGACATCCTCGTCAATAACGCTGCCGAACAACATCCACAGGAGTCGCTCCTCGATATATCAGACGATCAACTCGAGAAGACGTTCCGCACGAATATCTTCAGCATGTTCTACTTAACGAAAGCAGCGCTCCCCTACTTAAAAGAAGGAGCGAGCATCATCAATACGACCTCGATCACAGCCTATGAAGGAAACGACCAATTGATTGACTATGCATCGACGAAAGGTGCCATCACGGCATTCACCCGCTCGCTCGCCAAAAACTTGGCGGACAAGAAGATTCGCGTCAACGGGGTCGCCCCGGGACCGATTTGGACACCGCTCATCCCGTCAACGTTTGACGCGGAGAAGGTGAAATCGTTCGGCGATTCAGCAGAGATGAAACGACCGGGGCAACCGGCCGAACTCGCACCGGCGTATGTCTATCTCGCAAGCGATGATTCGACATACGTCAGTGGTCAAGTCATCCACGTAAATGGTGGAACCGTGATTAATGGATAATTGTTCGAAGACTCAGTTCGTAGCTGAGTCTTCTTTTTGTGCAGTTCATCCAGAAGAACATCAAGAACTTTTCTTTTGGCTGTCCGATCAAATCGGTCCAGATTTTTGGGTAAGTGAGGACGAGAACAAGAAATCGTAACACCTCCGCTACATAGAAGACCGAATGTATCGACGTTATCCATACATCAAAAAGCACGAACATCCTCGACGAATGTTCGTGCTCATTTTATTTCTTCACCATTCCCTTTAACACGAACGCCACGTTTGCCGGGCGCTCTGCGAGACGGCGCATGAAGTAACCGTACCAGTCACGACCGTATGGCACGTAGACACGGACTTTGTATCCTTGGCGCACGAGCTCGAGTTGACGCTCGACGCGGATGCCGTATAACATCTGGAACTCGAACTGGTCGAGTGGAATGTTGTTCTCTTTGACGTGCTCGATGATGGCGTCAATCATATGGTCATCGTGTGTCGCGATGGATGCGTAGTTCCCGTTCGCAAGATGGAGTTTGACGAGCTTCACGTAGTTATGGTCCACGTCCTCTTTTTCAGGGAACGCGACCGTCGCCGGCTCTTTATATGCCCCTTTGACAATGCGGAGGTTCGGCTTGAGCGGCGCAAGATGATTGATGTCATCTTCCGAGCGGTACAAGTACGACTGGATGACCGTTCCGAGACCGTCGAATTCAGCTTTCAGCTTTTTGAACAATTCGAGCGTCTTTTCACAACGCTGCTCATCTTCCATATCGATGGCCACAAAGACCCCGACTCGTTGTGCGACCGTCAAAATTTGACGCATGTTGTCTTCAATCAACTCGTCCGAGATATCGAATCCGAGTGACGTCAGCTTGAGTGACATATAGGCGTCTAATTGCTCTTCTGCCATAATTTCAATCGCACGCATGATCTCGTCGCGATTCGTATTCGCCTCTTCGACCGTCTTAATAAATTCCCCGAGATGATCGACCGTGACCGACAACCCTTTCGCGTTCAATTCGCGAATCGTCGGGACAGAAGCCTTAAAGTCTTCCCCTGCTACAAAGCGTGATGCACCAAATCGTAGGCCATATTTCTTTGCCAAACTGTTGAGTGTTTTGTTTTGTGACATGTAGATAAATCCATCGCGCAACACTTTTTCCATCTGATTTTCCCCCTTACTTTTACACCCATCTATCTCTATGATGATGTCTGCAATTATTATGACACACAAACGTCATTTCGTCTGTATTTTTGTAACCGTTTGCAGCACTTTCTTCCCAACTTTTCAAAAAAGACAGACGTCCCGTAGGACGGCTGTCTTATAGGCTTGTCGAAGGTGCGACATAGAGTAAAATACTGAGGAAGATGAACACGCTTCCCGCTAGGACGAACAAGTGCCAAATGGCATGGTTGAACGGCAGTTTTTGCCACACGTAAAACACGATACCGACCGAATAGGCGATCCCTCCTGCGAGAAGAAGCATGAACCCTTGATGACCGAGTGATTCATACAACGGACGGATGGCGATGATGCAGATCCAGCCAAGTGCGAGGTATGTCACATTGGACACCCACATGTACTTTCCGGTCGAAAATAGTTTCCACACAATCCCGAGAATTGCCACACCCCACACGATCCCGAATAACGTCCAGCCGAGCGTCCCGTGAAGGGTCACGAGGGCGAACGGCGTATAACTTCCGGCGATGAGTAAGTAAATCCCCGCATGGTCGAACACTTGCAACACCCGCTTCGCCCGTGGATGCGGAATGGCGTGCATGAGCGTCGAGAAGAGATAGAGTAAAATCATCGATGCCCCGAACACACTGACCGCGGTGACGTTCCATGTGCTCCCACTCTCTGTCGCGCTCATGACGAGCAGGACGAGGGCGACGATGCTGAAGATGACTCCCAGGCCGTGCGTGACCGCGCTCGCAATCTCTTCCCCGAGCGTGTCGGCATGGAGCATCTCTTTGAGTTGTTCTTGTTTCATGTGCTCCCACCTTCCGTAACTGTTCTTTCTAGTATGGACATTTCCCGATTTAAACACAATCAAAAACACGGGCTACCGATTAGCCCGTGTCGAGATTATGCGACTTCTTTCACCGGAACGTCACATTCCATTTGTGCTGCTCGCATCGCGCGTGCCCGTTTGTGGAACAAGACGAGAAGCGTCAACGTGCCGAGTGTCGAGATGACGTACGGAAGAACTCCGTCCAGCTTGAAGCCGATTGGCGCCGTCAAGATGTAGAACCAAACCGCATACAACATGAACGTCCCCGGAAGGAGCGCGATATAGTGATTGCGCCCTTTAATGTAAAGGTACATCGCCCCGACGAACAGTGCGATGACCGCCGTCGTCTGGTTCGCCCAGTTGAAGTATTGCCAAAGCATTTGGAAGTCCATGTTCGTGAGCACGTATGAGATTGCGAAGAGTGGGAGTGCGATCCAAAGACGTGACGAGAACTTCTTCTGTGCGATCGACATGTAGTCCGCGATAATCATTCGGGCGCTACGGAATGCCGTATCGCCTGACGTGATCGGTAAGACGATGACTCCGAGAATCGCGAGCGTGCCGCCGATGCTGCCGAGCATGAGTGTCGCCACTTCTTGCACGACGAGTGCCGGAGTGCCCGCACTGATGAGTCCAAGTAATTCACCCGGCTCAAAGATGGCCATCGCCGCTCCAGCCCAAATCATCGCGATGACCGCTTCGGCGATCATCATGCCGTAGAAGATTTCACGACCGTTGCTTTCTTTCATCGTCGTCCGCGAAATGATCGGTGACTGTGTCGCATGGAAACCAGAGAGCGCCCCACACGAGATCGTGAAGAAGAGGAGCGGCCAGATCGGTAAGCCGTCCGGATGCATGTTCGTCAATGTCATCTCTGGAATCTTGTATCCTTGAGCGAACAAGCTGACCGCAATCCCGATGGCACTGATGACGAGTAGCGCCCCGAAGAACGGGTAGATACGTCCGATAATCTTATCGACCGGGAGAAGCGTCGCCAAGATGTAGTAAGCGAATACGGCGAAGATGACGATGGTGAGCGTCGATGCGTTCCCATCGAACAAGTTGTTGATCATGTTACTCGGAGACGTGACGAACACCGTCCCGACAAGAAGTAAGAGTAAGAGTGCAAACCCGTTGACGATATGGCGGAGCGAACGTCCGAGGAACTTCTCCGCTAGTTGTGGCAAGTGTGCCCCATTGTTTCGAAGGGAAATCATTCCTGTCAAATAGTCATGAACCGCACCGGCAAAGATCGATCCGAAGACGATCCAAAGGAAGGCGACCGGTCCGTAGAGCGCCCCCATGATCGGTCCAAAGATTGGTCCGACACCGGCGATGTTGAGCAATTGAATCATCGAGTTCCGTTTTTTGCCCATCGGCACGTAGTCGATGCCGTCCTGAGACGCATAGGCAGGAGTCGTCCGCTCTTCCTTGATGCCGAACGTCTTCTCGACGTAACGACCATATACCAAATACCCGACCAAAAGTAGTGCGAGTGCGACGAAGAATGTAATCATCTGTCAGTCCCCTTTTCCGTACATATGTAGCCGAACCCCATCGGCTCTTCGGTTTACACGTGTCATGTAACCGATTACATGTTTGATTATACATAAGACTAGATGATAATGTAAGGGCTTTCATTCACATTTTAGACACTTTTATTCGACAAAAAACGACGCCCGATTCGGACGTCGTTCTGTACTTATTTCAAGTTGAAAGTTGATTGTTTTGCGCCAGAACCATCGTAGTCACTCGCGATGACTTTGTACGTCCCTTTCGCAAGGCCTTTTTTGAATGTGAACGTATACGTACCAGCCCAGCTCGCCTTCACTTTTGCGACTTGCTTGCCTTTGGCGTCTTTCAAGAGGACCGTCGCGCCTGGTGTCGTTTTCCCGATCAAGGCACGCGTACCCGCTTTCACGCCTTTCGTGTTCTTCGGCGTCACCATCTTAGGTTTCTCAATCACAAATGACTCGGATTCAACTACTTTACCAGAAACATCTTTCGCTTCGATTTCATAGCTTGCCGCAACGAAACCAGCACGCTTCGTGAATTCGAATTTACCAGATGCGTCTGCCGTCGCATAGGCGATTCGTTTTCCGTCCCGCTTCAACACCATTTTCGCACCTGGCGAAGACGTTCCCTTCAGTACTGGCGTATTGGCATACGTCAAACGTTTCGAGATGGCAGGCGCTCCGACAAATCCGTCTCCGACGACTTTCGTTTCCGTCATCGTCTTCCCGTTCAATTCGCTTTCAATCGTCAACGACTGACGAAGTTTGAGTGGCTTGACCGTCAAACGGTACATGCCTTCTGCATCGGCTGTCGTCGTGGCGAGAACCGTTTGGCCATCTTTCAATGTCACGTTCGCATTTGGCGCCGTTTTCCCGGTTACAACTTTTGCACCCGGTTTGATCACATCGACCGAAAGCGTCAAATCAACCGGTGTTGCCTCGAGCTCCGTCGTATAGGTACGGAAGAGACGACCTGCCGCATCTTCACGCGTCGCGTCCGTCGCTTTGATACCTTCGTAAAGGTTCAAGTACTGCTTACCCGCATCCGCTGTTTCAAATGTCACCGAACGTTTCGCGTCTGCGACAATCTTCCAGTTGTTGTCGGCTTTGTAGTCCAACTTGTCTTTACTTTCGACAATGTAGTCCGAGATGACGTTACGTGTCTCATACGCTGAGCGATAGACGATGTTCTTCCCGCCACCAAGGCCTGGGAACGATGAAGAACCTGCGCGATAGTTGTTCGTCGCGACTAAGAACTCTTGGTCCATCTTGATCGGTTGTCCATTGTACTCGACGTTCTTCACGCGATTCGCGTTTTCGTTGACGAGCTTTCCGCCGACATCGAACTTCGCAGGACCTGTGACATCGATCTCATACGTCAAACCGTCGAGAATATCGAAGTTGTAGCTACGGAATTGAAGGTTGAGTAAGTTTTCGCCATCTTCTTCGATTTGGTCAAACGCACCCGCTGACATCTCGAGCCAATCCATGACATCTTTTCCTGTCACTTTGACGACTTCGAGCGTGTTCGGATACACGTAAAGGTCCGCGACGTTTTTCAAAGCAATTTGCCCTTTCGGGATATTCGTATAGTAGCTTGCATCTGTCAATTCACGTCCACCCGCTTTGAACGGTGCGCCTGCTGACAAGAGTGGCAACTCTTTATATGCAGAAAGTTCCGGGTTCGTTTCAAGCTCTTTCTCGACATACCACTTCTGTGCGTTCGTCACGAACTGAACCGATGCATCATCACGGACGAGTGCGAAGTAGCTCTGGATGTCATCTTGAATCTCACCGACCGGTTGGTTGATGTAGTCGATCGTCGCCAAGTGGTCGTCTTCGATCAACGCTTGAATCGTCGGGTCGACCGCCGTATCAGCCGTCACCGTATCGAGTGCTGCTGACGCATCGACGATTTGCCATTTCCCTTCTACGAGTTCAAGTTCAAAATCGATGACGCCGAGGTCCTTCCCTTGGTTGTTCGCCATGACGACCGGTTTGCCATTGATCGTCCCTTTTGTCATGTCGACGTTCGGGAATGAAGCGAACATGCCTTTCGCATCCGGGAAGCGACCATGTTGGTGCCCCGTCATGACCATGTCGAGTCCGTCAATCTTCGTGAGCGCGTATCCGACGTTCTCTTCGCTGTCGAGTTGCTCGTCCGCGAGCGCCGCACTGTCACCGATGCCTGAGTGCGCGAGGGCGACGACGACGTCCGCTCCCTGGTCTTTCAATTTTTGAACCGCTTCACGTGCGGACGGGATGATATCCTCTGCCGTCACACGGCCTTGAAGGTTCCCCGAATCCCATGACATGATTTTCGGAGGGACGACTCCGAATACGCCGACTTTGATCGTATGCGTTTCCCCATCCAAGTCTGTGACCGTTCGTTCGATGATTTGGACCTCTTGTCCATCCACGTTGAACTTCGAGACGATTGGGTTGCCTTCTAAATCTTTGACGTTCGAGTTGACAAAACGCAGTTTCCCTTTCGACCCTTCCATCGCGTTGTATAAGAATGCGAGACCGAAGTTGAATTCATGGTTCCCGAGTGTGACGGCATCGTAGTTGAGTGCCGCCATCGCCTTGTACATCGGATGTTCGAACGCTTCATTTTTATCGACTTGGCTCTCACGGACGTAATCGCCAAACGGTGTCCCTTGAATCGTGTCCCCGTTATCGAACAAGAATGTGTTCGTTTCCCCAGCGGCTCCACGATGTTCCTTGATGAGTGTCGCGACTTTCGTCAACCCGATTGTGTTGTCGATCTTGTCTTGGAAGTAGTCGTAGTTCGTGATGTTCGTATGTAAGTCTGTCGTCTCTAAGAAACGGAGCTTGACGATATCCTCGTCCACTTCTGCCAAGACGTTCGGTGCCTGTAGTGGCAAAACGGTTGGTAACACGAGCGCGGTCGCGATCGACCATTTCAATGCGGTTTTCATGTGATTGTCCCCTTTTTCTGGTTGATAATTGTCTAACCATATTCAATATAACACCAGCCGTCTTTCCCTCCTATTAAAATTTTGTATAAAAATAGACCTAATTTCCTTTACAAAAATTAGGTCTATCCTCCTATTATTGTTTGATACGAACAGTGAACGGTCCATCGCCTTCAATTTCTTCAAATGTGACCGATACCGGGTACGCATGTTTCCCGTGAACCGGCTCTTCAAGACGAATCATCGTGAAGCCGACCACGTCCTCCCCACTCACGAGTTCAAGCGGGAGCTTCTCGACGTTCAAATGGCGGTCGTAGCCGTTGCGAAGGAGAATCGTCGCCGTGACGTCCGTCTCTTCCTTCTCCACCGATACGAGCATCAAGTTGAACTCGTTCTCCCCGACTGGCGGCGTCGAGATGTTCGTCCGCATGAGCTGTTGCCATGCACGTGTCGAGAACTTCGTCTCTTCTCCCGGTGACACGGGCTGAAGCGGGTCAATCGGGTTCATTTGGAAGACGAGTCGGAGCGAGTCGTACGACTCCACTTCCCCGAACATCTCATCCAAGAAGAAGTCCAAATAAACCGGCTTGCTCGTCCACGCCTCAAAGCTCGGCAGTTCAGAACGTCCGAGGACCTTCCGTCCGATTGGGACGTTATTCGCGTCTAGCAAGAGGACCGGCAATTCGTTGATCTCGAACGAGCTCGGAAGCGTGTTGCGGAACAACGCCACGATCGACAAGTCATGCCCGATCGACTCGACGTTCAATAACTCAATTGAGAGCTGATTATCGAGAAGTGGTGGAAGTCGTTTCGCATGATAACGGAAGACGTACTCGTCCTCTTTCGGGATCCCCATCGCGTCGTCGATGACGAGCGTCAATTGGCGCCCTTCCTCTTTATTTCCTGTCTCAATCTGTTTACGTTTACGAAATCCTAACATTATACTTCCTCCTCTGCCATCTCAGCGAAATAACGGTCGAGCTGGCATAGTTCCGTCGTCACATCCCGGGCGATATTGATATACGTCTGTTCGAAGATTTCCAGTCCTTCTTTTCCGAACTGACGGCTCGGGTCTTCCTGACCGTAGCTGCGAAGCCCGATCCCTTCTTTCAATCCGCTCATCGTCGTCAAATGGTCCGTCCACTTCATGTCGACGGCGCGGAGAAGCGACTCTTTGGCGAAGAGGACGATGTCGTCCTGTTCGAGGCGCGACGCCGTCGCAGCGATGATCGTCTCCATCCAGTCGTTTAAAGCATCCTTCAGTTCACGCGTATCGGCGATGTCTTTTGCCCATGTCGGCTCCTGCATCGTCAAGTAGCGTAAATCATCTTTCAACTCATCGATTGGCCATTCCTCAGGCACGAGTTCATCCGACACATGCATATCGATGCTGTTCTCGAGGGCGAGACGCATCATGCCGAGGACGTTTTTCGTGATGGCATCCGCATCGGCGTTGACGGCCTGGTTACGAATCGTATAGATGATATTCCGTTGTTCGTTCAAGACGTCATCGAGTTTGAACAAGTAGTCCCGAATCGAGACGCCGAGTCCTTCAATCGTCGTCTGCGCATATTCGATAATCTCGATCGCATCTTTCGTTGAGACCTCACCTGTCGCACTCGGCTTCAACTTCTTCTCCACGCGTTCTAGTTTCTGCGCCGCATAACGTTTCACGATCTCATCTTCGAGCGAGACGAAGAACTCGGTCGCACCCGGGTCGCCTTGACGCCCCGAACGACCGCGGAGCTGGTTGTCGACACGTTTTGACTCGTGGCGCTCCGTCCCGATGACGAAGAGACCGCCCGCTTCCTTCGCTTTTGCGTCGAGCGTGATGTCCGTTCCACGTCCGGCCATGTTCGTCGCAATCGTCACTTTGCCGAATTGACCGGCGTCCGCGATGATATCGGCTTCCTGAGCGACCGTCTTCGCGTTCAACACGTCATGCTCGATCCGCTTCTTCTTCAAATGCTTGCTGATGGCTTCCGATTGTGCGATCGAGGTCGTCCCGATCAAGACCGGACGTCCCGTCGCATGTAGTTCTGCCACTTTCTCAGTGACCGCCGCATACTTTTGCTCGATCGTCATGAAGATGCGGTCCGGATGGTCGACACGTTGACGTTCGCGGTTCGTCGGCACTTGGACGACGTCCATGTTGTACGTCTTCAAGAACTCTTGGCGCGACGTCTGGGCCGTCCCCGTCATCCCCCCAACGAGCGGATACATGCGGAAATAGTGCTGAATCGTAATCTCCGCCGTCGTCTTGTTCTCTTCGGTGATGGTGACGCCTTCTTTCGCCTCGAGCGCCTGATGCAACCCTTCTGACAAGCTCCGACCTTCCATGATGCGTCCCGTGAACAAGTCGATGAGTTCGATCTTGTCTTCACGCACGATATAGTCGACGTCAAGTTCGAACAAGACGTTCGCACGGAGTGCCTGGACGAGATAGTGATAGAGCACCTGGTGTGAGGCGCTGAACAGGTTGTCGATGGCGAACAGCTCTTCAATCTTGACGATTCCTTCTTCCGTGAACGTCGCAGATTTCGACTCGAGGTCGACCTCGTAGTCGGTCTCCTCGAACTCAGAAATGATCTGTTGCGCCAACTGTTTCAAGCGGATATGTGACCGGTCCTTCTGCGCGATGATGAGCGGCGTCTTCGCCTCATCGATTAAGATGCTGTCGACTTCATCGACGATGGCGAAATGGAACGGACGTTGGACCCGTTCTTCCGGCTTATGGACAAGGTTGTCACGCAAGTAGTCGAATCCGAACTCTGTCCCGACCCCATACGTGATATCCGCCTGATATGCAGAACGCTTCTCGTCCGCTTCGATGTCCGGGACGTTCAAGCCGACCGTCAACCCAAAGAAGTCGTGAATCTTCCCAATTTGCTCCGCATCACGTCTCGCCAAATAATCGTTCACCGTGATGACGTGGACGCCTTTTCCTTCGAGCGCCTTGACGTAACTCGGCAAAGCGGCGACGAGCGTCTTCCCTTCCCCCGTCGGCATCTCCGAGATGTTCCCTTCGAGGAGGGCGAACCCACCGATGAGCTGGACGTCATAGTGACGCATGCCGAGCACACGGACTGACGCTTCGCGGACGAGAGCGAACCCTTCTTCCGCGATGTCATCCACTTTCTTTCCATCCAAGAGACGTGCTTTGAGCGTCTCCGTATATGTACGCATCTCGTCATCCGAGAGGGCTTTCATCGTTGTCTCTAATTCATTAATACGCGCGACCCGTCGTTCGTACGCTTTCAAACGCCGGCTTTGATCATTCGTTAACTGTTTTACAAATTGGATCACACTAATAGCCTCCATCTTTCTATCAATTCATCACTTACATACTCGTCTATTATAACGAAAATCGAACCAATTCGGAGACTTTTTTACGAAAACTTCCTAAAAGTTGGTTTTTAGACACGTGAAAACCTATAAATTTTGGTTAATTTTCAAAAAGTATTTGTAAAAATATTTTCAATTCACTATTTGAGATGACGTGAGACCGTGTTACGATGAAAAAAACAGAACATTTGTTCGTAAAAAAGGAGTGGTGACGATGCGCAGACGAATCTTTTGTATCGACAGCGTCTCGTTCTATGCCAGTTGCGAGTGTGCCGCGCGCAACAAAAATCCTTATCAGACGAAGCTCGTCGTCCTCTCGAACCTGCAGGACAGCGGGGCACTCGTCCTCGCTGCGACCCCGAAGATGAAGCAGCTCGGCATCAAGACCGGGTCACGCCGCTTCCACATCGACCGCCTCCCGTGGCACGAACGACGGGACGTTTTGTATGCCGAGGCGCGGATGAGTCACTATTTGAACGTCTCCATCCAAATCATCCACATCCTCCATCAGTTCGCCCCGCCCGAGGCGATTCGCGTCTATTCGATCGATGAGACGCTCGTCGACATGAGCGGGACGGAGCGACTGTTCGGAAGTGACGAGCACGTCGCCCACCTCATGCGTGCGACGATTTTTCGCTATACGGGCATTCCCGTCACCATCGGCATCGGACCGAACAACGTCCTCGCCAAGCTCGTCCTCGATTTGCATGCGAAAAAGAAAGGGGTCGCCACGTGTCTTCTCCAAGACGTCGAACGGCTCATCCATCCGGCGCCGATCGAGAAGATGTGGGGTGTCGGCACGAAAATGGCGGTCCACCTGCAGCGGCTCGGCATCTGGACGATCGGGGATTTGGCCCGTTATCCGCTCGAATCCCTTCATGAAAAGTTCGGTGTCATCGGTGCAGAACTTTGGCATCATGCTTGGGGCATCGACGAGTCGCCGACCATCCTGCCGGCGAGCTCTTTGTTCGGTGCGAAACGGACGCGACCGAAGTCGATCGGACACGGTATCACTCTCATGAAAGATTACACGACGTATTCCGCAATCCGGCTCGTCTTACAAGCGATCGCGGTCGAAGTCGGCATGCGAACCAGGCAAGCGGGACTCGTCGGAGGGACGATCCATCTCGGGGTGCGCTATACGCGGACGAGCGACCGGGCTGGCTTCAGTAAACAAAAGAAGCTCCCCCGCTTCACAGCGGATGAGCAAGAGTTTCTCCCGATCTTATTGCAACTATTTTTAGACGGCTGGGAAGAGACGGAGGCCGTCCGTTACGTCTCGGTCGCTCTCGGCAAGCTCGAGCCACGGAGCGATCACGTCCAGTTATCGTTCTTCGAAGACGAATGGGCGAAGGCGAAACGGCTCGACTTCCTCGATTTGATTGACGGCCTGAACGTCCGGTTCGGTCGCGGCACGATCCGACCGGCGTCGAGCCTACTAAAAGACAGTCCGCTCCGGACGCGCCAACGTCTAATCGGCGGACATAAACAAGGAGGCGATTCCTCATGAGCAAGACCCGCTATCGTGACCGGGGTGAGTTGAAATGGATCCCATTTCTCATGCCCGAGCACGTCGCCCTACTGAAACGTTATTATGCCCAAATCCAAAAGATTGAACTGCCCGACTTGGACGAACAGCTCCTCTATCTTTGGCAGACCGAGCTCGAACGGGCCATCCGTGAAGGCGACCAAGTCGAGGTGACCTTGTTCGTAGACGGCTTGACGACAAGCATGCGCGGCTACGTCCACGCCATCTATTATGCCGAGCGCGAGGTCGAGCTGTTCGATGGCGAGGTGCGCCGCGTCCCGTTCGGCGACATCTTGTCCGTTCGTTAAGACGCCTCGATCGCTTCTTGGGTCGTCTCGAACGTCTCGATCCCGTCGAGTAGCCCATAGTGAGCAAGCGTCGCGCGGACCGATGGCGACAGGTGCGCGAAGATGACGTGCCGGTCGGCCGCTTTCAGTTCGGTGATGACACGCCGCAACTCTTCGACCGCGGTCACGTCGATGACGGGGCAACGATGAAAGTTGAAGATGAACACGTTCGGTTCCCGATGGATGTGATGGAGGACGTGCTCGAACAACTCGACCGCACCGAAGAAGAGCGGGCCTTCGACACTGAAGACGATTTGGCCGTCTCGCGTGACGTACCGTTCTGTCCGTTCGCGCACATCGATCGTATCGGCCATTCGTTTCGCGAAGAGCGCGAGCGCACAGATGACGCCGACCTCGACGGCGACGACCAAGTCGACGAATACCGTCAATAGTAACGTGACGAGAAGGACGAGCGATTCGGATGAACGATGACGCAACATCGTCATCACGTGATGGCGTTCGGACATGTTCCAGGCGACCCGCATCAAGATCGGAGCGAGTGCAGCGAGTGGTACGTAACTCGCGAACGGCGCGAGGACGAGAACCGCAACGAGCACCGTGATCCCATGGATGACCCCGGCACGTCGACTGACCGCTCCCGCCTGAATGTTCGTCGCCGTCCGGGCGATGGCACCTGTCGACGGGATCCCACCGAAGAACGGTGTGATCACGTTCGCGAGCCCTTGCCCGAACAGTTCCTTGTCCGGTTTCATCTTCGTCCCCCCCATCCCGTCGGCGACCGTTCCCGAAAGAAGTGACTCGAGTGCGCCAAGGAAGGCGATGGCGAACGCGGACGGGAGGAGTGTTGTGATCAGGTCGAGGTCGATCGCAAGCCAGTTGAATTCCGGCAGTCCGCTCGGGATGCCGCCGTAGGCACTTCCGATGGTCGCGACCTCACCCGGGATGAGGACACTGACGAACGTCGGGACGAGCATCGCCATGAGTAAAAGCGGTAAACGGAACGGCAGCTTCGGGACGAGCCAAAGCGTCAAAAAGCCGATTCCGGCAATGACGATCGGCCAAGGACTCGCTTCGGGCAACGCCTGACCGAGGCGAAGCAAGTTCTCGTGAAAATGTGGCGCCTTCTCAAACGTGACCCCTAACAACTCATCGAGCTGGTCGACGAAGATGACGACGGCAATCCCGGCCGTGAAACCGATCGTGACGGCCCGGGGCATAAACCGGATGAGCCGTCCGACCCGGAGCACGCTCATGAGGAGCAGCAACATTCCGGCGAGAACGGTCGTGACGAGCAATCCCTTATATCCGTATGCGAGGACGACACCCGAGACGATCGGGATGAACGCTCCCGTCGGTCCGGCAATCTGGAACGTCGAACCTCCGAACAGGCTGACGAGGATTCCTGCGAAGATGGACGTGTAGAGCCCATACACCGGCGGGACGCCTGAGGCGATGGCGAATGCCATGGCGAGCGGGATGGCGACGACACCGACCGTGATCCCGGCCGAGATGTCCTTTTGCCACATCTCACGCGTGGAGAGTGAGTCTTGCATCATACATTCCTTCTTTCCAATCAGTTCAAAAGCGAGTTTAGTGTACGCCTGGAAAGAGGGCTTGTAAACGGATTGAGAAAAACGTTAACAGAATGTACAAAGAACGAGATGGTACAATAGGCATTAGACACACACTGATAAAAGTTAGAATCATTGAACTGATATTACCTTCCGTAACAAAGGAGATATAATCTATGGAAAAACAGTTTGCCATATTAAAAGATTTATCTGAATATCGTACACCGACTGAAATGAAAAATTACTTTGAAGAGGTGATTCAAGCACTGAAGGACGACCGCATGGCTTTAAAGATTTCGAGGTTACGCAAAGGAGAATTCAAAGAGTTTCAAGAGGAGTTTGTACCCGCTTATGTATTTTCCCTCTCGCCTTATTTCCCAAAAGACGCTAAAGCGAAAATCATCATCGGGAATCAAAATTATGACTTTGTCATACTGCATCCAAATGGGACCGAAGAAAAGTTCGAAGTGAGTTCTTACATAAACGGACCACGGGATGTGGAAATTGCACAAGCTTTAAATGAACAAGGGATGTGGATCTCAAGATTAAAAGGTTATGAACAGCTAAAGGAACAGGCTGCCACGTACATTGAAGAAACAAAAAAGAACATGCTGAAAAAATCTCAAAAGGATTATACCCATGCATCTCTATTATTTGAAGTTTCTACTTTTGAATTTTCCGTCATCTTTCACAATGAGTTTGATACCTCTCTCTTGGACTTAGCAAAGTTCATGTACGACACTCCATTCAAAGCAAAACACGTATATCTCATCGTTCAAAATGGAGATGACATTCCGACGGTAGCTTCTAACATCATCAAAGTAAAGTAAAAAGACGCACCTTTCGATGCGTCTCCCTTCAATTCGTCGGAGTCTCTACGACTTGATCGCCGTCTTCTGCGTCTTTTGCCAGCAACTTCACATGACGACCGAATAACCACATGACGACGAGATGGGCTTTCGCCTGTGTCTTCGTATAGAACCACCACGGGAGTGCCGGTACGAACTCATGGATGGCGACGAGTCCTTCATCCGACTTCGGTAAGCGTCTAAACTCGAGACGTCCCGTCTGATCCTCTGCACTCAATTTGACGAACTTGCCCCCGTCAATCGCAAAGGATGCCATATCGTCCGTCGCTTCTTGTTCAAGCGATAGATGAAGCGCGACGAACGACGGATCGAGCAGCGCGATCTCCCAATCATCGTCTTCTTTCGTCGTCTGAATGAGCGGATACATAAAACGACCGAGCCACTCGAAGTACGTGTCCGCCATCCAAAGCGCCGACTTTTCTTCCGGCAGACCGAACCGCTGAATCGAACGGACCGTATACGATTTCGGTTGCTTTTTCTTCTTACCGCCCGAGGATTGCTTCTCTTCTTCCTCAAGCGCATGTTCGACCGCCTGTTTGAATGGAATCTCACCCTGTCCGATACCTTCGACCGTATCTTCTGCCACCATCGCGTGCCCCATGCTCTCGACGAGCGGATAGACGGTCGCCTTCGGTTCACCCGTGACCGCCATGACCCACAGGCGCGACAGTTTGATTGTCGGGAACGGGAAGTCGATCAAGACGCGACGCTTGTCCATGACTTCGGCTGTCTGTTCGATCATCTTCCGATACGTCATCACCTCGGGACCCCCGATGTCGATATGACGGTCATAAAGCGACTCGGCACCGACGACCGAGATGAGCGCCTGAACGGCTTCACGGATGTCGATCGGATGTGTCTCCGTCTTCGTCCAGCGTGGCAAGATCATCGTCGGCAACCGTTTGACGAGCTTCGCTAAAATCGGGAACGACGAACCTTCCGGACCGATGATCAGTCCAGCTCGAATCGTCGTTACCGGTACTCCCTGTCCGCCGAGAATGCGTTCGACCTCAAGTCGACTCTTCAAATGACGCGACAACGTCTTCTCTTGCTTCGGGATGATTCCGCTCAAATAGACAATCTGTTCGATGTCGTTCGCCTTCGTCGCCCGGGCGAAGTTGTCCGCAATGAGCGCATCCATGTCCTCGAACGTCGCTTGCGTCAAGCCGCCGTCCGGAATCATCGAGTGCACGAGGAACATCGCGTAATCCGCGCCCTCGCATGCTTCTTTGGTTGCCTCATATGAAAATAAGTCACAGGCACGCCATGTGATATGGGCCTCATCTTCTTTATTTTTCGTTGATCGCGATAACGCGATGATGTCGTACTCTTCTTTTAGCTGCTCCATCACGTTCGAGCCGATATAGCCGCTCGCCCCCGCAATGACAATCGTTTTCCGCATAATGGTCACTCCCCTAATTATTCGCATAGAGGTAATGTACCCTTCTTTTTTAAAAGATAAATCAGTCTAAGTATGTAGAGCCTGCTCGACCGATTCATACTAAAATGAGAATAATTAGAAAAAGGAGGGATATTCATGGGATTTTGGTACTTTCTTTTGCTTGGGTTGGGAATTATCCTCATCGTGCGAGGGATTGCAAGTAGCGCGAAACAAGGTGGATTGATTTTAGTCGGGCTTGTGATGGTCGGGGTATCCATATTTATGTTCCAAGATGGCAGCGCGGACTTGGTCGCGAATTGGTTGGATCAAATCACCGGTCGATAAGTCATGTCCTGCGAATCACAGCAAGATAAATTGACGATCCGATGCTTTGTATGAAAAAGACAAGCATGACAAAGTAGATGAAATAATACTGATCGAAAACTTGAAAAATTGCGACGAGGGCGACACCAACATAGACACCGATTGACAACATCGAATAAGAAATCGATTTGACTTTTAAGGCGATCTGTCGCCCTCGTTCGTCTTGTGATTCGATTTTTCGTTCAAAGTTCGCCTTATAAAGTTCTGAGACAATTACACCAACAATCAAGACAAGAATTCCATACAGCAATACTTGATCCATCTTCACTCCTCCTCATATGTAAATAATGCGGGTAGTTCTTCATCGAGTACCGCCGCAATTTTGAACGCAAGGATGAGCGACGGGTTATACTTGTTTTTCTCAAGTGCAATAATCGTTTGACGACTTACTCCGACTGAATCAGCCAATTGTTGCTGGGTCCAGCCTTTCTTTGCACGACTGAGGAATATTTGATTTTTTAACGTCACCATCGCCTCCTCATTGTATTCAAGTTCAGTGTAAACTATTTTTTACTAAATGTTAAGAATATATTACATAAAAATGATTAACCAAATATACCCTTTAGTATGTGGCTATTATCTCAAGTTGAATCGTCTGAAATGACACTACATTACAATGTGACTTTTATAAGGAAGGAGCTCGACAATGAAACAGTTCAAACGAGTAGGTGTTGTGGCGTTATTCGCCTTGATTGGATTTGCTCTTTTCCATTATGCGACCGAGTCGAAGACAGGTTCCGCTGCATGGACGACGGAAGTTGCGACACATCACTTCAAAGATATCTTAGAAGCGCAGCGAGAGGCGATTGAAGCGCATACTCCTCTTGAGAATATCGAGCGAACGAAACTGTCACACGAAGATGACGTCGTCCGGCTCCTCCTCGGTCAGCGGGATTGGGTCGAGCAATTCCACTATACGATTCAGGAGGTACAAGTGGATGAAAAAGGTGGACTTCTATACGCAAACGCGTATGTGACAAGAAATCTTCAATTTGAGAGCGGGGTCACGACCGGGCTTGGTGACGAGATGACGATTCAATTGAGGTCTCCGAATGAGGCGATCGAAGAGGTAGAGCTCGACAATCATAGCGTGACACAATCAGGCCAACCCTTTTTCAAACGCTGGATCAGTCGAGTGTTTGACTGAACAAATCCCACTTTCCGATTGGAAAGTGGGATTACTGTTAAAACGATAAATCTAAACCAGTACCATCATCAAGAAGTTCTCCGTTTTTAGCGGTATAGTCGGCACGAATCTCGGCTCGCTTCAGGATGTCGTTCTCTTGTAACGCAGACATCCACGTTCGAACGCGTTCTTCGTCATCGGCTTCCGGCTCCCGATGAAGCGTCAATAAGATTGTCGGCGAAACGTCGGCTGTCTGATAGGCGATTGGATTTGCCGAGGAGACATCGAGTTGTCGGATACTTTCTTCGTCATATAGGACGACATAGGTGACGTCTGCACCAAACGCCGTATCAATCGAATCTTCAATCACCTCTGTGACCGCATCTTCCCATTTGGATGAGAGAAACGTATCAACGATTTCTCCGGTCGATTCATTCTCGTAAACATAAAATTCCGTTCCCGTCACCGAATCCACCGCAATCGCCGCATACTCAAACGGAAAGTTTCCCATGTTGTCGAATAATACGTCCTCTGTCACTTCAGCATCTTTGAATCGCTCGAGTACATATGATTCAGCCATCTTCATCACTTTTGCTTCCTCATCGGGATCTGGTTGCATCGACCGATAAAAGGCAAATACCAACCCCGCCACCCCAATCACAATCACACCAAATCCGACCAAAAGCCACTTCAAGTAACGTTTCATATCGACTCCTCTCATAACTGTTTGTTCATATGGACGCTTCTTGGAATCCGAGTCGTTTATATAATCGCTGTGCGTCTGGATTCGTACCGAATACACTTAGTCCAATGGATGTTGCGCCAAGTTCTTCTGAGACCACTTTTTCAAGTTTCTCAAACACCGCTGTCGCATACCCTTGCCCACGGTACGTCTCTTCAATCAAAATGTGATAAATGAAGATGCGTTTCGATTCAGCTTGAAACGCATACCACAAAATTCCGACACGAACATCTCCGTTCATCACATGAACAATCGTCTGCCCTTCCCCGGGTTGATTGTCTGGGAAGAGGTCCCGAATCAATTGAGTCGATTCCTCTTGTGCCAACACCATCGGAAGTTGATAGTTGCGCGCGACATCTTTTGCATAATCGTCAATCAACCAAGTCACATAATTCGCGATTTCTGGTCCCGTCATCCTGGCAAAATGAATGGTCATCTGTTTACCCCTAAACGTTTTCCCTTAGTGTAACATACAATTTTTGGAATCACCGTTTCTAGTGAAGTTCAGGATTTTGTAAAATTATCGTATGTTATAGGCGTGAATTCAATTTCATATGCTTCACCAAGCGCTACTTGCAAACGCTCCGAAAGTAAGTCTCCTTCACGATTATGTTGCTCCACCTTGATTTCCCATCCTTTAGCAAGTGCATCCGTGTCCCAGTCAATCCATTCTCCGAATCGACTAACCCATTCATAGAAATCACGCTTCAATTGGTCAGAAATCGTAAACTCATTCAATTCTATATTGTATCGACAGGTCGCACACCATGTCGGGTCCGCCCCCACATCCGCCTCTATCGTAATTCTTTTCAAATTTTCACAATCACAAATCCTTTTCATTCATTCGCCCCCCCAGGTTTAAGGTTAGATTCTGCATACTTATTCAAAATTAGGAAGATATCCTTTTGATTTATTCAGTCGAGAAATGTAGAGATGAAAATGGTGTGCAGATTATCTTTCATACAATTGATGGCTTAAGTGGATTAGATGAGACTAGTTGGTTATTCCCTTATTCAGTGACACGAACTAAAGAAAACCATTGGTCTACGCGAACAAATGATTTTCTAGGTTTAATATAAAGTGTCTTTAGCAACTTCATTTGTTGGATCTAGAACAAGAATTTTTTCCGCGATGGACTTTGCTTGTTCATCACTTACAATCTTTTCTGGGACGATGTTCAGAAATAACAGGTTCTCTAAGCGCTTCACATCTGCAGCATCAGTCAAATCCACGGCTCTTTGAGCATGGTATAAGGAAGAGGTATAAGCCCCTTCAATGTGGCAAAGGGGCTGTGATAGGACTTGAAAAGCTAAGTCATGTAATTTATCGTCCTCTGTGTCCAATAACAGATAGACGAGTACGGAGTAATTCGACAGATTTTCATTATCATACGCCAAAGTTAATAAATCATTTTTAAATGTTTTAAAATCAGTAGTTTGATAGATGTCTTTTACTTCTTTAAACCGGCCTGACACAATTAAAGTTTCTAAATTATTTGACACTGTTTATTCACCTACGCATTACTTATTTCTTTTTCTCCATGGATTATGGTAATGAAGCATTTGTGCACTTATAAAGATTAATTTTGGATATAATGGGTTTAAATGTTAAAATTAAAAATCGAAAGGGGACTTTAAATGATCCAAAAAATCTTATGGGTACTATTGATGATGGGGTTAGCTCTATTTATTATTACTTTACAAATCAATCGATTGGGTGAAATGACACCGGAGATACAAATGACATTATTTATGTCGCTAGGAATTGTTGTCGTATTATTTATTCCACCACTCATCATGTCGTTCTTTTCAAATCCAATTATTTCATATCTAAACATTGCATACCAGGGAGTAATCGCTATATCTTTTTTAGGAATGTTGCCTATTGGTTTTATGATTCCAAACGGTATGTTTACAGCGATTATAGCATTGCTTGGGGTCGGGATTAGCTCGATGAGTATCATAACAATTTTAAGAACTAAAGAACTGAGTATTAGAAACTAACATACAAATATTCAAGTGAAAGTTAAAAGTGATGTGCTGATGTCTATGCTGTTCAACTATAGTGAATACTAAAACAAAAGTCGAACCTGTTTAATTAGGTTCGACTCTTTTCATGCCTTCGGAGCCCAATTGTTTTCATAGCCATTTTGAACGGCATAGTGATACAAATGAATGAGTTTCGATTCTTTGTATGTAGACATGTATTCTGCCGTACGCAGTTCATGATTTCGTTCTACCAAATTGTAGAGATAATCGATATTCGCTAATCGATTTTTTTTACTCGTATTACATGTCGGGCATGACAGCACAAAATTCCATAAGACATCATTTTGCATATAAGACCACGGAATGAAATGATCCACGTGAACTTGTCTCACAGGCTTTAGGCAATAGAAGCACATTGAGTGCCCGTGACTTAATAAAATTTGTTTAAACTCCTCAAGCGACTGACGGGCAGACACAAACTCCAGCTTGCTCAAGATTCGTTCCATCGCATCTTGGGAATTGTATTTTTCTAAAAAGATGGCTAACTGATAGTTTGTCACGTTCATGAGAATACGCTTATATTTTTCAAAGAAAACGACATACGCTGGAACGAGTTGAATCCATTCTTCTTTTCGATTGAAAGAGTAAATCGTTTCGTTAAAAGAGCGATAGAAAGAACCGTATACGTATTTTTTATAAAACTGATTCACGTTCCGAATCAATTGATTTTGTTGATGCTCTGGTAAACGGTCAAAGTTCCAATCTGACGGAATGTTGTGTTCTTTCTGAAAGGAGACCATCGCTTTTTCAACAGCGCTCTGCTTCCCTAGTTGATTCATCTGGGTCAGCCCATGCTTGACGATGAGATTCCAATAGATTTTCGTCACATGCTTGGCAATTTGATGAAATGACACAACACCTGATTCATTCAATTCTGTCGTACATTCAAGTAACGCCTTCATCAATACGTGTTTGTACGTCGTTGTATGAGAGGCGTTCATCAGAAATTGTTGTGTAAAGCGCCATAAGTCCGATTCAGTTAAATACACATCTTTCGCCTCAGCGACACTTAAATCCCATCCCAACGACTCCACCTCCATCCATTACACTATTGATTATAACGAATGCAGAAAAGAAGTGGATCTCACACATCAAACAGGAGCAGAAAACTCTCTTTTGATTTGTTCGATATCAATCATTGTCTTTTCATGAACATACTGAACGAGCGCATCATACTGTTCGACCGTATTCAATTTTTTGAACTTCTCCACATCCCCTTCAAAGCCCGCGAAATAATCACTTTGATACTCTGGATTGTTAAAGAGTCTTAAAAATTCCATATAGTCCTTGATGGTCATTTGACTCACGATGAGAGAGAGAATGGATTCCCACTCTTTGATTCGCCCCTCATGAATTTGTTTTTTGATGACGATGTCTTGTGCTTGTTCCATTTTGATTTGTTGAATGCATTGCTCCACTTCTAATCTATATTGGAACAACTCATCTCGATTTCGAGTGTCTAGCGTAGGTGTCACTTCGGTTAAATAGTACTGATACCGTTGCTTTCGCGGATGCTTGTTCTTGACTTTTTTAGGGCTTTGCTCCGAGTCATCAGGGTTCTTCGGTCGTTTCTTTAAATTGATTGATCCTAAAGCCCCCATGATTTCTTTGTTATGTTTTAATGCAAGTTTGCCTACTGTCGGACCATATTTTTTGACGCCATTCACAATCAATTCCGTCGATTTTTTAGACATGTGAACTCCTCCTTTGGTATGTATAATTACTTGACGATTTTCAAAAAACAACTCATAGTTTCTATTCAACAAAAAGATGATCAATCCCTTGATTCCCATCAAAAACCTAATAACCGGTGTCCGCTCCCCAAAAGAAAAGGATTAATGAGCAGGTACTCAATAATCCTTCACCAGATCACTTCTTCTCTTGTTGTTTCTGCAAATATGCTTCACGAAGCTGGTTCAATCGTTCTTTCTTGTTCGAGACAGTCGGCTTTTTGCCGTCTTGGTACTTCGCCGCAGCTACTTTGCTTCTCTTATCTAATTGATATTTTCCCATGTGTTTCACCTTCCTTTCTTCATGGCTTCAATCAAAAGCAAAGACCCTCTAATCTCAATGAAATTAGAAGGTCTTCATGAAAATCATTGATCACAGTCGTTACAGACTGCTTCAAAATGGAGACGGCGGGAGTCGAACCCGCGTCCGAAGGCATCGTAACGTATGCTTCTACGTGTGTAGTTTATCTATTGAATCTCGATGTGACACTGCCGATAAACAGGCGTTGTCGCATCCAGTCTGTTTCATCTCTTCTTCGCGCCCTCAGACGGCGAGGTTGAAGCGTAGCTTGCTTAGTTTGAGACCCTGAAAGTCATCCACACAAGCGATGGATGTCAGGATCCGCAGGGCACTTAGGCTGCTGCGAGTTGTGTGTTAGTTTTGCCAGTTATAGGCGTTTGCGTTTTAACGAGGCCGACCCCTCGACACGCCACATACGACCGACCTACCCCCGTCGAATCCATAACGTCCCCGGGGTGGTAATTGGTACTCTATTTAATATACCACAATTAGGATCCGTTGTCAGTATTTTTGCCGATCGCGCATCGCACGGTCGACGTCACGCTTCGCGTCTTTCTTCTTCAAGTCCTCTCGTTTGTCGTACTTCTTCTTCCCTTTTCCGACGCCGAGCAGGCACTTGGCGAACCCGTTTTTGATATACACTTTGAGCGGGATAATCGTGTAGCCGTCACGCCCTGATGCTCCGATGAGCTGATTGATCTGTTTCTTATGCAACAATAGCTTTCGGACGCGGAGTGGATCGTGGTTGAAGCGGTTCCCCTGTTCGAACGGGCTGATATGACAGTTGTGAAGCGTCGCCTCGCCCCCATCGAACCGGACGTACGCATCCGCGATGTTGATCTTCGATTGACGGACCGATTTGATTTCCGTCCCTGTGAGCACCATGCCCGCCTCAATCGTATCTTCGATCGCGTAATCGAAGGACGCCTTGCGGTTTTGGGCGAGTGCGTTCGAATCTTTCTTCTTGGCCATACACATTCAGTCCTTTATCTACAAGATACGGAGGAAGGGACGAACCCTTCCCCGTCAGCGACGTTTCTTCGCACCTCGTTTGGCGTCGCCTTTTCGTTTGTGCTTGTCTTTCTTCTTCAGGTCGAGTGCCGAACGACCTTGGGAAGACTTCTCCCCGTCTCGTTTCGGTTTCTCACCTGGTTTGCCCGGCTTGCCAGGTCTTCCTGGTTTGCCGCGCTTCTTCTTGTCGTCCCGACCGCGACCGCCACGACGGTCTTTCTCGTCCTTCTTCGGACGACCGCCTTTCGCTTTGATCGTCGTCGGTTGGCGACGGCTTGACGGTTCCCGTTTCGGCATGCCGACGACCGTGAAGTCGATCGTCCGCTCGTCTAAGTTGACGGCGTCGACTTTGACACGGACGGCGTCCCCGATGCGGAATTGACGTTTCGTCCGCTCGCCGAGCAACATGAGCTGTGATTCGTCGAAGTGGTAGTAGTCATCCATCGACTGGAGACGGACTAGCCCTTCGATCGTATTCGGAAGTTCGATGAACATCCCGAAGTTCGTGACGCCGGCGACGACACCATCGAACTCTTCACCAAGATGGGCTTCCATGTATTCGGCTTTCTTGAGCGCCTGTGTCTCGCGCTCTGCGTCGACCGAGCGACGTTCCCGTTTCGATGCCTGTTCGGCGATCGCCCCGAGACGGTCCTCGTACTTCGCGATCGTCTTCTCCGACAAATCGTTGTTGAAGACGTACGTGCGCATGAGACGGTGGACGATCAAGTCCGGATAACGACGAATCGGTGACGTGAAGTGCGTATAGAAGTCCGTCGCGAGTCCGAAGTGACCGAGCGAGACGTCGTCATATTTCGCCTGTTGCATCGAACGAAGCATGATCGTGCTGATGACCGGCTCTTCCGGTTCCCCGTCGATCGCCTTCAAAATCTTTTGAAGCGTCTTCGGTTCGACCGTCTGCCCTTTGATGCGTTCAATATGCACGCCAAAGTTTGCGACAAAGTCGAAGAAGAAGTCGAGCTTGTCCGGTTTCGGATTGTCGTGGACACGATAGATGAACGGCACGTCCATCTTGTGGAAGTGTTCCGCAACCGTCTCGTTGGCCGCGAGCATGAACTCCTCGATCAACTTCTCGGCGACCGAACGTGGACGAAGCACGATATCTGCCGGCTTCCCTTCCTCGTTGACGACAACCTTCGCCTCGGCGAAATCGAAGTTGATGGCACCGCGCGAGTTACGACGTTTCCGAAGCACTTCCGCGAGCTCGGCCATGAGGTCGAACTCACCGATGAACGGTTCGTACTTTTTCAACGTCTCTTCGTCATCACGTTCGATGATCTCACGGACGTTCGTATACGTCATCCGCTCCGTCGTCTTGATGACACTCGGGAACAGATCATGGCGAACGACTTTCCCGTTTTGCGGAGAAATCTCCATTACGCAGCTGAGCGTCAAGCGGTTGACGTGCGGGTTGAGGGAACAGATCCCGTTCGAGAGTCGGTGCGGCAACATCGGAATGACGCGGTCGACGAGATACACACTCGTCCCGCGCTCGAGCGCCTCAACGTCTAGTGGTGAGCCCTCTTTCACGTAATGCGAGACGTCGGCGATATGAACACCGAGCTCGTAGTTCCCGTTATCGAGTTTCTTGACGTGGACGGCATCGTCCAAGTCTTTCGCATCTTCGCCGTCAATCGTGAAGATCGTCTCGTCACGAAGGTCGACGCGACCGATGAAGTCTTTCTCGTCCGCTTCGTCCGGTACCGCGTTCGCCTGAGCGATCACGTCCTCTGGGAACTCCGTCGGGATGCCGTGTTTATAGACGATCGACAAGATGTCGACGCCAGGGTCGTTCTTATGCCCGATGATGCGGACGACGTCACAGGCACCGGCGAAGCGTCCGTCCGGATACTTCGTGATGCGCACGACGACTTTATGTCCGTCGACGGCACCGAGTGATTTGTCCGGGTTGACGACCGGCCAGAAGTTGATGCGTTTGTCATCCGGCTCGATAAAGGCGAACTGGTCGAGTCGACCGCTCGGGAGCGTATACGTCCCGACGAACTCGGAGAGTCCGCGCTTCAATACTTTCAATAAAATCCCTTCCGTCTTGCCACGGTTGTCCTCGCGTTTTTTGACGAGGATCGTATCGCCATGGTAGACGTCCTTCAGTTGGTCGGGCGGCAAGAACACGTCTTCCGCTTCCCCTTCGACCGACAAGAAGCCGAAGCCGCGCTGATGAATCGAGATGATTCCCGCGACTTGTCCGAGCGTGGCGAGCGTCCCGTAACGGTTCGTCCGCGTCCGGCCGATGGCGCCCTCTTCCTCGAGGGCATTCAATGTGCGAATGAGCTCTTTAAAGTCATCCGTCGACGCGAGCTGTAATCGCTCGGTCAGTTGATCGACAGAGAGCGGTTTCTCGCTCGCCTGTAAGATCTCTAGTAATTGGTCACGTAAATTCAACGTGACACCTCCTTCTTAGACTGACCAGTCTAACGTTTCGAGAAAATCGAGCACGTCCTGGTGCAGTTTCTCTTTTTCTTTGTCGAGTGTGATCACGTGTCCCGAGTTCTCGTAGATGAGCAACTCTTTTTGGAACGTGTTGACCGCCTCGTAAATTTGATTCGCCGATTCCGGGTCGATCATGTTGTCTTTGGCGCCTTGGACGACGAGTGTCGGGACGAAGATGTCCTCGAGCTTCGACGCCGTGTCGCGGACGAAGGCACGGAGGTCTTTCAATGTTGGCATCGGTTTGAACTCTGCCATCTCCTGCTCAATCTGTTCCGGCGACTTTTCTTCTCTACCCTTATATTCTCGGGCATATGCCTGGACTCCTTTATACAAGCGGTCCTCGGCATCGATTCCCGTCGGTGCGCACATTGGGATGACCGCCTTGACGTCTTTCTCCTCGGCGAGACGGAGCGACATCACGCCACCTAACGAGAGTCCGCAGACGACAATCTCCTCATGACCTTTGTCGACGAGCGTCTGGTAAGCGTCCAAGACGTCTTCCCACCAGTCTTTCGGTCCATATTGGAGTAATTCTTCCGGTGGGACGGCATGACCACGATAGATCGGTCCCATACATGTGTATCCTTCTTTTTGAAGGAAGCGACCGAGCATGCGGACATCCGCGCTCGATCCAGTGAAGCCATGTAACATCAACACGGCACGTTTTCCGCCCTCGAAGAAGAACGGTTTTGGTGCTGTCACTTTCATTTTATCTGTCATCTCCTTGTATCTACATTATTCCCAAAAAATAAATCGAAAAAACAAAAGCTGACCGCCTCACGTGAAAATCGAGAACGATCAGCCTTATCATCATAATGATGCGACTAGTAATCCTAAAATGAAAAACAAAGTGCCTAGTACAGCTGCAGTTCGGTTCAAAACAGCATCGAAGCCGCGTGCTTTCTGGCGTCCGAACAACTGCTCCGCGCCACCTGCAATCGCTCCAAGACCTTGCGACCGACCTGACATGAGCAGTACGACGACAATCAATAAGACAGCCACGACAAGTAGGCTGATTGTAGCGATCGTTTGCATAGTAGTCAGTTCCTCCTTCTATTTACACGCCTTTTATTATATAGAAGTTATCAATAAAACACCAGCATTCAAATTATCGGGACGGGTAGCTGAATCCTTCCCCAATGACTTCCTTCACCTGGTGGATGACGACGAAGGCACGGTCGTCCGTCACTTGGACGATTTTTTTGAGTGGTGCGATCTGACGTTTGTCGACGATCATATACAACATGTTCTTATCCTGCTTCGTATAGTAACCGTGTCCATGGATAATCGTCGCCGAGCGTCCGAGCGTCTCCGTTAAGACGACGGCGAGCTCTTCTTGCTTATCGCTGATGATCGTGACGGCTTTACGGATGTTGAGACCTTCCGCGACGAGGTCGATGACCCATGAACCGATGATGATCGCGATGAGCGTATAGAGAACGACTTGTTCCCCTAAGAAGAAGCCAGATGTCGCGACGACGATCGCATCGATGATGAACATCGAGACGGCGACACTCAAGTGGAGATAGCGCTCCATGAGTCGGGCGATGATGACACCCCCGCCGGTCGTCCCGCCGACACGGAGCACCATGCCGATCCCGACCCCGATCATGATTCCGGCATAGACGGCCGCAAGCAGTTTGTCCTCGGCAGGGCTGCCCCAGTCATGTGTCAGACTGAGGAAGAATGACGTCGCGATGACGGCGATGACCGAATAGACCATTGTCCGACGGTCGAGCAGCTTATAGCCGACGATAAAGAGAATCCCGTTCCCGATGATCGACGTGAGCCCGAGGTCCCAGCCGAAGACGTAGTACAGGATGATCGTGACCCCGAGCAGGCCACCTTCCGAGAAGTCGTTCGGTACGGTAAAGTAGTTGACCCCGAACGAGAGAATGAAAGAGCCTGCGATAATCCAGGCGATGTCCTTCACCGAGATGGTTTGTAGCTTGCGCCATACTTGTTGGCGCAACAGATGTTGTTGTTGACGTTTCATAAATGTCCTCCCTCCATAGAAAAAAGACCGCGGCAAAAGCCGCAGTCTTAAGATTGTACTGGCTTTGGCGCACCGTCTTTCATAATCGGCAACTTGCGCTCCGCGGCGTTCGCGTAGACGTTCAAGAGTGCCTCTTTTTCCAAATCCCAGTTATATTTCTCACGCGCGGTCTTCGTGTTCTCTTTGACACGCGCATAGAGTGCTTGGTCTTCAATCATCCGGTTGACGCCGTCCGCGATCGATTGTGGATCGTGCGAATCGACGAGCACCCCGACATCGTTCCCCGCAACGACCCGTTCGATTTCAGGGAAGTCACATGAGACGACCGGTACTTCGGCCATCAAATACTCGAACAATTTATTCGATGAGGCCGAGTAGTGGTTGAAGCAGACGTTGTTCAATACTTGGAAGCCTAAATAGGCGTTCATCGTATAGTAAGGTAACGCTTCGACCGGTACTTTGTCAATCATCTTGACGCGGTCGCCGACCCCTTCCGTCTCGATCAACTGTTGAATCGTCGGTTTAAGCTTCCCGTCCCCGATCATGACGAGCGTGCCTTCTTTGAAGTCTTTCGCCGCGAGCACGAGCTGTTCGAGACCGCGTCCGGCTTGAATGCCCCCTTGATACAAGAGGATCTTCTCGTCTTTCGGTAAGTCGAGAAGCGCATGCAAGTCCTTACGGAGCGAGAAGTCGAGCGGACGGTAGAACGGATAGTTGTGGAGCACGTACGGATAGAACCCGTACAACTCTTCGTTGTGCGCTGCACGCGTATGGTTCTCGACCATCATCGTATCGACGAACGGCAAGAGCCAGCCCTCGAGGTTACTTTGAATATAGCCGTAACCCGTACGGTCCGTCTGTACCTCGTGCGAGTCGTAGACGATCCGACCTTTGTTGAACACTTTTCCAGCGAGGAGTGCCTGCGGGAGCGTGTTCAAATCGTTCGCATGGTAAAAGTCATACGATTTTTTCGTCGAAGCGAACACCATCTCGAGCATCGCACTCGCGTTGACGATTTGCTTACGCACTTGCGGCAACAAGACCGTCCCGATAGCCGCTCCGAGCGCGAGCATCGTGAACGGCGCAAGTAAGAACAACCCGGCACCGACGAGTCCGGCCCCGATTTGGCGGGTCCGTTTCTCGCTCACCCATTGATACGTCTTCTTCGCGAACTTGAGCGCGTTGACGAGAATCGAAGGTTGACGCTTCACGCGGATGACGCGGAAGCCTTCCGGACGCATCTCTTCTTTTGGAAGCTCTTTATTTTTCGGATCTTGAAGCGCGATCAAATCGACTTCATAGCCTGCCTCGGCGAGTGCCGAGCACTCACGAAGGACGCGCGCATCATTCGTAAAATGGTTCCATACAAACATACATACTGACTTCATCGTGGTTCCTCCATCACTAACTGTTGTACGACTTGATCTAACACGTCGATATTCTCTTCCCAACATAAATTCTCTTTGACGTAACGAATCCCATTCGCCCCGAGTGCCTCCCGAAGGTCCGGGCGGTCGAGGAGCTTCCGCAGGATCCGCTCGATCTCATCGATGTCACGCTTCCGTGACACGTAGCCGACTTCCGCCGCTTCAATGACATTCGCCGCATGGCCTGACACTGCTGCGACAATCGGTTTGCCGACTGCCATATAGTCGATGAGTTTCCCAGGGATGACCGTATCGAACACTTCTTGCTCGATCAGGCTGACGAATGCAACGTCAGCATTTTTAATCGCCTGAAACGCCTCTGTCCGTGGCATCGCCTCGAGGAACAAGAAGTTTTGGAAGCCACGGTCTTTGATCGTCTGCTTCAATTCTTCTTTCCGATAGCCGTAGCCGATCAATTTGAAGTGGATCCGTGGCTCGTCTCGGAATCGCTCGGCGAGTTCGAGTAACAACGACACATCCTGGGCAAGGCCCATGTTCCCGGCGTATAAGATCTCCATCCGGTCGTCCGGTGGGATCGTCCGCTCGAGTGTTCGCTCCGCTTCCCGGATCGAGTTCGGCATGTAGTGAATCTTCTCGTTCGGCACACCACGCTGACGAAGATAGCTGCGGAATCCTTCCGAGTTGATGATCACTTCATCGGCGACGCGGTACAGCCGTTTCTCCATCCAAAACGCTGGCGTGAGCACCCAATCGTACTTGAAGACGCCGACCCCTTTCACCGATTCTGGCCAGAGATCACGGACGTCCAAGATGAACGGGACGCGATACTTTCGTTTCGCATAAGCACCGACAAACGCCATAAAAAAAGAAGGGGTCGTCGCAAAGACGACGTCTGGCTTCAATTCGAGCTTACGGACTTCCCGGATTCCTTTGACCATCTGTTCGAGGAACAGGAAAAGGCGACTGACCATGTTGGACGTATGCTTCCGTTTCTTCGTGATGAGTCGCTTGATGAACGGTTGGTCGTTCAACTCCCGGTCGTTCCAGAAGCGGTCGTCCTGATACATATCAAAGCTCGGATACGAAGGGGCGGCCGTGATGACCTCGACTTCATACCCGCGCTGCTTCATCAAATGCGTAATGTTTTGCATCCGGTTGCCGGCACTGCCGATCTCCGGATAATAGTTTTGACACACCATAAGCATTGTTTTCAAAAATAACACACCTTACTGTTGATCAAGTTCGTCCACGAGCCGTTTCAATAGGGCATGGACGTCATCTTTTAAATCAGGATCGCTAAGCGCGTGGCAAATCGTCGTCTCGACGAACCCGATTGGCTCTCCGACGTCGTAACGTCGACCGTCAAATTCGTAGGCGAAGACCGTCTGCGCCTCATTGAAGCGTGCGATCGCATCCGTCAATTGAATCTCGCCCCCGGCTCCCGCCTCTTGTCCCGCCAACGCCTCAAAGACGTCCGGTTTCAAGATATAGCGACCGAGGATGGCGAAGTTCGACGGGGCCTCATCGATGGGCGGTTTCTCCACGAACGTCCGCACCGGGATGAGCTTCCCTTCGACGGCAAGCGGGTCAATTATACCATATCGGTTCGTCATTTCATACGGGACACGCTGCACCCCGATGATCGAACGATCGTGGGCCTCATATTGGTCGATCAACTGCTTCGTCGCCGGCACATCGGATTCGATGATATCGTCCCCGAGCAAGACGGCGAATGGCTCGTCTCCGATAAACTTCCGGGCGCACCAAATCGCATGACCGAGACCTTTTGGCTCCTGTTGGCGTATGTAGTGAATGTTCGCCAAATTCGAGGAATGTCGGACCGATTCGAGCAAGCGCGTCTTCCCTTTCGATTCGAGGTTCTGTTCCAGTTCGAGCGCACGGTCGAAATGGTCTTCAATCGCCCGTTTGTTCTTCCCCGTGACGATGATGATGTCCTCGATGCCTGAAGCGACGGCTTCCTCGACGATGAACTGGATCGTCGGCTTGTTGACAATCGGCAACATTTCTTTTGGCATGGCTTTCGTGGCAGGAAGGAAGCGGGTGCCGAGACCGGCGGCTGGGATGATGGCTTTACGTACTCGTGTCATAAGCATGGGCTCCTTTACTCGTTATGTAGAGAGTATACCCAAATTTTGTGCAAACTGACACAAATCAGAGGTCATGACAATGTTGTCATGACCAATCGTCATTCCGGTGCGATTTGAGATAGTACCATATGCCGAATCCAATGAGCAATACCAAGAAAAGAAATCCGAGCATCATCACGAAAATCGCCTCCCCATTCATGCTTCATTTTCTATATTCCCGCTTCAGATTGTTTCAGAACCACTTCTGTCCATGCGTTCGAATAAACCGAAGTTCCTCTTGGTAATGATTGTAATGTCCTTCGTCAATCATCTTTTGGAAGGCGACGTCTCCTTCCGCAGCTTTTCGTTTCATCAACAGACAGAGCGCTTCGATGCGTCGTTGCAACATGTCAAACAAGTCGACCTCCGCTTGCTCCCAACCATAGGCATCAAGAAACAACGATACCCGCTTGTTATAGATTGCATCGTCTCGATTGGCATCATAATAGACGACTTCCCCTGTTTCAGCTTGATGGCGACGACTGAGCGGAACGAACGTATAAAGCGCGTAGACGATATCCCAAGCCCGCGGTCCCGGTGCAGCCAAGTCGAAATCGATGATTCCTGCCACTTTTCCTTCATGAAAAATTGTATTGTAGACAGCGAAGTCGTTATGGCAGATGACCTCTAACGGTTGTGGTGTGTTGTCAATCGGTGACCAATCTGACGACCACTCAAAATCTGTCGACGCATCATGTATACGTCTCATTAGTCGTGCAACATCCTGAATCGCCTCATCGGACCACATGTAAGACTTCAAGGGATAGTCTGCGGTTTCTCCTTCCAAGTAAGTTAACATTTCTCTTCCTCGATCATCGATTCTAATAAAACGCGGCACTCCGGAAAGTTGCTTTGCCTCCAAGTGACGTAACCATCGATGAATACGCTCGCTGCCTTCCTTTTGAGTGCGATAGACGTAATTCCCCTTTTTATAGACAGTTGACACGTTCCCACCGCTCAACCTTTTTTCTTGTTCATTCGATTGATCCATCCAATCTCCCCCTACCCTTTATCAGTCACGTTCAGTATACAGCAACACAGGGTGTCGACGACGAAAAGGTCCGACAAATAGCGATCGTAGCCGTCCAAGCGGCACCGTGACTCTTGCAGGAAAGCAATCTCGCGGAGACCCCGCAAGCGCATAAGCGCGAGGAGGCTCCGTGGATTGCCTGCAGAAAGCATCGGTGCCGCAAGACGGGTTGACGACCGATCAGTTTTCCCACCGTCGATTAAACGGTTATTCCACACAAAAAAACAGGCCCGCCGATTGGCGAGCCTGAAACAATCAATCAATTATTTTTTAAGGTTGTAGAACGACTTGATACCGTCGTATTTCGCTACATCGCCGAGCATGTCTTCGATGCGGAGAAGTTGGTTGTATTTCGCGATACGGTCTGTACGTGAAAGTGAACCAGTTTTGATTTGTCCAGCGTTTGTCGCAACAGCGATGTCTGCGATTGTCGCGTCTTCTGTTTCACCAGAACGGTGTGAGACGACTGCTGTGTAACCAGCTTTTTTAGCCATTTCGATCGCGTCGAATGTTTCTGTGAGCGTACCGATTTGGTTAACTTTAATGAGGATCGAGTTTGCGATTCCTTTTTCGATACCTTCAGCAAGTTTCGATGTGTTCGTTACGAAGAGGTCATCCCCAACGAGTTGAACTTTGTGTCCGATTTTGTCTGTGAGAAGCTTGTGGCCATCCCAGTCGTTTTCGTCACAACCATCTTCGATTGAGAGGATTGGGTACTTGTCAACGAGCTCAGCGTAGAAGTCTACAAGCTCAGCAGTTGTGAGTGACTTGCCTTCGCCAGCGAGTTCGTATTTACCAGTTGATTTGTCGTAGAACTCAGAAGATGCAACGTCCATTGCGAGGTAGACGTCTTCACCTGGTTTGTAACCAGCTTTTTCGATCGCTTCAAGGATAACTGTGATCGCTTCTTCGTTAGACTTCAAGTTTGGTGCGAAACCACCTTCGTCACCGACAGCTGTGTTAAGACCCATACCAGAAAGAACTGATTTGAGGGCGTGGAATACTTCAGCACCCATGCGGAGCGCTTCACGGAACGTTGGCGCGCCGACAGGCATGATCATGAACTCTTGGAAGTCCACGTTGTTGTCCGCGTGCGAACCACCGTTGATGATGTTCATCATTGGTGTTGGAAGTGTCTTCGCGTTGAATCCGCCGAGGTATGTGTAAAGTGGGAGACCGAGCTCATCTGCTGCTGCGTGAGCGGCTGCCATTGACACACCGAGGATTGCGTTTGCACCAAGTTTTGCTTTGTTTGGCGTACCGTCGAGTTCGATCATTTTCGCATCGATTGCGTTTTGGTCGAATACATCGTAGCCGATGAGTTCTGGTGCAATCGTGTCGTTCACGTTCGCAACTGCTTTCAAGACACCTTTACCGAGGTAACGTGACTTGTCGCCATCGCGAAGCTCAACAGCTTCGTGCTCACCTGTTGATGCGCCTGATGGGACGAGGGCACGGCCGAAACCGCCGTCTTCTGTGAAGACTTCTACTTCTACTGATGGGTTACCGCGTGAATCTAAAATCTCGCGTGCGTAAATTTCTGTAATCATTGACATGAAAAATCGCTCCTTTTCGTTTGAAAAATAGTTGTATTATTTTGTAACGATTGACGAACCAGTCATTTCAGCTGGTTGCTCTCCACCGAGAAGGTGAAGAAGCGTTGGGGCGAGGTCGCAAAGTGCGCCGTCGAGAACTGGTTTCAGTTCGACTCCCTCTTTTGTGACGATACATGGAACAGGTTCCGTCGTGTGCGCCGTCATCGGTGAGCCATCCGGGTTCGTGACGATGTCCGCGTTCCCGTGGTCCGCTGTGATGATGGCCGCGCCACCTTTAGCAAGTAATGCGTCCACTACTTTACCGAGGCATTCGTCGACCGCTTCGATTGCTTTCTTCGTCGGCTCAAGCTTCCCTGAGTGACCAACCATATCCGGGTTTGCGAAGTTGATGATGTATGCATCATACTCATCTGACTCGATACGCTCGAGCAAACCGTCTGTGAGCTCATATGCGCTCATTTCTGGTTGCAAGTCGTACGTCGCGACTTTCGGTGAAGGGACAAGGAGACGATCCTCACCTTCAAATGGTTGTTCTTTTTGTCCGTTCAAGAAGAACGTGACGTGTGGGTATTTCTCTGTTTCTGCAGCACGGAGTTGTTTGTACCCTTGTGCAGAGAGCGTTTCCCCGAGTGTGTTTTTCAAATCTTCCGGTGGGAAGACGATATCCGTGTCGACCTCATCCGAGAACTTCGTCATCGAGACGAGCAAGATGTTCTCTGGATGTTTGCTTGAGAGTTCGAAGCCTTTGAAGCCGACTTTCTCTTTGAACACTTTTGCGAGTTGGATCGCCCGGTCCGGACGGAAGTTGAAGAACATGATGGCATCATTGTCCTGGATTGTCGCGACCGGCTTTCCATCTTTTTCGATGACAGTTGGTAACACAAACTCATCCGTCAAATCGTTCTCGTAAGACTTCTTGAGAACTTCGACTGGGTCCGTGCCAACTTCGCCTTTACCGTTTACGAGGACGTCGTATACTTTCTCGACGCGTTCCCAACGGTTGTCGCGGTCCATGGCATAGTAGCGACCAGACACGCTAGCGACTTGACCGACACCGAGTTCAGCAAGCTTTTCTTCTGTTTCTTTGAGGAAACCAGCTCCTGATTTCGGATCACAGTCACGGCCGTCCGTGAACGCGTGAATGTACACTTTTTCGATGCCGTGGAGTTTTGCGAACTCAACGATGGCAAACATGTGATTGATGTGCGAGTGAATCCCGCCATCTGATACGAGACCCATGATATGGAGGCTCGAATCATGTTTCTTCACATGACCTGCCAAATGGTTCATCGCCTGACGGTCGAATAACGAACGGTCTTTGATTGCGTTGTTCACGCGTGAGAGTGACTGATAGACGACTCGGCCGGCACCGATGTTCAAGTGACCGACTTCCGAGTTCCCCATCTGTCCTTCCGGAAGACCGACGTACTCGCCTTTTGCGTTTAAGAGCGTATGTGGATACTGCTCCCAGTAGCGATCGAAGTTCGGTTTGTTCGCAGCCATGACTGCGTTTCCGAACGATTCGTCACGCATCCCGAAACCATCTAAAATGATGAGTGCGACTGGTCTAGCCATTTAAATCGCCTCCAACAATTTGAGGAACGAAGCGGCTTCAAGTGAAGCACCGCCGACGAGTGCGCCGTCGATATCTTCCTGTGCCATATACTCTTTAATGTTCTCTGGTTTTACAGATCCACCGTACTGGATGCGTACTGCAGCCGCTACGTCTTCACCGTAAAGACCTTTCACCACGTCGCGAACGTATTTACAAGAGCTTTGTGCGTCTGCTTCGTCCGCTGATTTCCCTGTACCGATTGCCCAAACTGGCTCATACGCGATGACGAGTTGTTTGACTTGGTCAGCAGAAAGGTCAGCGAGGCCGCCTTCGACTTGTGTTTTGATGACTTCTTCGAACTTGTCGCCTTCGCGCTCCTCGAGTGTTTCACCGACACAAACGATTGGCGTAAGACCGTGTTCGAACGCTTTTTTCGTTTTGCTGTTGATAAACGCATCCGACTCACCGAAGTACTCGCGACGTTCTGAGTGACCGAGGATGACGTAAGTCACGCCGAGGTCAGCGACCATCACTGGGCTGATTTCGCCAGTGTAAGCACCGCTATCTTTGTCGTACATGTTTTGTGCACCGAGCTTCAAGTTTGACCCTTTAGCTGCTTCTACCATCGGTGCGAGGAAAAGTGCTGGAGCACCAATCGCTGCATCTACTTTGTCAGTAGATGGGATGTTGTTTTTCACTTCCTCAACGAAAGCAACAGCTTCCGAGAGTGTTTTGTTCATTTTCCAGTTACCTGCAATAATCGGTTTACGCATCGATAACCCTCCTCTAAATTACTTGTCGTTCAACGCCTCGACACCTGGAAGTTTTTTGCCTTCCATGAATTCGAGTGACGCGCCGCCACCAGTTGAGATGTGACTCATCTTGTCAGCAAGACCAAACTTGGCTGCCGCAGCTGCTGAGTCGCCACCACCGATGATTGAGTATGCATCGCTGTCCGCAAGCGCTTGAGCGACACCTTTCGTTCCGTTTGCGTATTTATCGAGTTCGAATACGCCCATCGGTCCGTTCCATACGACAAGTTTCGATTCGCGAATCGCGTCCGCGTAAAGTTCGACTGTCTTCGGTCCGATATCGAGACCCATGTGATCCGCTGGGATCGAATCGATATCGACTGGGCCGACATACGTTTCTTCGCCAAATTCTTTCGTGATGACGCAGTCGACAGGCATCAAGAATTTCACGCCTTTGTCTTCTGCTTTCTTCATGAATTGACGAGCGAGGTCAAGCTTATCCTCTTCAAGGAGTGACGTTCCGACTTCGTGTCCGAGTGCTTTCGAGAACGTGTACGAGAGTCCGCCACCGATGATGAGTGTGTCAACGATGTCAAGAAGGTGGTCGATGACCCCAATCTTATCCGCTACTTTCGACCCGCCGATAATCGCCGTGAACGGACGGTCTGGGTTTGAAAGAGCTTTACCGAGAACTTCAAGTTCTTTTTCCATCAAGAGACCAGCAACGGCTGTGTCCACGTGGTGCGCAATCCCTTCAGTTGAAGCGTGTGCACGGTGAGCCGCGCCGAATGCGTCGTTGACGTATACGTCAGCAAGTGCTGCGAATCCTTTTGCAAGTTCAGGGTCGTTTTTCGTTTCACCTGGGTAGAAACGAACGTTCTCTAAAACGACGACATCGCCTTCAGAGAGGTTAGCGACCGCTTCTTCTGCGACCGGACCGTATGCTTCTTCGACGAGCGGTACATCTTTTCCGAGGAGTTCAGCGAGACGCTTCGCTACTGGAGCAAGTGAGAACTCAGGGTTCTTCTCGCCTTTTGGACGGCCGAGGTGGCTCGCAAGGACGAGTTTCGCACCACCGTCAAGCAAGTGCTTGATCGTTGGAAGTGCGGCTTGGATCCGAGTTTCGTCTTGGATGACGCCATCTTTGAGTGGAACGTTGAAGTCAACGCGGCAAAAGACGCGTTTCCCTTTTACATCGATGTCACGAATAGACTGTTTGTTCATAACTTTCGCCTCCATATGTCGTGCGTGTCATTTCATAAATAGAGCGGAGAACAATCTCTTGTTTCCGCTCCTATTTGATTCTATTTAGTTCACGAAATTACTTCGCGATGTTAGCGAAGTGCTTAACTGTGCGAACCAATTGTGCAGTGTAAGACATTTCGTTGTCGTACCAAGAAACTGTTTTAACGAGTTGCTTGTCGCCAACTGTCATGACTTTTGTTTGAGTCGCGTCGAAGAGTGAACCGTATGTGATTCCAACGATGTCAGAAGAAACGATTTCGTCTTCAGTGTAACCGAATGACTCGTTCGCTGCTGCTTTCATTGCTGCGTTTACTTCGTCAACAGATACTTGCTTGTCGAGTACAGTTACGAGCTCAGTGAGTGAACCTGTAGCAACTGGTACACGTTGTGCAGCACCGTCAAGTTTTCCTTGAAGTTCAGGGATTACGAGACCGATTGCTTTCGCAGCACCTGTTGTGTTAGGAACAATGTTCGCTGCAGCTGCACGCGCACGACGGAAGTCACCTTTCGGGTGTGGAGCGTCAAGCGTGTTTTGGTCGCCAGTGTAAGCGTGGATTGTCGTCATGAGACCTTCAACGATTCCGAACTGGTCTTGAAGTACTTTAGCCATTGGCGCCAAGCAGTTTGTTGTACAAGAAGCACCTGAGATAACTGTTTCAGTACCATCGAGGATGTCGTGGTTTGTGTTGTAAACAACAGTCTTCATGTCACCTGTAGCAGGAGCCGAGATCACAACTTTCTTCGCGCCAGCTTTCAAGTGAAGCTCAGCTTTTTCTTTTGAAGTGAAGAATCCAGTACATTCGAGAACGATGTCTACACCGAGGTCTCCCCATGGAAGTTCTTCAGGGTTACGGTTAGCAAGCGTGATAACTTTCTCTCCGTTTACGAGGAAGTGATCGTCGTGTACTTCAACTTCTCCGTCGAAACGACCTTGAGTCGTGTCATACTTGAGAAGGTGCGCAAGCATCTTCGTGTCTGTCAAGTCGTTGATTGCAACAACTTCGATTCCTTCGTTTTTGATGATCTCGCGGAATGCTAAACGACCGATACGTCCAAATCCGTTAATACCAACTTTTACTGCCATGTTAATTTCCTCCTTAGGGTAGAAGCTATTTATTGAAGAGCCAACGGGGGGTCAACTCTTTAATAACAAGTTAATAATTCTTTCGCCGCACCTTCGTCTGTGACGAGGATGATGTTCGACGTGTGTTTCGCATAAGCGGCGATCGCCTGTGCCTTCGATTTCCCTCCGGCAACCGCGATGACGGTATCCATGTCATCTAGCTCTTCGAGTTGGATCCCGACCGTCTTGACGCGATGGACGATTTCACCTTCAGCATTGAAATAATATCCGAATGCCTCGGCGACGGCGTCATGCCGTTCAATCATCCGCAAATGCTCCGGTGATGCGTGACGGCGCTTTGCCATCGTTTCTGCCTCACCAATTCCATGTACCACAATTCGCGCCGCTCTAATCATTTCCAGCACATTTTTGATGCTAGGTTCCTCCACCATCCGGTCGAATGTTTCTTGTGATACTTCATCCGGAATATGTAGAAGATGATAGTCTGCGTGGGCCCGGTCCGCCATGCGTGAACAGACAGTGTTCGCCTGAAGTTCAAGCGTCTCTCCAAGACCTCCACGTGCGGGCACGAAATGCATCGGGCGTTCTTTTTTATCGGGCGACATCATCGCCGCGACCGATGCCATCGTCGTTCCTCCCGTTACCGCAATCACATTATCATCCGGTGCGAGCCGCGCTTTTAGTTGCGTGACCGCCGCCCGTCCGATATCGCGTTGAACCCAGAATGTCTCATCCGAGTCACCCGGTACGATGACGACTTGGCGAACCCCTAATTTCTCTTCGAGCTCTCTTGCCACTTCTGAGATTCCGAGAAGTTCTCCCATGATCTCGTGCAAGTCTCGTAAGACGTTTCGTCCCGTCTCACTGAGGGAAATTCCTTGAGTAGCGACGTAAAGAAGACCTTGATCTTTCAAAAAGTCGACTTCTCGTCTAAGTACCCGTTCGGTCAGTCCCAAGCTCGTTGCGAGTGTCCTGCGGCCAATCGGCTGCATCAAGCGGACATAATGTAAGATATCGTAACGATGTCGGAGCGTATCGAGCAGGTCAGGGACAATTTGCTTCTGAACGTGAATCAGTTGCTGGATCATGCTCATACCCCCTCGACTTTCAGTGTGGACAACTTTTGTCCCACTTTTTTATTTGCGTCCCACCGCTACGAGTTCATCTTATCAATCACTTTTCCGTCTGGCAACCCCTTCAAACGTTTTTTTTCGATGTAAGCGTATACTTAACAAAATCTTCAACTTTGTTGTCATCATATCGCCCTTGACTGATGACCACACCTTCATGTATGAGAACGGGGATTTCAAAGAGGTACTTTGCCTCGAGCACCTCATCCCCGGTGATGTCGACCTGTTCGAGTTCGATCGGGTAATCTTCCTGTAACCATTCGAGCATGACGACCGCCTCGTCACATAGTGAGCAATTGTCACGTTTATATAATGTTAATTTCATTTTCGTCATCCCTTCCATACCTGTCGCTCGCGCTCGCGCGAATTACCGAATCCAAGCTCTTCCCGATAGTTCGTCACCGTCCGCCGGGTCACTTGATAACCGTATCGAATCAATTCATTCGCAAGCGCCTGATCACTTTGTGGTGCCTTCTCTCGTTGAATCAGTTCTGCGAGTGTCCGTTTAATCATAAATGGTGAATGCCCGCGACTTGTAGACCGAACAAAAAAGTGTCGCCATTCCATGATGCCACTCTCGGTCTTGGCGAACTTCCCTTGGATGGCTCGTCCGACCGTCGATTCATGTTTTCCGATGAGCTGCGCGACCGTACGTCGGGTCAACGGATTAAGGACAAGTTCCCCTTTGAGCCACTCGGTCTGACGTGCTTCAATGATTGACCAAATCTCACGCAGCGTTTCGTTCCGCATCGAAAGGGACGTCATCCACCATTTCGCCTCACGGTCATTTCCGACACGCGACTCGTCGAGTTCCGGACTGAGCCACGTCGTGACGAGTGTCCCCTCTTCATAGCGTACCTCGACTTCCGGAAACACGTGACCCGTTTCTTCATATAATAGAGGACGTTTCGGAAGTGTCGCGACGATTCGTTCCAGTCTTGCCAATTCCTCCTCTGAAATAGCAAGAGCAGTCGTCATCTGTTGAGGACTCACCCCACTCTCAATCGCTTCGAATACATCGACGATGCGAGGGTCCTCATGTTCGATCGCATGTCGATATTGACACTCCCGTTCTGTTCTCGCCCCGATCCCCGTCGGTTCAAGAAATAAAAGCGCCTGCCTCGCCTGTTCGATTCGAGTGACGTCGACACCGAGTCGTGTCGCCAACACCTCATTCGCATCCGGCAATAATCCCCGATGGTCGAGCAAGAGGACGAGTTGTCGTCGCAACACTTTCTCATCCTCACTGCCGCTACCCTCATGAATCTGTGTGAACAGCTTCTCCTCAAACGAGCTCGCCGCATCTGCAATCCAATCGACGTCCCCGCTCCCGATGTGAATGTTCGGGTTATGCCGTGCAAGACGCGCCAACCGGAATACGAGCGCGAGACGATCCGCTTCAAGGACCGGTAACCGCTGCACGAGGTCTTGCGTCATCTGTTGTTGCTGAATTTGTTTTTGCTCCTGCCGTTGCATCGTTCTCCCCCCCTCTTTTCTATTGTAGCGAACCCGCTTCCGTCGCGCTCAAAAAAGCTATGCGAACAGGATTGCTTTTTTAATAAAACAAATGTATAATAAATTCGTGTCACAGATATGCACCCGTAGCTCAGGGGATAGAGCACTGGTTTCCGGTGCCAGGTGTCGGGAGTTCGAATCTCTCCGGGTGTATCAGATGTAGAGGTCAGGCAGATTGCCTGGCCTCTTTTTCGTTTCACAACGAGAAAATCGTGGAATAGGTGAAAAACGATGACTATCGTTTGACCATCATTGACTATACAGGTATGATGAAATTACAACCTACATAAAGGAGGCAGATTCAATGTTAATTCCAACAGTTATCGAACAGACAGGCCGTGGGGAGCGCGCGTACGACATCTACTCACGCTTGCTCAAAGACCGTATCATCCTTCTCGGAAGTGCGATTGACGACAACGTCGCGAACTCCATCGTCGCACAGCTCCTCTTCCTCGCAGCTGAGGACCCAGAAAAGGACATCTCACTCTACATCAACAGCCCAGGTGGTTCGATCACAGCGGGTATGGCGATTTATGACACGATGAACTTCATCAAGCCGAACGTGTCGACGATTTGTATCGGAATGGCCGCATCGATGGGTGCCTTCTTGCTCCAAGCCGGTGAAAAAGGAAAACGCTTCGCATTACCGAACGCAGAAATCATGATTCACCAACCGCTCGGCGGCACACAAGGCCAAGCGTCAGACATCAAGATTCACGCAGAACGCATCATCAAGATGCGCGAGAAGTTGAACCAAATCATGGCAGAAAACACTGGACAGCCTCTTGAAGTCATCGAGCGCGATACAGAGCGTGACTACTTCATGGCAGCTGACCAAGCGAAAGACTACGGTCTCATCGACAAAGTCATGACACGTTAATCACACAAAAGACGTTTCCCGTTTGAGCGGGAAACGTCTTTTTCATTCAATCGGCATCCAAATCTCAATGATGTCGTCCGCTCCCCCTTGCCCGTGAATATAGCGCTCGAAGTCGACCGCGTCTCGTAGCGTCACGTCTGGAACGTTTACTAGCTGCTCATACGTCGACGGAATCATCGGGATGCCTCCCTCCACCGTCGCGACGATATAGTTCCCTTCCGTCAGTTCGACACGACGCGCATCTTCTCCCGACACCGGGTTCGTCATGCCCGCGACATAACCGTTCTCCTGCGGGAGACAGACTCCGTACGACTCGTCCGTCGTCAGTTCCGGTTGAAGCTTGGCCCACATATGCGGAATCTCCTCTAACGTACCACCATATCCATAGACGGAAATGGCTTCATTCAATGTCTCATATCTAATCTTCATGTCGTTCCCTCCTGCTTGCATCAATCGAATCTGCCTCTCGATTCGATGAAGTCGTTCGATTTCTACTTGAACTTCATCCAATCGTGTTTCTAACAATGTATCAACCGGTAGACCCGATTGAATTTGTTCGAGACGAAGTCCGATTTGACGTAATCGTTTGATTTCGCTCAACCGTCGAATCTCTTCCATCCCGTACATTCGATACTGATTCTCGGTCCGCGTCGGGCGGACCAATCCGCGCGCTTCATAAAATTTGATCGCCTTGACCGACAATCCGGTCACATGCGCGACTCTTCCGATTGGTATCACCGTTTCCCCACCTCCTACTTTCACTGTACAGCCATCCCTTAGAGGCAGGTCAACCATTAGTTTTCAGGAACCCGGACACCGAAGACGTATCGGCTATCTCCTTGCGACCACTCTCCGCCGACTTCATAGAGATAGATGCCCGGCTTGTCCGGAACGACGAGTTCAGAAGGAACGAGTTCCCCATCCTCGATTCGATTGAAACTCGACGTCATCGGTTCTGCATGATAGACGACATCGATTCGGTCGCCCGGTTTGACGGTGATCAGTTGAAGGTCGTCCGCTTCTGGTAGTCCGTAATCGGCGCACGTCGCTTGATTGCCGGATTCCCAACAGTACGTCGATTGTTCCACTTCCGCAGACACCGAGCCGACACGAACCGTCGGGAGCGGCGGTTTGACACCGTCCTCTCCATCTCCAAATAAGGTCATGGCGAAATAAACGATACCCGCCCCTACAAGTATAAATAGTAAGATCATCCACACACTCCGATTTCGTTTCACGGTCTCATCCCCTTTCTTCACTAGTTCCCTGTCACGAGATAAAATCCCTACTCCAACAAAAAAAGACCCACGTTCGTGAGTCTTGTGCGTCATTTCGGGCGACGCAGTCCTTTCATCATATAACCGCCTTTGAAGTCGATCGGGTCAAATGCGACGAGGAACGCTTTCGGTTCATGTTTCTCGACGAGTTCACGCAATTCTTTCATCCGGGTGCGGGCCGCCAATACGTCAAGACGGTAACGGACCCCGTCACGTCCTTGCCCTTGATAATGCGTAACTCCATATCCGTTGTCACGCATCTGTTGGATGAGTTCCGCTGGATATTCTTTCGTATGGACTTGAATCATGTTGTAACCGATGGCGAGTTTTCGTTCGACGAAACCGCCAAGTAAGATCCCGAGCCCGAAGCCGACCGCATACACGATCATACCGACCGTCGTCAGATCCTGGAACACGATGCCGAGCGCAAAAATATAGATTAGCGTTTCTAACGTTCCGAATAGACCGGCGATGACGGTCTTCCCTTTCACGAGCATGATCGTCCGGAGCGTTAACACCGGAACGTAGATTAGTTGTAGCAGTAGGATGAGTAAGATTTGACCCATTTGATCGACCTCCGTTCCAATTCATTATCACCACTATTCCAAATTTCTGAAAGAGATGCAACTAAAAAAGGCTGACCGCAGTCAACCTTTTACTTAGTTATCTAGATTCTTTACGCTCGTGAGCAACTCGTAGTCTTTACGAATGACTTCGTAGATTGCGTTCTTGTCCCCGTTCAACAACTCTTCTGCACGAAGCTGGTTCAAGAAGAGGCTTGTGGCAAACGTGACGAGTGCACTTTTCGGAATCCCGATTTCTTTGGCACGCTCTGTGATGACCTGGTCGAGCTTAGCGTCGATCGTGAGCGATAATCTTTTCTTTTCATTCGACATAATGATGAAGCTCCTTTAATTCGCTATTCATAAAACCTATACACAATTGCTTATTATATAGGAAGAATGGTTTTGGTGCAACCGCATCACGAGGATGCGATTTCGTCCCCGCTACGTACGCGCTCGGCAATCTGGTCAATTTTACGAAGTCTATGGTTGATTCCTGACTTCGAAATCGGACCGGACTCGAGCATTTCCCCGAGTTCCTGTAACGAAACGTCCTGGTGTGTGACACGCAGTTCAGCAATCTCCCGCAATTTTTTCGGTAAGACGTCGAGCCCGACCGTCCGCTCCAAGAACTTGATGTTCTCGACTTGACGCAATGCTGCACCGACCGTCTTGTTCAAGTTGGCCGTCTCACAGTTGACGAGACGGTTGACGGAGTTCCGCATATCTTTGATGATTCGTGCGTCTTCAAACTCCAACATACCTCGGGTCGCCCCGATCAGCTTGAGGAAATCTGAAATTTTCTCGCTCTCTTTCATGTACAAGATATGCCCTTTTTTCCGTTCGAGCGTCTTCGCGTTCAACTCGAATCGGTTCGCCAAATCACGTAGCGCCTGGTTATGGTTTTCGTACAAGCTATAGATTTCGAGGTGGTACGACGACGTTTTCGGATGGTTGATCGACCCGCCGGCGAGGAACGCACCACGTAAGTAAGCGCGTGCTAAGTTCTCGTCCCCCGTCATATCCGAGTTCAGTGTCCGGATCATCTCGTAATTCTCTCCGAGGATCTCAAGGTCCCGAAGCATCGTCTCCGCATGCTGTGACACGCGGACGATGTAGACGTTGTTCTTTTTCAAACGCATTTTCTTCCGTACGAACAAGTCTAACGGATGGTCGTAAAGACGTTTCATCAACGAGTAAATCCGACGGGCGATCGAGGCGTTCTCCGTCGAGACATCTAAGGTCATGCCTCGTCCTAGGGCGAGCGAGATGACCCCGTTCATCCGAACGAGTGCCGACAGTTCCGCCTTCGCTTCCGCGTCAGTCACTTCAAGTTGTGTCAATTCTTTCTTCACATCTGATGCAAAGCTCATCGAGTCCCCCTCCTTTCTGTCTTTCCAACAATCTTTATTTCAGTTCCAATTCTTGAAACGAGCGCGGCTTCTTGATTCGGAGCACCCGCTGCATGACGAGTCCGGCGATGGCGTCGGAATCATGACGGATATACTCCCGGTTATAATCGACGATGTCCCCAGCGAGAACGTTCGTCCCATAGTTTCGGAGTTTCTTCCGATCGAAGCGGACCTCTTCCGACCCGTCCTCACGATAACGCTCCAAATACTCTTCTTCAATCGGCTCGTTGTTGACGACAATCGTGTCGATCGATGCCTTCCCAAGGTACGACTCGATGACTTTTAAATGTTTCATCGCGTCATAGCCTTTCGTCTCACCTGGTTGCGTCATGACGTTACAAATATAGACGACCGGGACTTTCGAGCGGATGATGGCTTCCCGCACCGCCGAGATGAGAAGGTTTGGAATGATACTTGTATACAGGCTTCCTGGACCGAGCACGATGACGTCCGCCGATTCAATCGCCTCGACGACGCCCGGGGCCGGTTCAATGCCTTCCTCGAGTAAAAACATACGCTTGATCGGTTGCTCATGTAGCGGAATCTTGGACTCCCCTTTGACGATGGTGCCGTCCTCGAACTCGGCGGCGAGGGTCATGAGCGTCTCTGTCACTGGCAACACTTTCCCTTGTGCGTTCAAGAGTTGCGACATGACATCGATCGCTTTGACGAACGAACCCTCACAGATGTGAGTCGCTGCCGTGAGCATCAAATTTCCAAGGGAATGCCCTTCTAATCCATATCCCGTATCGAAACGGTATTGCAAAATCTTATCCATTAACGGCTCAACTTCCGACAACGCCAAGATGACGTTACGGATGTCGCCAGGAGGCAACATATGAAACTCGTCACGAAGACGTCCCGAGCTTCCGCCGTCGTCCCCGACGGTGACGATTGCCGTGATGTCGAGCGGATAATGTTTCAACCCACGAACGAGAGTGGACAACCCTGTCCCTCCGCCGATGGCGACTACTTTCCGGTCTCGTCTCATGTCACTTCTCCTTCGTCGCGTGAACGAGGTCGCGGTGGACCGTCTTCACGTTATAGCGATCAGCAAAGTGCTCCGACACTTTCTCAGCGAAGGTGATCGACCGGTGTTTCCCGCCGGTACAGCCGAACGCCACGACGATTTGCGTCTTCCCTTCCCGTTTATACTGCGGAAGGAGGAACTCGAGCATGTCGATCAACTTCTTATAGAACGCTCGCGCTTCCGGGTGCGACATGACGTACTCCTGTACTTCTGTCGTCTGACCCGTGAGCGGACGGAGCTCAGGGATATAGAATGGGTTCGTGATGAAGCGAACATCGAACAACAAGTCGATATCGAGCGGCACCCCATGTTTGAAACCGAACGACATGAAGTTGACTGTGAACGGGATCCGTTCTTCGTTGAACTGTTGGAGGATGCGGTCCTTCAACATCTGTGGCTTCAAGTCGCTCGTATCATACAACGTGTGGGCCCGGTCACGGAATCCTTCTAACAGTTCGCGCTCCATCTTGATGCCGACAAGTGGCGCATCTTCCGGTGCGAGCGGATGGGACCGTCGCGTCTCTTTATAACGGCGAACGAGCACGTCGTCCCGCGTCTCTAAATACAACAGGTGCGGATGCACATTCTTTTTTTCCAAATCGTCGATGACGATGAATAAGCTATCGATAAAGTCTCGTGTCCGTGTATCGATGGCGACCGCGATTTTCGGTCGGACCGAGCTGATGACATCAATCAATTGTGGTAAGAGCACCGGTGGCAAGTTGTCGACACAAAAATAGCCGAGGTCCTCGAAACTATTCATGGCGACCGACTTTCCAGCCCCGCTCATCCCACTGATGATGATCAATTCTTCTAATCCTTTAAAGTCTTCCATCTCGCTGACGCCCCCTTAAAATTGACAACCGAGCCGTGTGTGTAGCTCTCTCCATCTAGTATAACGAACGTCCGAAAAAAAGAGAAGGACCGCGGTTCCCCGCAGTCCTACCTTCTTGAATCATGCGTTTTGTTCTTGCAACGATTCGAGGAGTCCCTCGATGAAGTGTTGAGCATTCTGAGCGGCAATCGACCCGTCGTTCGTCGCTGTGACGACTTGACGAAGCGTTTTCTCGCGAACGTCGCCGGCCGCGAAAATCCCTGGGATGTTCGTTTCCATCGCCTCGTTCGTGACGATGTATCCTTGCTCGTTCGTGATGCCGAGGTCTTGGACGAACCCGGTGATCGGGTTCATGCCGATATAGATGAAGACGCCGTCGATCTCGTGGTCTGTCTCAGTCCCGTCAATTGTGCTGACAAGACGAGCCCCACCGACTTTCCCGTCTTTCTCTGTGATTTCTTTCAACGTGTGGTTCCAAATGAAATCGATCTTCTCATTGTCGAACGCACGTTTTTGAAGAATCTTCTGAGCGCGAAGCTCATCGCGACGGTGAACGATCGTCACCTTGTTCGCAAAGCGTGTCAAGAAGACACCTTCTTCAACAGCCGAGTCGCCACCGCCGATGACGAACAAATCTTTCCCTTTGAAGAACGCTCCGTCACATACCGCACAGTACGATACTCCACGGCCACCGAGTTCTTCTTCTCCCGGTACGCCGATTTTCTTATACTGAGCACCAGAGGCGAGGATGATTGCACGTGCTTTATAGTCACGGTTGTGCGCATGCACGATTTTATATTGTGTTTCATCCGAGATGCTTTGCACGTCCCCATATGCATACTCCGCACCGAACGCTTTCGAATGGTCGAACATTTTTTGAGACAAGTCAGGACCAAGGATGCTGTCATAGCCCGGATAGTTCTCGATGTCTTCCGTGTTGGCCATCTGACCACCTGGAATCCCGCGTTCAATCATAAGTGTTGAAAGGTTCGCACGTGAAGCATATAGCGCAGCGGTCATTCCGGCAGGACCGGCACCGATGATAATGACGTCATAAATTTTTTCTTCTGTCATGTTGATTCCACCTCTGCAAGAAATTGATTGCCTTTAGTATAAGAAACCTGTAAGGGTATCGTCTATCTTTATGCTTGTTCGAGTGTCCGTTTGAACGAACGGACCGTCTCTGTCAACGTGTCGACCGAGAGATGGAAGGCGTTCGCACAATTTTCGAGAATCAATGCGTCCCGTTTCGTATAAAACATCCAGACGAGCGCAGCGGCCGATGCCGTTACGTCCATGAATGATTCATCAGACAACAGAAGCGTCGCGAAACGTTCATAGAAGTCGCCCTCTAGGCTCATCCGTTCCGCTTCTGATACATGTGCTTCAGCCAAGACGAGCGCATCAAACGCACGCTTGATCCGGACGTCTCCTTTGAACGGTTGCTGACAAAGGTCGGCACGACACATCTCTGCGAACGCACGGACCGTCCCGTTTTCCGTCACCGCATTCGTGAGCGCAAGCGCTTCGAACGCTTCGTCATCTTTTAAATTGGCGATGATTCGGATAATCTCGATTCGAGCCAAGTCGCTCTCTTGACGCAATCCTTGGACGAGCGCCGAACGAAATTCGAGGTTTTCTCGAATGTCGAAGCTTTGTTTCTCTTCAAACTGTTTCATCTCTTCATTGTTCAAGTAGGTGGCTGCCTCTTCAAGTCGTCCTGTCTTATAGGCAGACACGCTGAGCCAATGCCCAAACAATGGGTCCCCACGGAATCCGCGGTCTTTCAATAGACGCAGTTCTTCATATGCACGGTCGTAATGTCCGACAAGCGCGAGTGTCGTCGCCAATTTATAACGTAAGTCAAATTGGAGTGGACGGACACGTGTGAGCGGTGTCGACAACTGAAGGGCCACTTCCGATTGACCCGCTTCATGGAGCAAGAGAATCGTGTTCAAGATTGCATGCAAGTTGCCTGGATTTTGGTCGAGCACGTATTCGAGCGTCCGGAATGCCGCTTGGTCATCACCAAGGTAAAAACTGACGACCGACAGATTGTTGTATGCTGGCCAAAACGATGGATATTGACCGATGAGACGCTCGAGTGTCGCCTTTGCCGCAAACAATCGTCCTTTATCGATTTGACGCTGCGCTTCCGTATGCCACGTGATCAATTCGTCTTCTTCCTCGTCCTCTAGCTCTTGTTCGAGTTCGATCAGTTCAAGAAGGGATTGCACAGCTTCCGTGAAGTGACCTTTCGTGTCACGGGCGAGATATTCGGATGCATAGTGCGCCGCTTCCTCATATTGAGAGACATAGGCACAGTTGCTTGCTAAGTGATACAGTGCCTCTGTTGCGGTCTCATCGAGCTCTAATACTCGTTTCCACACGTCATTGGCGTGGTAGACCTCCCCTACTTCAAATAACAGTTCTGCGTACTGTTTATGATAGTCGACGCGATGCGTGGCTGCCGCTGTCGCTTCAGCCATGAAAAAAGTCGCTTCATCCAGGCGACCTTCACGTAACGCACGACGACCTCTATAGTAGTGGAGCTCCGCAGCGAGCGGAGATTCTGGTTCGGGTAGCGTCATTACTGCTTCATAGTTCGCTTCCATATTCTAAATCCTCCACATCATCTCTAAATCTTTTTTAGTTGCAGGGATAAGAATACCGCACTCGAACAACGAGGGCAACTGAAAAAGTTAAAAAAAATTGCGACTATATTCCCTCTATAATGATTATTTTTTACTAGGTTCAAAAATTGTTTTTGAACGAAAATATGATAGCTTCATTTCTGTACATTTATCCATGAAAAAGCGGCATCTCTTCAAAAAAAAGTGATACCGCTCAAGTATTATTGATTCTGTACGAACAAAATGCTCATGAAAACATTTTGCGAAAAATTGTGTCAAATATGTGTCAACGATTGAAGCTTTGAACCGATGACCCGCTCTCCTGGTAAGACGTCACGGTGCACGACCGCGCCCGCGCCGATGACGGCACCGTCCCCGATGGTTACCCCTGGCAGGATGGTAACGTTCGCACCGATCAATACGCCATTACCGATGATGACGTCCCCGATCCGATACTCGTCTACGAGATACTCATGACAGAGAATCGTCGAATTGAATCCGATGACCGTATTGCGACCAATCGTGATGCGTTCCGGGAACATGACGTCCGGTGTGACCATGAGAGCAAGGGCACTATATTCTCCGATATTCATCCCGAGGAACGTCTGGTAAAGCCAACGCTTTGCCTTCACCGACGGAAAGTAACGACCGACCAGAACGACCGTCGTGTTTTTGAAGACACGCAGAAAGCGAATCGTCTGATACATTTGCCAAAGCGGATTCGGTCCCTCGATGTGATATCGTGTCGTCTTACGCATGAATACTGACCTCGTCTAGCCACGCCTCGAAATGTTCCATCGAGTCGATGATGACGTCCGGTTCGAGCGATTCGAGGAATGGACGCCCTTTGAGGGCCCAGCCTACAGCGACCGTCTTCGTTCCGGCATTTTTCCCGCTGAAGATATCCGTGTCGTTGTCTCCGACCATGACGGCGCGTTCTGGTGACGAGTCGAGTGCTTGTAGTGCACGCTCGACCGGTTCAGCGTGAGGTTTTTCGTTCTCGACATCATCCGCTGTCACGACGACGTCAAATAAGTGGTCGATATTGAACAATCGAAGACCGCGCTCGACGACCGGACGACCTTTCGACGTGACGATGCCCATCTTGTATCCTTTCGCATGAAGGCGATATAGCCCCTCGATGACTCCTGGGTACTCTGCGACGAGTTGGTCATGCATGGCGATGTTGAAGCTCCGATAGAAGGCTTGCATCTCTTTCCATTCCGGCTCGTTGAGTTCACGGAACGACTTTTCGAGCGTCGGTCCGATGAATCGATAAATGTCTTCATCCCGATACGTATGTTCCGGGAAATAATAGTCGAAAGTATGGCGGAAACTCGCGATAATGAGTGGGTTCGTATCGAGTAATGTACCGTCTAAATCAAATAAGATCGTATCCATTAATCAAACAATCCTTTCTCTGATGGGTCGTTGTAAAGTTTCGCCTTGCGACGAAGAATCATCGTGACGATACCGAAGAGGATCAAGGCGATTGACACCATTTGCGCCGCACGCAAATCTCCGGACATGAGACTGTCCGTACGAAGTCCCTCGATATAGAAGCGACCGATTGAGTACCAGACGAGGTATGACAAGAAGATATACCCACGTCGTGGATTGCCAATCATGCGCCACGCGACGAGAAGGATGACCCCGATGATATTCCATACACTTTCATATAAGAAGGTCGGGATATAATAAGTCCCATCGATGTACATCTGATTGACGATCCAGTCTGGTAACATGAGCGTATCTTGCAAGAAACTACGCGTCGTCTCGCCACCATGTGCCTCTTGGTTCATAAAGTTTCCCCAACGCCCAATGGCTTGTCCAAGAAGAAGCGATGGCGCCAAGATGTCCGTCACTTTCCAAAACGACATCGACTTTCGCATACAATAGACGATGACGACAAGGAGAGCACCGAAGATGGCTCCATGAATGGCAATCCCACCTTGACGAATGTCGATGATTTGTCCGAGGTTCTCTGAATAATAATCCCATTGGAACGTCACGTAATAAATGCGCGCGAAGACGATGCTGATCGGAATCGACCAGATGACGACATCCACGAGTCGTTCCGAATCATAATTGATACGTTTTGCTTCGTATAAGGCGAGGACGAGACCAAGCATCGCCCCGAAGGCGATAATCATGCCGTACCAATAGATTGGCAAAGAGCCAATCTCAAACGCCACACGATCAAATGTCGGTTCTACCATGCTCACAAGTCTCCTTCAGTATCCTGAATCGCGTTCGCGAGACGTTCTGCGAACTCTTCAGCCGTATTGATTCCCATATTTTGCAGACGATAGTTCATCGCTGCGACCTCGATGATGACTGCCAAGTTTCGACCAGGTCGAACGGGGATGGTCAAGAGCGGAACTTCACTGTCGATGATTTTCATCGTATTGTGGTCGAGTCCGACACGGTCGTATACTTTGCCCGCGTCCCAGTTCTCCAAGTTGACGATGAGACTGATCTTTTTATGCGACCGAACCGCACCCGCACCGAACAACGTCATGACGTCGATGATGCCAATCCCACGAATCTCGAGCAGGTGACGAATGAGCTTCGGTGCTGATCCGACGAGGAGATGGTCCCCCGTTTGACGAATCTCGACTGAATCATCGGCGACGAGGCGGTGCCCCCGTTTGACGAGTTCAAGTGCCGTCTCAGATTTCCCGACACCACTCTGGCCCTTGATGAGGACACCAACACCGTAAATATCCACGAGCACACCGTGCATCGCCGTCATCGGTGCTAGTTCCATCTCTAGGAAGTTCGTAATTTGTGATTCGATCGATGTCGTCACCGCATTCGTCCGCATGAGAGGAACGTTTGCTGCTTCCGCCTCTTCTTCGATTTCTTTTGGAATATCGAAGCCACGCGTGATTAAAATTCCTGGCGTCTGTTCCGTACACAAGATTTTAGCTCGTTCACGACGCTTCTCTTCCGAGAGGCTCGCATAGAATGTCAACTCCGTCTTCCCAAGCACTTGCAGGCGGTTTTTGGCATAGTGCGTATAATAGCCAGCAAGGACGAGACCCGGTCGACTCAGGTCGGGTGTTGCGACCGGTCGATGAAGTCCTTCCTCTCCCGCAATCACTTGAAGTTTAAAACGCTCAACGACTTGAGCGGTACGTACGATATTTTGCATCAGTATCTGCCCCTTTCACGCTCATTATTGTATCATAGCTCTTTCTAAGACGGGCTAGGGAAGTGATCAAGAACGTGTCAAAAAATTGTTGAAACCATCCTATTACACCGTTCGTATGTAGGGTATAGGCTAACTAGGAGGTGGAATAATGGGAGGTTTATTCGGAATTGTCATCTTATTTGCGCTAGTGATTGGAATTGGGTCACTCGTTTACATCATCAAATCGTTAATCGATATGTGGAAAGAATATGCTGCGACGAAAAACGAGACGATCTTGCTCTTGTTCATCTTGAACATCATCGGATTCTTCTTGTCCGGAGCGCTCATCTCCATGATTGTCGCCATCATCTTCTATTGGAATCGCTCGAAGTCGATGCGCCTTCTTGGAATCATTCTCTTGATTGCCGGACCGATCCTCTTCATCGTGTTTGCTATCAGCGCCTTCCCTCTGTTTGATACGCAGATGATGGATTGGCAACAGATGGAGTACGAAATGAATCTATAATCAAAAAATCCCGAAGGCTCAGCCTTCGGGATTTGCTTATTGTTGATGGAACGGATTGTTCAAATCGCCCGGGTCGACGGGATCGACCGGGTCAGCCGGTTCTACTTTATCCTCATCAAGGAATGTGGATGGCGTATAGACCGAACCGTGCTCCAAATCGATCGTACCGGTACGCGTCCCCGCCTCGACTTCGATGCGAGGGGTTTGACCACGACCCGACAAGAATTCCAGACGACGCTGTGCGACGTCCTTACGGTCACGGATGATTTCGAGCTCATCGAGCAAGCAATGCAGACCACCGAAGTTCGTCTCGAGCTCCCCTTCGACCTCGACGCCATGTGGTAACACGAGTCGAATGTTTCCGGCGAGTGACGCGAGTTCAAACTTGGCAGGACGAGCTGTCGCCAGTTCCGCGCGGATGTTTCCGTTCCCTGTCTTGAGGGAGGCTTTATCGTACTTCCCACCGACGATGACGGCACCGTTTCCGGTCCGAACGTGAACGAGTTCCGCTTCGACACCTTCTACCTCGACTGTCCCATTACCAGTGTTCAGTAATAGTTCGGATGCATGCACGTCATGGAGCACGACACGCCCGTTTGCGGTTTGCACACGAACGTTCTCGACATCGAGACCATCGGCACGGACTTCGCCGTTCAACGTCTGAACAAGAAGGCGGTTGAAATGGTGGTGCGGGACGTACAGTTCCACGTGGGCTCGGACGAGTTTGTCACGGAGCGAAACGACGAGACGATCACCAATGACAGAGTGCTTGACCGCAGACTGTAACTGTTCGAGCGCCTTATCCGCGTCTTGTTGACGAAGCGGACGACCCGTGACAATCAGTTCACAATCCTCAGCATCAGACGAGACGATCGTCGCCGACGCATTGAACAGATCGAGCGAGATGTCGCTACCTGTGAACGGGAACGACTTTGAATACGTCACTTCCGGACCAAAGTTCGAGCTGAACGAAAAGTCGCTGTCGCGAAGTTTCGTTACGAGCCCCTCCACTGCAGATGTCAGTTTCGTTGTGAGCGATTCAACCGAATAGGCATCGACCTTTTCTGTATCCTGTCGCTCTTCAAGCGCTTGAACCTGTTCCGGTTCGAGTCGCTCGAGACGTTCGAGTTGCGTCATCGCCTCCTCGATTGTCATCTTGCCTTCCTTCACTTGCTGGAGAATCAGTTCACGCATTTCTTGTTTCACGTTCGTTTTCCCCCTTCAATTTGGTTGCACGTCAATTACCTTCCCGTTTCTCACCATTTCTATACTTATTTCTTTTTTCCTGCTTTCGGGTTCACTCGGGCTGCATCTCGTTCGAGAACCGGCTTCAAATACTTACCGGTATACGAGCCTGACACTTCCGCGACTTCTTCTGGTGTCCCCGTTGCGACGATGAGTCCGCCACCATCTCCACCCTCTGGTCCGAGGTCAATCAAATAATCGGCCGACTTGATGACGTCGAGATTGTGCTCGATGACGAGCACCGTGTCCCCGTTCTCGACGAGGCGTTGCAACACTTTCAACAAGCGCGCGATGTCGTCGACGTGAAGACCGGTCGTTGGTTCGTCTAGAATATAAATCGTTTTCCCGGTCGACCGTTTATGAAGTTCCGAAGCGAGTTTGACACGCTGGGCTTCCCCACCCGAAAGTTCCGTCGCCGGCTGACCGAGTTTCATATAGCCAAGACCGACGTCATAAATCGTTTGAATCTTCCGCTTGATTTTCGGAATCTTGTCAAAGAATTCGAGTCCTTCCTCAATCGTCATATCAAGGACGTCTGCGATCGTCTTTCCTTTGTACTTCACTTCGAGCGTTTCACGATTATAGCGTTTCCCGTGACAGACCTCACACGGAACGTAGACGTCAGGAAGGAAGTGCATCTCGATTTTGATGATCCCATCCCCACGACATGCTTCACAGCGCCCGCCTTTAACGTTGAAACTGAAACGTCCCTTCTTATAGCCGCGCATCTTCGCTTCATTCGTCGAGGCGAAGACGTCACGAATATCATCAAAGACACCCGTATACGTGGCCGGATTTGAACGAGGGGTCCGTCCGATCGGGGATTGGTCGATATCGATGACCTTATCGATATGCTCAAGTCCTTCAATCTTCTTGTGCTTGCCTGGCTTCGCTTTGGCCCGGTTCATATTGTGCGCGAGCGATTTATAGAGAATCTCATTGATGAGGGTCGATTTACCCGATCCCGAGACCCCTGTTACGGCAACGAACATCCCGAGTGGAATGGAAACGTCGACGTCTTTTAGGTTGTTCTCTTCTGCTTTGACGATCTTTAAGAAACGTTCGTCTGGCATCTTCCGTTCAGCCGGAAGTGGGATGAACTTCTTCCCAGCAAGATATTGACCGGTGAGCGAGTTTTTATTTTTCATCAGTTGTTTCGGCGTCCCGGCCGCAATGACCTGTCCGCCATGTTCTCCTGCGCCTGGTCCGATATCAATCAAGTAGTCGGCTTCCATCATCGTGTCCTCGTCATGCTCGACGACGATGAGCGTGTTGCCGATGTCCCGCATCTGTTTGAGGGTCGAAATCAACCGATCGTTATCACGTTGATGAAGACCGATGGATGGTTCGTCAAGGACATACAAGACACCCGTGAGACGAGACCCAATTTGTGTCGCGAGACGAATCCGCTGCGCCTCCCCACCCGAGAGTGTTCCAGCGGCACGAGAGAGCGTCAAGTAGTCGAGACCGACGTTATTCAAAAAACTGAGTCGTTCCCGAATCTCTTGGAGGATGAGACGGGCGATGGCGATCTCTTTCTCGCTCAACTGCTCGTTGAGTCCTTCAAAGAACGCGAGTGCGTTCACGACCGATTTCTCCGTCACTTGCCCGACGTGCTGACCCGTGATCTTGACGGCGAGCGACTCTTCTTTCAAGCGATAGCCGTGACATGTCGGACACGCATGTGTCGCCATGTACATTTCCATCTGCTCACGGATATAGTCGGATGTTGTCTCCCGGTAACGGCGCTCGATGTTACGGAGCACCCCTTCAAAGAAAATGGTATTCGTCCGCACTTGACCGAAGTCGTTCTCGTAGCGGAAGAGGAACGATTCCTCCGAAGACCCGTTCAAGACGAGGTCCTGATCACGTTTTGATAGGCGCTCGAACGGCACGTCCATGTCGATGTTGAAATGCTGGCACATCGCAGCCAACAGTTGCGGATAGTACTGGGAACTTGTCGGTTGCCATGCGGCAATCGCCCCCTCTTTCAACGTCTTCGACGGGTCCGGGATGACGAGTTCTGGGTCGACGTCTAGTTTCGTCCCAAGACCATCACACGTCGGACATGCACCGAATGGCGAGTTGAATGAGAACATCCGAGGTTCGAGTTCGCCGATGGAGAACCCGCAGATCGGACAGGCGTGATGCTCACTGAAGAGAAGCTCGGTGCCATCCATCTTATCGATAATGACACGGCCGTCCGCAAGACGTAATGCCGTCTCGAGTGAGTCGGCGAGGCGCCCTTCGACGTCAGGTCGGACCACGAGGCGGTCGACGACGACTTCAATCGAATGCTTCTTGTTTTTATCGAGCTCGATCTCATCCGTCAATTCAATTGTTTCACCATTGACACGGACACGAACAAATCCTTCTTTTTTCAAGGAGTCGAATACTTTCACGTGCGTCCCTTTTCGACCCGATACGATTGGCGCAAGAATTTGGAGTCGCGTCCGTTCCGGCAATTCCATCACCTGGTCGACCATCTGTGAGATCGTTTGACTCGAGATCTCGATGCCGTGGTTCGGACAGACCGGCTTCCCGATTCGTGCGAACAATAGACGAAGGTAATCATAAATCTCGGTCACCGTCCCGACCGTCGACCGTGGGTTACGACTCGTCGTCTTCTGGTCAATCGAGATGGCCGGACTGAGCCCTTCAATCGTATCGACGTCTGGCTTATCCATCTGTCCGAGGAACTGTCGGGCATATGCGGATAAGCTCTCGACGTAACGACGCTGTCCTTCCGCATAGATCGTATCGAACGCAAGTGACGATTTCCCGGAGCCGGACAAGCCCGTCAAGACGACGAGCTGGTCACGTGGGATATCGATGTCAATATTTTTTAAGTTGTTGACGCGTGCCCCTTTGATGACAATCGCATTTTTCTTTTCAGCCATTTAATTCCCTACCTTCAACTCCAAGATTAAGTCACGCAATTCGGCCGCACGTTCGAACTGGAGGTCGCGCGCCGCTTGCTTCATTTCTTCTTCCAACTTGGCAATCGCCGCCTCGCGTTCGGCCGGCTTCATCGTACTGAGCGATTCGAGTGCTTCCTCTTCCGCCTCGACCGTCGCCCGAATGACCCCTCGGACGTCCTTTCGAATCGTCTGCGGGATGATGCCATGTTCTTCATTATAAGCCTGTTGAATCGACCGACGACGATCCGTCTCTTCGATGGCCCGCGCCATCGAGTCGGTCACCTTGTCCGCGAACAGGATGACGTGTCCGTTCGCATTACGCGCCGCTCGACCAATCGTCTGGATGAGCGAGCGATCCGAACGAAGGAACCCTTCCTTGTCCGCATCGAGGATCGTCACGAGACTGACCTCTGGAATATCGAGACCCTCCCGCAACAAGTTGATCCCGACGAGCACGTCATACTTCCCGAGCCGAAGGTCACGAATGATTTCGATTCGCTCGAGCGTCTTGATCTCGGAGTGCATATAGTTGACCTTGATTCCCGCTTCGCGTAAGTAATCGGATAGGTCCTCTGCCATCTTCTTCGTGAGCGTCGTCACGAGCACGCGCTCGTCGCGCTTGATGCGTTCGCGAATCTGATCCATCAAGTAGTCAATCTGACCTTTGATCGGATGAATCTCGATTGTCGGATCAAGTAACCCGGTCGGACGGATGATCTGCTCAATCATGTTCGGCGTATGTTCGAGTTCGTACGGACCTGGTGTCGCCGAGATGAAAATCGCTTGTGAGACTTTCTTCTCGAACTCATCGAACTTGAGCGGACGGTTATCCTTCGCCGAAGGGAGACGGAAGCCGTGATCGACGAGCACTTGTTTCCGTGCCTGATCCCCGTTGTACATCCCGCGTACTTGCGGGAGCGTCACGTGCGACTCATCGGCGACGAGTAAGAAGTCTTCTGGGAAGTAATCGAGTAGCGTATACGGAGTCGAGCCTTCTGGCATCAAGTTCAAGTGGCGCGAATAGTTCTCGATTCCTGAACAATACCCCATCTCACGCATCATTTCCAAATCGTAATGCGTTCGTTGCTCGAGTCGTTGCGCTTCTAGGAGCTTCCCTTCTTCGCGGAACTTCTCAAGTTGTTCCTCAAGTTCCGCTTCGATGTTGACGATTGCCTTTTGCAATTTTTCGTCGCGTGTGACGAAGTGGGATGCCGGGAAGATGGCGACGTGATCACGGTCTGCGATGATTTCACCCGTCAACGGATCCATCTCACGGATACGGTCGATCTCGTCTCCGAAGAACTCGATGCGCATGCAGTGTTCGTCACGCGATGCTGGGAAGATCTCGACGACGTCCCCGCGGACACGGAAACGTCCACGCTGAAAATCGATATCGTTTCGTTCATATTGAATGTCGATGAGTTTACGTAACATCTCGTCACGTCCCATCTCTTTCCCGACGCGAAGGCTCAAGACGAGGCTCCGATATTCTTCCGGGTTACCGAGACCATAAATACAGGAGACAGATGCGACGATGATGACGTCATCGCGCTCAAAGAGAGCCGACGTCGCCGAGTGACGCAGCTTATCGATTTCATCATTGATTGAAGCATCCTTCTCAATGAACGTATCCGTCGACGGCACGTACGCTTCCGGTTGATAGTAGTCATAGTAACTGACGAAGTACTCGACCGCGTTGTTCGGGAAGAACTCTTTGAACTCCGAGTAGAGCTGACCGGCGAGCGTCTTGTTATGGGCGAGGACGAGTGTCGGCTTCTTTACTTCTTGAATGACGTTCGAAACGGTAAACGTTTTACCCGTACCCGTTGCACCGAGGAGCGTCTGATACCGGTCACCTCGATTTACACCTTCGACAAGCTGTCGAATCGCTTCAGGCTGGTCGCCTCCTGGTTGAAATTCAGATTGTAATGCAAACGGAATCGATTCCATAAGATACTCCTCACCTTCTCATTTCATAAGTGTCTTGATTATACCATAGACACGAACAAATATTCGCTTATTAGTTTGTAGGTTAATTCATTTTATTTCTTTTTTTCATTCAATCCATTGTTCATTTCTTTTTCCTTTACTGTCTCAAAAGAAACATCTTGTTCCATCCAAATCATCACATCAAGATTTCAACAGAATCACTTTTGTGGCATAAAGCATTGCACTTTTCAGATTGGACTATGTCCCTAGTAAATTGGAATGCTTGAAATATCCGAAAAAACCATCCACTTCGTGAACGTTTCGCTCTGCTTCTTAATTCTTTTGCGAAGTTTACAGCTGTAAATGTGAACATTTGTAGGAAAAAAGTAGGATTTTTAAAAAACACTGTTTTAAAACGCTTACATTTTGGGCATATAATGAAGTGGTAAGTCAAATTGCATAAGGGAGAAAGGGGAGTATCACATGTCAGCATTTGTCAGTGAAATTATTGGTACGATGCTATTGATTCTGCTCGGTAACGGTGTCGTCGCCGGCGTCGTCCTCCGCCATTCCAAAGCGGAAAACTCTGGCTGGATTGTCATCACAATGGGTTGGGGTCTTGCCGTTATGGTCGGGGTCTACGCAGCCGGAATTTACGGAGGCGCTCACATCAACCCTGCCGTCACGATTGGTCTCGCGACAGCAGGCGAATTCCCATGGGCTGATGTCCCACTTTATATCCTCGCTCAGTTTATTGGAGCCATCATCGGGGCATGTTTGGTTTATGTCCACTACAAGCCGCACTATGATGCGACAGACGATCCTGGTTTAAAACTGGCGACGTTCTCGACAGCTCCAGGTATTCGAAGCACGCCGTACAACTTGATTGGTGAGATTATCGGAACATTCGTCCTTGTCTTTGCATTGTTGTCATTCGGGGCAAACACATTCGCAGACGGACTCAATCCACTCATCGTTGGTTTCTTGATTGTATCGATTGGTCTTTCGCTCGGTGGTACGACGGGATATGCGATCAACCCGGCACGTGACCTTGGGCCACGTATCGCACACGCATTCCTTCCAATTAAAGGAAAAGGATCTTCAGATTGGGGTTATTCATGGATCCCGGTCGTCGGTCCGATTATCGGTGCGATTATTGCCGCACTCATCTACGGTATTCTCGTCCCTTAACACATAATTTTGAAGGAGGAAATCACATATGGCGAAAGAAAAACGTTATATTTTAGCATTGGACCAAGGAACGACAAGTTCACGAGCAATCATCTTTGATCATGATGGAAAAATTGTCACAGTCGCACAGCGCGAATTCAAACAATACTTCCCGAAACCAGGCTGGGTCGAGCACAACGCCAATGAGATTTGGGGGTCTGTCCTCGCCGTTATGGCGGAAGCGTTCGGTTCTGCTGATATCGACCCGAATGAGATTGCCGGAATCGGGATCACGAACCAACGTGAAACAGCTGTCGTTTGGGAGAAGGAAACAGGACGCCCTGTCTATAACGCCGTCGTCTGGCAATCCCGTCAAACCGCCGACATCTGTGAAGAGCTGAAAGCAGCCGGTCATTCCGATATGGTCCGCGACAAAACAGGTCTCCTCATCGATGCCTACTTCTCAGGAACGAAAGTCAAATGGATTCTTGACAACGTCGAGGGTGCACGTGAAAAAGCTGAGAACGGCGAACTCCTCTTCGGGACAATCGACACGTGGCTCATCTGGAAACTCTCTGGTGGAAAAGCACACGTAACCGATTACTCGAACGCATCGCGTACACTCATGTACAACATCTACGAGCAGAAGTGGGATGACGAGTTACTCGACATCTTGACAGTGCCAAAATCAATGCTTCCTGAAGTCAAACCGTCAAGTGAAGTCTATGCGAACACGATTCCATACCACTTCTTCGGATTCGAAGTCCCGATTGCCGGAGCTGCAGGTGACCAACAGGCCGCCTTGTTCGGACAAACTTGCTTCGAAAAAGGTGAGGCGAAAAACACGTATGGAACAGGTTGTTTCATGCTCATGAACACGGGAGAAGAAGCCGTCAAATCTGATCACGGTCTCTTGACGACAATCGCTTGGGGCTATAACGGGAAAGTAGAATACGCGCTCGAAGGTTCGATCTTCGTCGCCGGTTCTGCAATCCAGTGGCTCCGTGACGGATTACGAATGTTGAAATCAGCGAAAGACTCGGAACAGTATGCGACACGGATCGAATCAACTGACGGTGTCTACGTCGTTCCTGCCTTCGTCGGTCTCGGTGCCCCGTACTGGAACTCTGACGTCCGTGGTGCCATCTTCGGTCTCACGCGTGGGACAGAGAAAGAACAGATGGTCCGGGCGACAATCGAGTCACTCGCTTACCAGACACGTGACGTCCTCACGTCGATGGAAAATGACTCAGGCATCAACTTGAAGACGCTCCGCGTCGATGGTGGAGCCGTCAGCAACAACTTCCTCATGCAGTTCCAATCGGACATTCTCAATGTTCCGGTCGAACGTCCTGAAGTGAGTGAAACGACTGCACTCGGTGCCGCCTACTTGGCGGGTCTCGCCGTTGGATTCTGGAAAGACCAAGCCGAAGTCAAAGACCAGTGGAAACTCGATAAGAAGTTCGATCCAAACATGGACGAGTCTCACCGTGAAGCCCTATACAAAGGATGGCAACACGCAGTCGAAGCCACAATGGCATTCAAACCTTCAAAACTTGAAGTATAAGACGAAAGGGCATCCTTGCAGGTGCCCTTTTTGTATGCAAAAAAGAGTACCCATGACGGATACTCTTACAGTTTACGCAAATGGACTCTCGGGCTCGTTGGTTCCCCGACGAACAAAATCCCGAGCTCATGTGGATCGGTCTCATACATCGCCCGTTGAACGAATCGGATGTCTCCGTTCAGATTCAACACTTCCAGCTTGATGTATGGCTTATGTTGCTGGAGCGCCTCATAAAAACTGTGCCCTCCGGTGATGACCGTCCCGTTGACTTTATAGATCGATTCACCCGGGATGAGCTGCATCGCCTCTCCAGGCGAGTTCGGTAGCGTGTCGACGATGACCGCCCCACGGTTTCCGTTGATGAAAACGGGTGTCGTTCCCCGATTCTCGCGTTTGATCCATTGTAAGCCGAGCTCATAGAGGACGAATAGCGTCAATACTACATAGTCGACATATGGAATCTCAAACGCATATGAGAGGCCGAATAGACCGAGGGCGATCAAAGCGAGTACGGCACGATAATTACTCAGTCGTGCGAGAAGCGTTCCTGGTAAGGCGCCGGTCGACAATAAACTGACCCCGATGGGAATCGGAAGAATGATGGGCACCATCGGCCAGTCGAGACCGAACATCGGTGGCACGAAGACGACGAGCGGGAAAAACCAAATCCGTTTGACGACATGCCCTCCGATAAACTGCCCCCGTTTCGACAAGATCAAGGTCGGGGATGTCTCTTTTGGTCCGTTCCAGCGCAAGAGAATCGCTTCCGCAAGGGTGACGAGGCCGAATGTGAGCGCATAGACCGTCCAATCGACCTGAGCGAGTGCTGCTACCCAATTACGAAGCACCCCATATGCGACAACATCGCGTAACAAGACGACCCCAAACAACACGAGAAGAGGAAGCACCGGATTAAAGAATCGCGGATGCATCGTCAAGACGACGAGCGTATAGAGAATCGTGAACGAGACGGCCCACTCAAACGTGATGGTCGTCTCGAGTAAAATCGTCACGGCCGATGAGAGGACCGCTAACAGAAGACTCGGCCAGATGAAATGTCTCCATTCCGACTTCGGTGAGCGACGTCTCGAACGGAACATGGCCCGTTCTCGCTTGACCCGTGTAAGCGATATGTATGTAAGGGCGACAAGTGTCACCCAAAACAGCGGACTACCTAACAACGTCAATAAAGCCGTAACACCCATTCGTACAACTTCCACGCGGTCCAACCCTTTCTTTCATACAACGTTATTTTGCGGCTTCTTCAAGCGCACGATTCAATTGGGCGTCATTCGCCTCATCTTGAATCGCTTCGAGCAACTTCGCTTCGAGTGCAGAGGCTGTCTCTTCATCGACAGTTCCAGAAGCCTCGAGACCATTGTCTGTCTGGAATGCTTTCACGGCGTTCGCCATCGTATCCCCGTAATATCCCGGCTGACCGCCTGGCTCATAGCCGATTCCAGTTAAAATTTTATGCAAGTTCGAGACGGCATCACCGTAATCTCCGACTTGGAGCGACTCTTCTTCTGTCAGGACACGGGTCACGTTGAAGAAGTCCGGTTGCTCCACTTCAATGTCCGGCTCGATGCCCTTCTTGTTAATCCAATTTCCGTCCGGTGTGAGCCACTTGCTCGTCGTCAATTTCAAGTTACTGCCGTCCTCTAAGTCGAACGCCGTCTGGACGACACCTTTTCCGAACGTCTTCGTCCCGATGATGGTCGCGCCTGCTCCTTCTTTCATCGCACCAGTCAAAATCTCAGATGCCGAGGCAGAACCCTCATCCGTCAAGACAAACAGGTCATACGGTTTCGCTTCACGAGCACGACCGTTTTGTGCATCACGGTCACCGTCCGCATTCTCGATTTGGACGACCGGTTTTGATGTCGGGACGAACCCTTCCGACATCTCGATGACGGCAGGCAAGAGACCTCCCGGATTTCCACGAACATCGATGATCAAGCTATCGATTTCTTCTGACTCGAGTTGCTCGAGTTGTTCGAGGAATTCATCAGCCGTCGGTTCTGAGAATTGGGTGACTTGGAGATACCCAATCTTTTTACCCTCTTTCTCTTTCACTTCAGAGAAGACCGTCTCGATTGGAATCGTGTCACGTGTGATCTCATAATCCGCCGTCTGACTGCCACGGCGAATCGTCAACGTGACGGTCGTCCCTTTTTCGCCTCGAATCAATTGGACGGCTTCCTGTACATCCATCCCTTCGATCGACTCCCCGTCGACCGCTGTGATGATGTCGCCAGGACGAAGTCCCGCCTCTTCAGCCGGAGCGCCTTTGATCGGAGCGACAATTAGGATGTCCTCTCCTTTCTTCTCCAAAGTCGCGCCGATTCCTTCAAAACTCGATTCAATCGAGTCCGTAAATTGTGACGTTTCTTCCGCATCCAAGAAATCCGAATACGGGTCGTTCAGCGCTGCGGTCATCCCGTCGAGCGCACCGGTCAATAAATCGTCTTCTGAGATGTCCTGTAACGAATGTTCTTCAATCAAATCACGTACTTGGTCGACTTTATCCCAGCCTTCCGCATTCGTTTGAATGGGAAGCGATGTGTCTGTAAACGCCATCGTCGCAAGGCCTGCACCGGCCCCAGCCACGAACGTTGTGCCAGCGAGTAGTCCTGCGGTTGAATTTTTCACGGGTTGGTCCCTCATTTCTCTTTGTAAGTCTTTTCATTAGTATAGCAAAAACTAGAGGAAAAGCGGACGCGTTCCACATATTTGGGACGCGTCCGCTTCTGTCAGTATCCAATATACGGGGCCGGGTCAATTGCGTTCGGCTGTCCCGGTGCCCATTTCCCTCGGTGTAACTCAAAATGAAGATGGGGTCCGGTCGACCAGCCGGTATTGCCAAGCGTTCCGACCGTCTGTCCCGCCGCCACTTGTTGACCGGCTCCGACTGTGATCGCATTTAAATGGGCATAGACGGTCGTCCAAATCTCACCGTTGATGACATGCGAAACGAAGACGACATTTCCATATCCGGTCGCCGGTGCCGCCTTGATGACGACACCTGGTGCGCTTGACACGATTGGTGTTCCAGACGCATTGACGAGGTCGATGCCCTTGTGAATCTCCGGCACACCTGTCAACGGGTTGTCTCGTGGACCGAACGGACTAGACACATAACCGGACACAGGACGAACGAATCCGGTGGACGTGGACACATTCGTCGGTGTTTCGGTTGGTGCGGTCACTTCTGGTGCCTCCTCGACCTCCGACTCACTGGCTTCCGCTTCTGCTTGTGCTCGCTCTTCAGCTTCAGCGGCACGCGCCTCAGCTTCACGTTTGGCACGTTCCGCCGCCTCTGCGGCTTCTCGTTCGGCAGTCGCAATCGCCTCTAGTTGTTCACTGATGATGCGGTTCTGTTCAGCCATGACCGCCTGCTCTTCACTGCGCGTCATCTTTTCGAGCTCGAGCTGCTCCACTTGTTCGTTCAGTTCGACCAACAGGTCACGTTTCTTCTCGGCCGTTCGGTCAAGGTCTTGCTTGGTGATGACGAGCTCGCGCTCTTTTTGCTTGATGAAAGAGAGCTGGGTACGTTGTGTCGACTCGAGCGACTCCAAACGTCCCATCTCACTCATATAATTATGTATGAGCTCCCGGTCCTGTTCAGCGATCGTGCGGGCCGTCATAGCCCGTGTCACGAAGTCGCCGAAGGAACGGGACTCAAAGATGACTTGTAGATAGGAAGTGTCTTCATGTACTTGCAAAACGCGAAGGCGCTCGTTCACGAGTTCCTTCTGGCTTTCCAAGTATTCTTCCTGAACGGAAAGTTGTTGGCGGGTCGACTCGAGTTCTGCCCGGGCTGTATCGACCTCATGCTGCTGAATGGCGATTTGTTCGCTCAATTCATTCAACCGGTCGTCGACGACGTGTATTTCCGTCTTCACGGCATCACGCTCTGCCTCGGTGATCTCGAGTTCGGCATCCGTCTCGGCCTGCGCTTTTTTCGACTCCTCCAACTCATTGGACAGTCGATCTTGTCGAGCTTTCAACGTGTCTTTCTCTGTCGCCATGACCGGCATGGCAAGTAACGATACACACAACCCTAGCGCAAGCGAACGTTTCATCCGCCAACTCCTCCTTATTTAAGTTAGATTTTCAAGAAACGACCGAGCGATGTCGTCGATCCCCAGATTCCGATGAACGCACCGAGTGCAAGTAAAACAAGCGATACTTGGACTGTTAGCGTCGATGGATCAATCAACTTAAATATATCACTATTCAATTGATCAAGCGATGGTTGTAAAGCACTATATGCAACGTCATATCCGAAATAAATGACAAGAATCGGGACGAGAGCCCCAAGCATTCCAAGGAGCAATCCTTCGATAAAGAACGGCCAGCGGATAAAGCTGTTTTTCGCTCCGACGAGTCGCATGATTTCAATCTCACGGCGACGCGAGAAGATTGTCATTTTAATCGTATTTGAGATCAAGAACATCGCCATCAATGTCAAACCGACAATCAACGCGAGTCCGCCGATGCGAATCCCGTTGAAGAAGGCAAACATTTTATCGATGTAGTCTTTTCCGTATTTCACATCGTCCACATTATCGAGTGAACCGACCGACTTGGCCACTTCCTCTAGTTCTGTCGGGTCTTGTGCTTTGACGATATAGCGGGCGTGGAGCGGGTTGTCTTTTTCGACCGTTCCGTATGCAGCCGCATCATCGCCGAGCTGGTCTTGGAACTTCGCTAGCTCATCTTCTTTTGAACTGAACGTGACCGTCGAGACGCCCGGCACCTGTTCAATGTTCTCTCCGAGTTTCTCAACCGAGTTCTCATCCGCTGTACGAGTGATGAACACTTGAATCTCGACATCATTTTCGACGTTATCTGAAATTTCATTGATGTTGAACATGACGAGTGCGAATACACCGACAAGTAGCAACGTAATGGTCACGGCACTAATCGCCGCGAACGACATCCATCCATTCCGAAGTGTTCCTTTGAACCCTTCACGCAAATGGCGCAATCCAGTCTTAAATATCATAGCCATATGCTCCTTTCTCTTCATCGCGCACGACTTTCCCGTTCTCAATCGCGATGACGCGGTGACGAATCTTATCGACGATGTCACGGTTGTGTGTTGCCATGACGATTGTCGCTCCGCGGCGGTGAATCTCTTCAAACACTTCCATGATGCCCCATGCTGTTTCCGGGTCTAAGTTCCCTGTCGGCTCATCGGCGATGATCAATTTTGGCTTATTGACGATTGCGCGAGCAATCGAGACACGTTGTTGTTCTCCACCTGATAGTTCGTCGGGATAGTTGCGCGCCTTGTTCTTCAATCCGACAAGGTTCAACACATCCATGACTTGTTTCCGAATCGAAGACGTGTCTGCTCCTACAACTTCTAATGCGAACGCTACGTTCTCATATACCGTAAGTGACGGCAACAATTTGAAGTCTTGGAAGATAACGCCGAGTTGACGGCGTAGCTTCGGTACGTGTCGGTCTTTAATTTTCCCGACATCGAGTCCGTCAATCAACAATTGACCGGCTGTCGGCTTCTCCTCACGATAAATCATCTTCATGAACGTCGACTTTCCGGCACCGGAAGGCCCGACGACATAAAGGAACTCGCCGTCGCGAATCTCTAGATCGAGGTCATCCATGGCGACGACGCCGTTCGGATATACTTTACTGACTTTTTGCATCGAGATCATAACGTATTCCCTACCCTTTTTAAATTATTTTTAAGCATCTATGACGAATTTGAATCAATTGTTTTAGTTACTGTATATTTCGCCTAGAGTCTTTTTTACAGGAAACGACTTCCTCTGTCAAGGCGTCGCTTTTTTATGTTAGCCTGGTCAAAAAATCATCTAGGGCATATGTTGAAGCGACTACAATTATATCAATCCGACTTTTAAAACACCATTACAGGATTGTTTCAGTTCGATTGAGTTCGATGTGAAAATGTCGCGAAGAAACTCGCTTTCTTATTCCCTAATAGAATGTTGAAACCGCACTTCAAATGATACTACCTTCGGATTCTTTATGAATGTATCGATTTTCTTTGAGCCTATTTTTTCGATTTAAGATTTGTTGTATTACCTCGTTTCAATCAAAGTAACCATAAAAAAAGCATGAGGTAGAACACACCTCATGCTGTCACATCTTATTTTTTCTCAGCGAGCCAAGCGGCGACCGCTGTGATTTCTTCGTCTTTTTCAATGACGTTCGCAGGCATCGCGCCTTGACCGTTTCGAATGACGTTTTCAATCTCTTCTGCCGACAGACGAGCACCGACTTGTTCGAGTGACGGACCACTCATTCCTTCAAGGTTCGCACCGTGACATGCCGCACAGTTTTGTGCGTATACCGCTTCCGCGTCAACCGATGCCGTGTTCGAGCCCGAATCCCCGTTGCTCGATGTATCCTCTTCTTCACCGCCGCCACATGCGCCGAGTGTCAGCATGGCTCCGAGGCCGATGGCCATCATCCATTTTTTCATAACCACGTTCCCCTCCTAAGTTGTAGAAATGACCTACATTTACCATTATAGCCGTTAACGTATGTTTTCTAACCTAATCTCACGAAAAGTACACAAAGATTCCACAACTTACGGTACGTTGATGTAACGCTTATCGGACGTAAACCCTTGTCCTAGCACCTCATGTGCCTCACTGAAGACAAGGAATGCCTCCGGGTCGATCCGACGGATGATTTCCTTCAATCGACTCACTTCGCTCTGACGGACAACAATCATGAGCATCGGACGGTCGAGACGTGAGTATGCTCCGATTGCTTGGATCTCTGTCGCACCACGGTCAAGCTCCTCGAAGACGGCTCGGACGATGAAGTCTCGCTTCTCCGAGATGACGTAAGCCATCTTGTCCTGTGTGAACCCGAGCTGGACGAAGTCGATCATCTTAACCGTGATGAATAATGCGATGAGTGCATAGAGTCCGGTCGTGAACGAGAATGTCAAGGCCGCGGTCAAGACGACCATGCCATCGAGGATGGCGATACAGAGATAGAGCGGGATGTGCGTGAACTTATGTAAAATCTGAGCGATCAAGTCCATCCCCCCTGTCGAGGCGCGTCCACGGAAGATGAGTCCGAGTCCGACACCGACACCGACACCACCGAAAATGGCCGCGAGGAGCGTATCGTCCACAGCCGCACCGGCATCGATCGCCTCATAGAAAAGAATGACACCCGGTAAAAAGATGGAGCCGACGAGCGACTTCACACCGAAACCGAGTCCGAGGATGGCCCACCCGATAATCAGAAGTAACACGTTCGCCACGAGCTGGAACGCCCCCGGCGAGATGCCGAACAGTTCATAGGTGATGACCGAGATCCCGCTCACCCCGCCTGATGCCAGATTGTTTGGCAACAGAAATAAGCTGAAGGCCGAGGCGACGAACACTGAGCCGGTCAACAAATACAGATAGTCTTTGACGATTTGCTTCATTAAAGAAAGTCTCCTTTACACACAACATGGCCCAAAGACAGGTGTCTTTGAGCCACATGCATCACATATTTGTTTTACGAAGGTAGGCATCGATGAACGGCATGACGTCGCCGTCCATGACGCCACTCGTGTTCCCAACTTCATAGTTCGTCCGGTGGTCTTTGACCATCGAATACGGGTGGAAGACATACGAACGGATTTGGCTACCCCAACCGATGTCCGTCTTCTCCCCACGGATCTCGTCGAGTTTTCGTTGCTGCTCGTCGAGTTCGCGTTGGTACAATTTCGCTTTCAACATCTTCATCGCCGACTCACGGTTCTTGATCTGTGAGCGCTCGGTCTGACACGAAACGACGACGCCCGTCGGCACGTGCGTGATCCGGACGGCAGAGTCCGTCGTGTTGATGTGCTGACCGCCGGCACCTGATGCACGGTACGTGTCGATACGGAGGTCTTCTGTCCGTACTTCGATCTCGATGTCGTCATCGAATTCCGGCATGACGTCACATGACACGAACGACGTATGACGACGACCTGACGAGTCGAACGGCGAGATGCGGACCAAGCGGTGAATCCCTTTCTCCGCCTTCAAGTAGCCGTATGCGTTATGACCGACGATGCGGAGCGTGACCGACTTGACGCCCGCTTCCTCACCCGGGAGGTAATCGACCGTCTCGACTTTCCAGCCTTGTTTGTCGGCGAAACGTTGATACATCCGAAGGAGCATCGATGCCCAGTCCTGTGACTCGGTACCGCCCGCACCCGGGTGCAATTCGAGGATGGCGTTGTTCGCATCGTATGGTCCGTTCAAGAGGATCTCGAGTTCGAAGTCGTCAAACTCCTTTTTGAGCGCTTGAATCGATTCCCCGAGCTCTTCTTGCATCTCGGCGTCCGGCTCTTCCTTGATGAGTTCGAGCGTCACTTCGCCGTCCTCATGTTGATTGGCGAGGTCTTGATACTTGTCGACCATCGCTTTGAGTCCGTTTGACTCATCGATGACTTTTTGTGCCTTCTCCTGGTTGTCCCAGAAGTCAGGATACGTCATCTCGTTCTCGAGCTCGGCGATACGTGCCTCTTTCTCTGTCAAGTTGAGAGACGCTCTGTAATTCTCGAGGCGTTTCGCCATCGCCTCTAGTTCGTTCCGAATATCTGAAATTTCCATAGTGTGATTCACCTTTCCGTAGGAAAGAGGCGAGCGGACCCGCCTCTTCAATAATTAAGCCTGTTGTCTACCGTGACAGTTCTTGAACTTCTTGCCAGAACCGCACCAGCACGGGTCGTTCCGGCCGATGCTGTCTTCTTTCGAACGACGGACCGGCTTCTTCTTGACCGGTGCATCGCTCTTGCCTGATACGGCGACTTCCTCTTCGACGACTTTCTCTCGTCGGAGGTTGTCCCCGACTTCGGCACGAAGAACAAAGCCCGTCACTTCTTCTGAGATCGCCGCGTTCATCGCGTCGAACATGTTAATCCCTTCCGCTTGATACTCACGAAGCGGATCGTTCTGTCCGTAGGCGCGGAGATGAATCCCTTGGCGCAACTGGTCCATATGGTCGATATGGGACATCCAGTGCGAGTCGACGGCACGGAGCACGATAATCTTCTCAAACTCGTTGAAGCGTTCCGGTGGTGCGAGTTCACGTTTCGCCTCGTACTGCTCTTTCACGCGCTCCATGAGAAGCTCGATGATTTCTTCACGCTCTTTGCCGTAGAAGTCTTTGCCTTCGACCGTCTTCTCGAGCGCGAGCGTCTGGTTGGCCCAGTGCGCGAGCTCGTCGATGTTCCATTCTTCCGGTACGAGTTCGATCGGCGTGTATTGACCGACACCGAGTTCGACCGTCTGTGCCATCATCGAACGGACGATATCCGTGACCGACTCGTTCTCGAGGATGCTCGAGCGGTCCTTGTACATGACCTTCCGTTGGTCCGCCATGACGTTGTCATAACCGAGAAGCTGCTTCCGCGCATCGTAGTTGTTTCCTTCGACACGTTTTTGCGCTGACTCGACCGCTTTCGAGACCATGCGGCTCTCAATCGGTTGCGTGTCATCCATCCCGAGACGCTCCATCATGCTTTGGAGGCTATCCGTTCCGAAGCGACGCATGAGCTCGTCTTCGAGTGACAAGTAGAACTGGGATTTACCCGGGTCCCCTTGACGGCCCGCACGACCACGTAGCTGGTTATCGATTCGGCGTGATTCGTGACGCTCTGTCCCGATGATGTAAAGACCACCGAGGTCGATGACACCTTCTCCGAGCTTGATGTCGGTACCACGACCGGCCATGTTCGTCGCAATCGTGACGGAACCTTTTTGACCGGCGTTCTCGATAATTTCCGCCTCACGCGCGTGGTTCTTCGCGTTTAAGACATCGTGACGAATCTTCTTCTTCGTCAAAAGCTTGCTCAAGTATTCAGATGTCTCGACGGCGACCGTTCCGACGAGGATCGGTTGTCCCGTCGCGTGAACTGCCGAAATCTCTTCCACGACGGCTTTGAACTTGCCTTCCATCGATTTGAAGATGAGGTCTGCCTTGTCGTCCCTGAGAATCGGTTTGTTTGTCGGAATCGTCACGACTTGCATGTTGTAGATGTTACGGAACTCTTCTTCCTCTGTCTTCGCTGTACCGGTCATCCCGGCAAGTTTCTCGTACATCCGGAAGTAGTTCTGATACGTGATTGTGGCGAGCGTCATCGATTCGCGTTGAATCTCGACGCCTTCTTTCGCCTCGATTGCCTGGTGAAGACCTTCCGAGTAGCGGCGTCCGTCCATGACACGACCCGTGAATTGGTCGATGATCATGACTTGCCCCTCACGTACCATATAGTCGATATCGTGATGCATGACCGCGTTTGCACGAAGGGCGAGCCCGACGTGATGGTTGACGGCGACGTGCTCGATTGCGAACAGGTTGTCGATGCCGAAGAACTTCTCGGCGAGGTCGACCCCTTGGTCCGTCAAGAGGACCGACTTCGTCTTCACGTCGACCGTGTAATCGTCTTCCTCTTTCAACGTACGGACGAACGCATCCGCGCGCGTGTAGAGTTCAGTCGACTTTTGAGCCGAACCTGAGATGATGAGCGGAGTACGCGCCTCATCGACGAGGATTGAGTCGACTTCATCGACGATCGTGTAGTAGAGCTCACGTTGAACACGGTCTTCTTTATAAAGGACCATGTTGTCACGGAGGTAGTCGAATCCGAGCTCGTTGTTCGTCGAGTACGTGATATCACAGTTATAGGCCGCTTGTTTCTCGACACGGTCCATGTTCGACACGTTGAGGCCGACTGAAAGACCGAGTGCGAAGTAGAGCGGCTCCATGAGTTCTTTATCTCGTTTCGCCAAATATTCGTTGACCGTTACGACGTGTACGCCACGGCCAGTGAGCGCGTTCAAGTAGACAGGAAGTGTCGCGACGAGCGTCTTCCCTTCACCGGTTTTCATTTCGGCGATGTCGCCGTTATGGAGCACATAGCCCCCGATGAGCTGGACACGGTAATGACGCATCCCGAGCACACGCTCCGATGCCTCACGACAGACCGCGAACGCCTCCGGCAAGAGGTCGTCAAGTGTCTCGCCTTTTGCCAGACGTTCCCGGAACTCTTCCGTCTTCGCCTGAAGCTGTTCGTCGGACAATGCTTTGATTGGTTCGGCGAACGACTCGATCAAGTCGGCCGCTTTCTCTGCTTTTTTCAACATTCGTTTCTGTGGAGCAAATAACTCTTTCAAAAAGTTCGCCATACTCATATCTCCTCTGCACTCACTAAAAAATGCATGTTTTTTCCCTAATGTACAGTTTAACCGAAGTGGTGCCACCTTTCAAGGAAAGGCAAAAGGAAACGACCCCCCGAAGCCGGGAGGTCGTGTAGTGTCAAGTTTATTATTCAGGTTCGATCAAGCCGTACTTCCCATCTTTACGACGGTAGACGACGTTCGTGTTGCCCGTTTCTGCGTCTGAGAAGACGAAGAAGCTGTGACCGAGCATATCCATTTGAAGAATCGCCTCTTCCGTGTCCATCGGTTTCAACGTGAAGCGTTTCGTCCGCACGAGTTCGAGTTCTGCCTCGTCCTCATCGTAGACGGCCGGTGTATCATCAGGTCCTTCTAAAGACTTGAAGTACTCGCCAACGCCACCTTCTTTCCCGCGTCCTTTACGGTTGAGTTTCGTTTTGTGTTTACGGATTTGACGTTCCAATTTATCGACGACGAGGTCGATTGCCGCATACATGTCGAGGTTGATGTCCTCAGCACGGAGCAACAAGTTCGGCATCGGGATCGTCACTTCCACTTTTTGTTTCTCGTTATACACTTTCAAGTTGACGTAAGCCGTCTGTGCATCCGTAGGAGTTGTGAAATACCGAGTCAACTTCTCCAGCTTTTTCTCGACATAGTCTTTGATTGCTGGTGTGACCTCAATGTTTTCGCCGCGAATGTTATAAATCATCTGAACTCCTCCTTAGAAATAACCGCTTGAACCAATGATTCGTCGAACGAGACGGAATCTCCTGCTTCATTTCTTAAAAAAGAAAGGGGAACCAGGTGGCTCACTCATATTATACCCCGAAAACGCTGCGATTGAAAACGTTATCATCAGAAAATAATGACAATTTTGTTCCGAATTCAACATTTCCTAGAACGAGCGAAAGGTATAGAAAGAAAATACCCATTCCACTCATTTTTAAACGCCTTTTTTTATTATATAGACAAAATAAAAAGCCGACTCCCAAGGGAGCCGGCTTCGTGGTTTGAAATTATAATTTTACAACGTTAGCCGCTTGTGGGCCACGCTCGCCATCAACGATTTCAAACTCTACATCTTGACCTTCGTCAAGTGATTTGTAGCCTTCAGATTGGATTGCTGAGAAGTGTACGAACACGTCTTTGCCGCCTTCAACTTCGATGAATCCAAAACCTTTTTCTGAGTTAAACCATTTTACTTTACCTACCATGTGTAAATCCATTCCTTTCACCATTGGAGAATACAGAGGATTGTCCTCTACGGCTAATCTTACCACCTTCTTGTAAGCGTGACAAATACTTTCTCAAATATTTGTAAACGTTTCGTCATTTGGCTTTCATTGGAATTATATTTCCCTACTTTTCATATTGTCTTGTTGAATTTACATTTTTTGTGATATATCATTGAAGGGATGATTTAGGTTTGTGCCGTTTGTCTTTAGCCGATCCTGAAAATCTAATACGAGGAGGATGGTGCAGCGTATGCGCTCCTACTATTCTGAGGAAAAATATCGCATCACAAAGCGAACCGTGGCGATTCTCCCTTGCTTTGACATCATGAAGCAGTCACGGATCATTCTCGAGGATGGCACCGAGATTTCAACCCCGCTCCGGCCGTACCAGTTGTTGCAACTTTCTTGCCGCCAGTACAACAGCTCGATCGAGGAAAGAATCTTCATCGCCAAACGCGTCGCCGGCGTAAAAGGGAAAGTCCCTGTCGTGATTGAACCGACAACTGGACTCGTCTTCTTCCCGACGAAGTCTCCAAAACGAGACGATTGTGAATGGTATGCCTGGTCCCATATTCGAGACATACTGAACATTGAGGGTGAGCCGAACGGGCTTGTCCTCACGACTGATGGACATCAAATCCAAACGAACGCAACACCGTACGTCCTCCGGAACCAGCTCAAAGCGACAGGTGAACTTGTCGCCCGGTTCCAACAATTGAACGCGAACCCCGTGCTCGAGTCCTGACACGCCTTCCGTCGAAAAGACGGAAGGTTTTTTTCTATTGTATCGCTTCATTTTTTTAAAAAGAGGTCGATATTATGGTCGAGGTGACAAACATGCAAATTCAAGCCCAAGCGACCGCCGTCAGTTCGGTCTTACCAGGCATCCAGACGAACCGGACGTACAAGGCCGAACTCGTCAAACAAACAGGACCCGACTCCGCGATTGTCAAGATCAACGGTGAAGAAGTCGAGGTCACATTTAAAGATGGGCTTCCGAAAACGAACCCGTTCCAAGTGACGCTCGCCGAACAGGACGGCGTCTTGATGGCGACCGTCGTTCCTCCAAAGGAAGAGACACTTGAATCCGCACCACCTGCGTCCGCGTCGTCAAAGCTTGATGCGAAGATTCAGACGCTCCTCGCTTCCCTTCCACCTGAAGTACGAAGCGCGGTCAGCCGTCTGCTACAATCCGGACGCTTGCCGATGAACGAAGACACGGTACGCCTTCTCGAGACGGCGTTCAAAGGGGACATGCGGGACGTCATCCTACATTTGAAGACGCTCGACACTCCGACCGTTCCTCGTGAGATGGCTCGGGAAATCGCCGTCCTCTCTTTGAACGAAGCGAAACAACAGATCACACCGCCGGCGCCGAACGCTCCTTACCCACAAAAAGAGCGGTATGTCGAACTCGTCAATCTGTCACGTCCCGTGAGTGAACGCGTCACGCCGACACCGGAAACGATTGACCGGGTCATCCGTGACCTCACGCCGACGACACCGATATCATCGCGTCCGATTGAATCTGAATCGCGCCAAGCGATGCCGCTTCCTCCAATCAACGGGAAGCAAGTGATGGTGAAGGAAGTGACGTCACATCTAGCGACCGTCACGAACACGTTCCGAAACGAGCAGGCGACCGTCACGAAACAACTCGGACAAGTTGCTACGTTGATCGAGACGAACCCGCATGCGGCACGCCCTGCCCTCGAGACCGTCTCGACCCGTCTGACACAACTCGTCCAAAAGACGGACGCCTTGCTTCATACCGACGTGACTCAAGAGAAGCAATTGGTCGCCATGACGGCCAAACTCGACGTCGCGTTGTCGTTGCTTGCGACGAAACCACAAGAGAGTGCGACACTCGTCAAAGAGGTCCGAGCGGCACTGAATGATTTCCGTTATGCGCCGAACCAGACACGCATCGAATATATCCCACACGGGGCGACACGTGCCGGCGAGATGCCGACCGTCGCGCCACTCAAGCTCGATTCGACATTATCTGGACGACACATCCAGGAAGTAGCGCAACGTGTGCAGACACAGGCACAGCTCGCCCAAGCGACGTCCAATACGCCGACATCAGCTTTATCGGTACGTGGAGATACGACGAACCCCGAGGCGCAACGCCTCGCCTCGTTCTTCCAAGTCCAACAGACGCTCAACCGCCTTGATGGCGGTCAGCTCCATCAACTCTTGTTCGCCCTACCGGCAAAAGTTCAAGAGATCGACACCGGAATCCATGTTCATATCCAAAACCGGGAGGCCGGGGACGTTGTCGACTGGGAGAACAGTGTCCTCTACATTCGTTTAGAGACCCCACGTCTTGGAGAAATTGGTGTCAAACTCGAAGCAAAAGATCGAAACCTCCGACTCACACTCGAGCACGACGATTCGACGGTCGAGCGACTCGCTCGTCCCCTTCTCGGGAAAATCGAACAAACGCTCGAGACAATTGGATATAAGAGTGTGACGACCCAGTTCAAACCGCTCACGAAAGCTGATCGTGTCATCGAAGAGCCTACGATAGCACCGACGACAGGATATGACTTTAGAATTTAGGAGGTCCCGATGTACCAACGCATGGATTTGACGAAACGTAAGACGGCCGCGGTCGTCCGCTATGATGAAACGACGGATAAAGCGCCCGTCATCGTCGCCCGCGGGACCGGAGCCGTCGCTGAAAAGATTTTACAGGAAGCACGTGCCCGAGGAGTAGCGGTCGAGAACGACCATTCCTTGCTTGGCCATTTGCTCGACCTTGACCTAGGAGACGCCATCCCACCTCAACTTTATGATGTGATGGCAGAAGTGTTGTTGTTGATAGAGGAACTTGATTCGATCAAAGGAGAACAAAGATGAATTCAACCCAATTATATGAAATGAGGCCGGAAGAGCTGACTCAGGCGATGCTTCACGCACTCGTCTATCACTATAAACATGCGCAAGATTCGACGATTGCCGAACGAAACCGTCATCTTCGCCAAGCCCGTGAACTTTTAGTCAAACTTCACCAAGGACTCCATGACGGCGGCGGGATTATCGCGGCTCAACTGGATGAAATTTATCTATATATGGCAAACGCAAGCGTCGAAGCAATCATCGACCAGGATAAGGAAAAAATCGCCGAACTACATACGCTCGCAAGTGACCTCGACCAAACATGGGGTGAAGCAATGGAGCGTGCCAAGACCCAACCTGTCACGTCTGGAGGAAACCGTTATGAAAATTACGAATAACGTCCAAGCACTAAAAGCGTATACATCTCTTTCCCTGAATCAAGCGTCAATGAAAAAAACGATGGATCGCCTCTCAAGTGGGATTCGCATCAACAAGGCATCTGATGATGCGGCAGGACTCGCCATCTCAGAGAAAATGCGGATGCGCCTCGACTCGCTCTCGATGGCAGAACGCAACACGCTCGACAGTATCTCACTCACGCAGACACTCGAAGGCGGGATGAACGAAACACACGCCCTTCTCCAACGGATGCGTGAATTATCGGTTCAATCAGCAAATGGAACGCTCAGTGAAGACGACGCCAAAGCTGTCCAGGAAGAAATTAACGCGTTGACTGCCGAAGTGACACGAATTGCCGAAACGACGGAATTCAACTCAAAGAAAATTATGAATGGCGAATACATGCAAGGCAATAATACGTTATTCTTCCAAATCGGTGCAGGTAACAATGAAGCCGTCATCTTAAATGTGGAAGATATGCGTGCCCATGCACTCAATATCACGATGACGACACCCGGTGGCGGAGAACTTCCTGCCGTCGACCATGACAACGATTCGACGACACCTACTGAAACGTATTATGCATTGAGTGTATTGACACCTGAGGATGCGGGTGATGCCATTTCAAAATTCGATGCAGCCATCAACAAAGTGTCACTCGAACGTTCAAAACTCGGAGCCATCCAAAATCGCTTGGAGGCGAACGTCAGCGTCGTCGCCATCGGCTCAGAAAACTTAACGGCGTCTGAGTCACGAATCCGTGATGCCGACATGGCCCGTGAAATGATGGACTTCGCACGTCTAAACATTTTGAACCAGTCCGGCATGGCGATGATTGCCCAGTCGAACGCATTGCCGCAAGGCGTGTTACAATTATTGAACTAACCTAAAGAAAGGACGGTTGCCCATATGGACATTCGTCGCATCATGGAGACGCAATCGCTCCTCGGCTCAAGTAAGGCAAAGCGCGCCGAAGTCGAACCCGGTGTCTCCTTCCAAAATGTGATCGGTCAGAAGCGCGAAGATCGAGAGCATGAACGCTTCCAACGTCAAATCGCTGCGATTCATGAACAAGGAGAACTTCTAGCTGAAAGTCAGACTGTCGAAGCGCTTGCCGAATACAAACAAATGATTAAAGACTTTATGAAAGAGGCCGTAGACGCGGCACTCCGTCTCGAAGATAAACGCGGATTCAATCGCCGCGGGCGCGCGAAGATTTATAAGGTCGTCGAACAAGTCGACCAAAAACTCCTCGCGCTGACAGATCAGGTCATCTCGGGTGAGGCCTCTCGCCTTTCCCTACTCGACCAAGTCGGTGAAATTCGCGGATTGCTCGTCAATGTCTATGTGTGAGGTGTCGAGATGGCAGAACATTTGTTTTTGAAGAAAGTCAAATGTCCGTATTGTTTACAAGAAAGTAAGACGAACCGTGTCTTATCACGTCACATCCGTCCACTCGAAGTTGAGAAGGATGGCTACACAACGTATGATGGACCGAATCCTTATTTATACGAACCGACCGTCTGTGACCATTGTCACCTCGTCTTTCACGACTCGTTCGACAAGGTGCGCAAACATAACCGAGAAGCGCTTGAGACGAACTACTTCAATCAAGTGAATCCGGATGTGTTGAAAGGCGACCGTTCATATGAGCACGTCATCCTTCTCTATAAGTTCGCCGTCATGACGGCCCAATTGAGCGGACAAAAACCATCTGTCATCGCTATGCTCGGGATGCGAATCGTATGGATGTATCGATTGATTGGGGATGTAGCGTCTGAAAAAGAATGGATGCAGCGAACGCTCGATAAATACAATGAGGTGCAAGAAGCCTATACAGACCCGATTCGGACCGGATTACCGTACGACCAGCTCATGTTGCGGATTGCCGATTTGTCGGCCGCGCTCGACTACTACGAGGACGCGCGTCGCTGGTATGGGATTCTCCTCAACAGTAAGGAAGTATCGGAGCGCATCCGGAACCAGGCCCGTGATCATTGGGAAGAGTTTCGATTGGAACATGCCTAATCAGAAGTGTGGGACCTTGTGTCTCACACTTTTTGAATACAAAAAATCGCGCTCATCCACTCACGGACAAACGCAATCAACACAATTGATGAATAAGAGATCCACGCAACATTGACTACCCAGTACCCTCATGTCGACTATGCGGTGACGTCTTGCAGGATGTATCCCATGGAATCTCAATTGCTATAACATTAATTTAATTTTTAGTGGGATAGATATGGGGTATATTCAAAGCAGATACATACGAAGAGGAGGATCTTTTCATGTTTGAAACGCAATATCTCGATACCGTACGTGCTACGTTTAAAAGCCAGAAACAACTCGCTGAGCGCGCGCTCGTCCAAGTGAGTGAAGAGGACCTGCACAAGACACTTGCGTCGTACACACTCTCGCTCGCCTTGATCATCCAGCACATGGCGAATAACATGAAGTCGCGTTGGACCGATTTTTTGACGACAGATGGCGAGAAGCCGGACCGTGACCGGGACGCCGAGTTCGAGGACCAGCAGCTATCCCGTGCGGAGCTCATGGAGGTTTGGGACGAGCGTTGGCAACTGTTGGATAATGTCTTAGCTGATTTGACACCAGATGACTTAGGGAAGAACGTGATGATTCGAGGGGAAGCCCATTCCGTGATTGACGCGATCGAACGCCAAGTGTCGCATTATGGGTATCATGTCGGACAAATCGTCTATCTGTCGAAGCTATTCGCCGGGAGCGACTGGGATGTGTTGTCGATTCCGTTGCCGCATCAGCGTAAATAACAATTCCTGTTGCAACACTTCAACGAGATATTATTTCAATGAAGCACTTTTTTGGACATCAAGACAATTGAATCAGTCAACTTTAATGGGGGTTACAAAATGGATATGACTTTAAAGCAATTACCTGAGACTGAAATTGCATTTATCAGACGTACGGGTAGCTATTTTGAACCACAAGAACATTGGGGGAAATTAATACATTGGGCGACGGAACACAACCTTTACCCTCCATCAAGTCAATTTATCGGTATTTCATTAGATAATCCGAACGATGTTGATCCTCATGAATGTAGACATGATGCTTGTGTCACAGTTCCTAAAAACTTTGATAAAACAGGGCACGGGGAGATACAATTTAAAATGCTAGAAGGTGGTCAATACATCGTGCACCATTTCTACGATACTCCAGAAAAACTGAGTGAGACGTATAAATATATTTTTGAAGAATGGTTACTAGAACGCGAATATTCAGTGGACGAATCTAGAAATACCTTGGAGTTCAATTTGAACAAACCAGCTGAAGATCCCGACGGAAAATCTAAAGTCGATTTATATGTACCCATTAAGAATTAAGATTTTACAAAATGAAAAAATTAAGATACAAGGAACTCTCAAAATATGAGAATCCCTTCTTATATTCTCTATGCTAACCACTATGCTTATTGTGTAGTAATAATCAACCATGAGACTAGGCGTACCGATTTTATTCGGCACGCCTACTCTTATTTTGTCACGTTAAGTGTATATTCGTAGCGGTCTTCTGCCACTTTGTCGAAGTTCTCGTTGAATGGTCCATCGATGACGACTTTCAAGTCCGTCAGCTCTTCTGGTTTTGCTTTCACGAAGAAGAGGACGTTCCCTTCTTTCTTCACCTTTCCTAAAAATTCTCCACCGACGTCATCTGAGAACCATAAATCCGAAGACACCTGTTCCCCTGTGTTCGTCACCAGTGTTGCCTGGTTCGGATGGAAGCTCATCGTCTCGTCGACCGTATTCTCGACCAACATGTTCATCGCGACGACCGTCACCTCTTCTTGTCCATCGAATGAGTCGCTATAAGCTTCTGCGACCGTGAGGCGTGACGTCTGTACTTTGTCGATGGCGAATTGAATCGGACCCATCGTCTCCGTGATCGTGAGTGCCTTATTCTTCATGTAGATCTTGTTCGTACCGAGTTCACTTTCTTGGACGTCCGTCTCTTCAACAGTCGTCTCCTCTGGTACGTTCGCTTCCGCCTCTACCACTTCTTCCGTATCCGTCGCCGTCGTCTTCAGTTCGTCTGCTTCCCCGCAACCGACAAGTAGTGCGAGTGGTACCGCCACCAGTAAGCCAAATCGTTTCATGTTCATCTTCATCTCTCCCTTTTCTTAATCCAAGTGATGTTGTGGTTAAGACGAATATAACGAATTGACAAACCGAACCGTATTAAGAAAAAGTTCCAGGTAAAATAAAAGTCAAGGTCCATAATCGGACCTTGACATGTATACTTATCCTCTTGATTTCAGCTCTTCTTCCTCGTATGGGTCAGGACGATCCTCAAACGGCGTATCGTCCTCGACGTACGCTTCAAGTTTCGGGTCCCGTTCCACGTATTCATCGTACGCTCCCTCTGGACCATAGACGAAATAACGGCGCTTCCGTGACGATATCTTGGACTCTTTCTCACGCATCTCGTTTCCCTCCCTCTTTCCAGAAAAGAAGCAACGGCTACATTGATGTTTACCCGATTATAGCGGAAAACAGACGTCATTTCATCTATACCCTTTATATGAAACTTTTCCTTTCCACAGCCGTATACATTTACAACGATTCGATGAAAGGAAGATTCATATGCAACTATTGAAAAAAGGAATACTTCGGAGTCTCATTTGGTCGTTGCCATTCGCGATACTTGCTCTCTATCAAGGTTGGTCAGGGAATGCAGAGGCTGTGCATGGAATGTTCATCTACGCAGGAGTCGCCTTCTTCCTCGGGCTCACAAGCGTTATTTATGAAGTCAAACAGTGGTCGTTCAAGAAACAAATCTTCATTCATTGGAGCGTTATGCACGTGACAATCCTACCACTTCTATGGTTCGGTCGGTCTACGCCAATCACATCGTTTCAAGATGCCGCACGTCTCTATTTAAACTTCACGGTGAGTGGTCTGATTTTATTTACCGCTTCTTATTTCATCATCCGCATGCGTCGACAAGTCAAAGCCTCTTAACACAAAAGCTCGAAGGCATATGCCTTCGAGCTTTTTACGTCTGCTGGTCGAATAGACCAGAAAAGTTAGAATCGACGTCTTCATATGGGTCGACATATGATTTGACCGTCTTCCGTTCCATCCGGGCTGTCCCTAGCGTCATCCCTAGACGCTGGTGCTCGGCTTCAATTAGACGAGAAATCTTTTGACTGTCGTCGACGAGTTGCCTAAGGACCTTTTGATCGGCTTTTTCCAAATCGGGACCGTGTGCTGCGAGCAACTGTTCCCGATCATCCAAGAGCTCATGGATTTGTTCCATCCATGTATCATACGTCGGTTCTTCCGGGACTTGTGCGAGCAGTTCTTTCAAGCGTTGCGTCTTTAAGATGATTTCATCAATCGGTCTCATGACTGCTTCGCGAGTTTCATCGCTTCCTTCCACGTATCACGTAGTTCGGTCGTAAAATCAAGTACCTCGTCAAGGATAGCTGTATCGTTCTTGACGTTCGCATCAACGAGGCGGCGCCACATGTAGTCATAGAGCGAATCTAAGTTCGCTGAGACAGCGATGTCTTTATTGAGTGTCAGACGAAGTTCCCGAAAAATAGCTTGCGTCTTTTGAATGTTGACGTTCTTTAAATCAGGGTTACCTTGATCGATTGCAAGCTTGGCGAGGCGCATGAACTTGAGCGCTCCGTCATAAAGCATAAGCGTCAGTTCCTGTGGATTTGCGGTCGTGACCGCATTGTTTTGATATGCTGCATATGGATTGGCTACCATTTAAACTCCTCCTCTTACATGCCTCCGCCTAAAAACTGTGACAGTGATGCCGCTTGAGCATTCGCTTGGTTCATCGCTGTTTCCATCGCTGTGAAACGACGGTAATAGGCGTTTTCTTTATCGACGAGTAAATCATTTAACCGCTTGATACGCGAATCAATATCGGTCATTTCTTTCCCCATCGAATGGGTTTGTGCGCCAGAACCTTCCGCTCCTGCGATTCGTGTAATCGTATCGCGCGAATCTTTGGCAGCATCTCGGATTTGTGGCAATAATCCAGTTTCAGCATCTGTAAACAACTGATATACTTGCTCCGGATCTTTTTCGATAGCCGCTTTTAGCTTCTCTTCATTGAGTTCGATTTTACCACCATTGGTGAAATCCGCTCCAGTCGAAAGACCGATTTGGAACAATCGTGACATGTCGATGTCATTCGATGCAGCAGTAGCACTCGACCATTTGCTCCGAAGATTGTCCATAGTTCCACGTAAAATCGTATCCCCGCGGAGCATACCACTCATCGCTTTTTCTTCCCACTTTTTGATTTCGTCTTCAGATAACTCGTCACGTTGAGCTTGAGTCAACGGCGAGAACGAACGGAATCGTTCTTCTCGTGTCTTTTTGTTCATGAGGTCGATGGTCTCATTGTATTTATCAACGAATCCTTTAATTCCGTCAAAGATTTTTTGAGTGTCTGTCGCAGAGGACAAGTTTACTTTTGTACCATCATTGAATGAGGACTTCAATGTGATGGTCATATTATCAATCGTAAAGGTGTTTGAACTTTGGGTCAACGTAATGCCATTCACATCCACAGAAGCATTCGTTCCGGCTACGGATCCATTTAAACCAAATAGTGCTTTAGCTGCAGTGCCTTCAAATTCAATAATCGATTTCACGCCCGTGTCTTTACGTGTTAATGAAATCTGTCCTGAAGTTTGATCAAAGAACGCACTAATTCCCGTCTTCGTGCCATTCAACGCGGTAACGAGATCTTTAAACTTAGCATTCTCATCAACGTATACTGTCTGTAAAGCTCCACCGTCTTCGTTACGGAAACGAACTTGATAGCCAGCTTCATACACGACTTGTGCACCTTCAGGGATTGTCACTCCACTATCGAACGTAATCTTCCCAGTTGCCGCATCGTACGTATGTGCTAACGAAATCGCATTACCATCTTTATCCGTAAAAGTTGGTGGATTATTCGGCAGCGGTTTCACTACGAGTTCAGTTGTTCCCGCAGTTAACGTTTGTTTCCGAATACCAACCTCTAACCCGAGTGTCGAAACTGCCGTGTCATTTGTGATGCCTCCACCATTTGCCACCGCTACATGAGAAGCCGAGGTAGCCAACGTCGCTGAATTGATAGTAAGCGAAGCGTTTCCACTTGATGGACCTGCAACGACAGATACACGCGATTCATCAGAGGATGAAGCCGTTTTTGCGTAATAGTTTCGGCTGAACATCATATCGACCGCGCTGTTTCGTAATGCTAACAGTGAACGGTTGACCTCACGATAAGAGTCACGCCGCCATTCGGTCAATTGTTTTTTCTGTTCTAAACGATCTACTGGAATTCGTTCTGCTTGCATCATTTGTTTAATGATACTATCGGTATCGATCCCGCTGGCTAATCCGCCAAATCGAATTGGTGATGTCATATGCCCACTCCTTTTTTATATCCGTTCGTCGAATAAATGATTAAACTCCATAAACGCCGCAAAGAAATCCATTGATTTTTTACTTGGGATTTCACGGATTACTTCATTGTTCGCATCGACGATTTGAATATAATAATCATTCAGTTTTTCGTGCTTCATAAATTTCAAGCCGGTACGTTGCTTTTCAAGGACTTGATTCGCCTTCTCGACCGCTGCCTCTAACTTTGTAATGTGTTGAGGCGTCGGAAGAATAACAATACCTTCATCGGCGAGTTGAGTTTGATTGGCCTCAACGAACACATTTTTAGTTTGCTCATACGGTAATACAGAAGAAGGCAAGTGAAGTCTGACTTCAGAAATGGTCGGATTCATAGTCTTCTACTCCCTCACATGTTATGGTCTCATTTCTTATATCGGTCAAAATACTTTTTCCTTAAGTTTCTTCTTCTTTCTCACACATAATAAAGAGGCGACGTAGTCCGTCGCCTCGACAATCATCTTATTTACATTACTTAATCAAATCCCAACTCATTGGTGTTCCACGCTCGATATCTTTTCTTGCCACTTTACCAATAATGGAATCGATATGTTTCGGAGCCAATCCATGTCCCGGACGAATTGACCTGACATGTTCAGTCGTGAAGACTTCCCCAGCTTGAATATCTTTCACCACAAACAACGAACGTGCGAACTCACGATTCTTCACTTTTTTCTCGTTTAATTGATAGTCGACGCGCCCTAATGCTTGTTCCGCTTCTCGAACTGCATCGACCATCGCTTTAAACTCATGAGGCTCTAAAGAAAAACTAGCGTCTGGACCGCCAATTGACTTATCTAAAATAAAGTGTTTTTCAATCACCTTCGCTCCCAATGCAACGGACACAATCGGTGCAGTGATTCCAAGAGTGTGATCCGACAATCCGACTTCGACACTGAAAGTCTCTTTCATATTTTGCATCGTTAAGAGATTCGCATCCTCAATTTTTGCTGGATAGGCTGACGTACATTTCAATAATATGATTTGCTCGTTTCCAACTTTACGACAGACGGATACTGCATCTTCAATTTCTTGAAGCGTTGCAATTCCAGTTGAGATGATGATTGGTTTGTTCTTGGAGGCAACATATTCAATGAGTGGTAGATCAGTGATTTCAAATGAAGCGATTTTGTACGCAGGTACCTGTAAGCTTTCTAATAGATCCACAGCAGTAGGGTCGAAAGGACTTGAAAAACAAACGATATCCAACTCTTTTGCATAATCCATCAACTCTTTATGCCACTCCCACGGCGTATAGGCCTCTTGATACAAATCATAAAGTGTGCGACCATCCCAAATCGTACCACTTTTAATTGTAAAATATTCTTTACTTGATTGGATGGTAATGGTGTCAGGAGTATAAGTTTGTAACTTAATTGCATCTGCACCAGAATCCTTTGCAGCTTTTATTGTATCAAGTGCGAGCTGAATATCTTGATTATGGTTCGCCGATAATTCCGCGATAATAAATGTACTTTTAGTATTCTTTGTAAAAATATCTTGAATATTAATAGGCATTCTTATACACACCTCGTAGTTAATCACATTTAAATAATTTCATAGTCAACTATTTTTAAAACATTGTCTTTACACCGTACATAGTAGTCACTATCGATTTTCTCAATTACGCCAATATTGTCCAAGTTACTTATTGAATCAGAGCATTGAATTATTTTATGAATAATTATCTTACTGCCATTCTTCAAATAATAATAAGCACCTGGATATGGTTTAGCTTGTGCTCTCACAAAATTAATTACTTCAAAAGTATTTTTAAAAAAATCTATGTAGCCCATTTCAGGAGTTCTTCTTCCAAAGTAACTTCCTTGACTTTCATTCTGTACTTTAGGCAATATTCCACTCTGTATATCTGTCAAAGAGTCCAATAGTAAGTCCGGGTATTCTTTTTCAAACTTTATCAACAAGTCATACCCAGTATCATCTTCCTCAATTTTAATTCGTATCTGCTTAATTATATTTCCAGTATCTACACCTTCGTCAATTAAGTGTGAAGTAACACCGCTGTATGTTTCGCCATTTATGATACTCCAAACGTGTGGGGTTCTTCCTCTATATTTTGGTAATAATGACCCATGAAGGTTTATAGCCACCTCCACAGAATTAATGATTTTAGAAGGTAAAATATATCTGTAATTTACACTCACTAGATAGATAGAATTCTCGATTAAGATTTGTTCCAGCAGCTTATTTCCTTCTTTCCTTACATCTATATAGGAATAGGGAATATTATTAACTTCACAGTATGAATCCACACTATGCTCACTCATGTCTTTATGAGTTAATACAAACACAACATCATACTTGTTTTGAATTAAAGTATCTAAACAAACTTTTCCTAGTTTACCAAAACCACAAAATATCATCCTCATTACAACAAACACCTCTACTTTAACAATCGATCAACTATTCTCTTACATCCACGACCATCAATTAAACCTTTTGATCTATGATAGAACTCTAATCTACTGTCATAAGTTTTTAAGCGATTAATCTCAAAAAGTAAGTTTTCAATCCAAAAAGGATCATCTGAGTCAATCAAACAATTAATTACATTGAAATCAAACAATCCATTTATATTGTTTTGTTGATTTTCAGCAGTTTTGATTGGTATGAAAGGAGTATTCGTAGCAGTTAATTCATATACAGTTTGTCCAGCAGCAGTAATAGAAAAATCGGAATCAATCATTAACTCTTTCATTTCATAAGCACTTGCATTATTAATAATATTTACATTCTCGATTCTATTTTCGTCTATAAGTTCAGGACTGCTTTTTCCGTTCCCTAACACTATATCAAAAGAGAATAATGGAAAATGGGGAATTACTTTCTTGATTATTTCTTCTGTCAATCCTTTTGCGTCTGATCCACCTAGAGTAACAAGGACTTTTTTTACATCCTCATTAATGATTCGTTCTCGCTTGTTAGTGAATTCTTTACGCAAAATAATATAATCTGGTCCGCTCAGTTCATTCTCGTTATTTTTAACTGATGATTCTTTGATTAATGCAGGAGTCAAAGTAATTCCTTTTGGATAATTTAGTCTACTGTAATCATCAATATACATACAATTAACTGATTTTAACTTAATATATTCAAGCACTTCTATATCAGCAATATATGAATCAATGATGCAATATGTTTGGTCAAATGAATTCCTTTCAAGATAGGATAAAGATAACCAATCAGCTATCTCATATTCTTTATTGGATAACATTTCAATTCTTTCTAAATCGGTATTAACAATGAGTTTTGCATTCAATCCCCTCAATACAATTTCATCATATAATGCACTACATCTAGAAATATGACCAAATCCGTTATCGTTTCCACCCTCAGTGAAAATTATAATATTCATACAAATACATATCCTTTGTCAGATCTACATTAATATTTTTTTTGTTCAATATGAGAATTGATGATACTTAGATCTGGGTTATTTTCCAATAGATTTAAAATTTCAGATAAATAAAATGAGTGAGTTCCTGTATAAAGTTTCTTATATATTCTTGTAATTAGTTCTAAGTCTTCTTCAGTATCTAAAGTCAATCGATAGTTCGATGCATTTATTGGGTTAATATGATGATATACATTTTGACTTTTTTCATACATATAGGGTGTAACATGTTCTATATGATAATCTTCACTATGGTTATTAAATGCATCGCTTAGTAATTCACTCGAGAAAATTTCAATATCTAAACCTCGTGGAAATGTTCTTTTACTCAAATCCTGGCCCGCATTTGTTACAATGTCGTATCGATTATTATGATACGTTTCAATCATTTGGTCTATTACGAAAGGATCTATCAAGGGACAATCTGAAGTGATTCGAATCACCACATCAGCTTCGGCTTCCATAGCTGCCTCATAGTATCGACTCAGTACGTTATCTGAACTTCCTCGATACACACGAACACCATATCGCTTTGCTTCCTCCGACAATACATCGTCTTCACTCAAAGTTGTCGTTGCAACGATGATTTCATCAATTAATTTCGCTTGTTTTACTCGAGTAATCACATGGTCAAGCACCGTGCGGCCTTGCAGTTTCATCAATACTTTCCCAGGAAGCCTCGTTGAGCCCATCCGTGCTTGAATAATCGCCACCGTTTTCATAGCCATTTTTCACTTCCCATATCGTTTTAACACTTTTTTCACCGCATCGATCACATCGTACACATCTTCCTCAGTCATCGCAGGAAATAGAGGGAGTGTAATGATATCTTCATATAGCGTTTCTGCGTGTGGACAAATCCCTTTTTCATACCCTAGCTCTTGATAATATGGCATCCAATGAACAGGAATATAGTGGACGTTGACTCCAATGTTTTCATTTAATAAGGCCTCAAATAGTTCTTTCCGTGAACCGTTTAACCGGTTTTGATTTAAGCGAATGATATATAAGTGCCAGCTGGACTCTCCACTTTCATCTTGATGCGGTATCGTAATTTCAGATAACTCGCGAAATGCCTCATTATATAAAGAAACATAGTATTTTCGTAACTCAATAAATCGTTCAATCTTCTTCAATTGGCTTGTTCCAAGGACAGCTTGAATATCTGTCATTCGATAATTGAAACCCAAAAACTGCATTTCGTAGTACCAAGGACCATGGTGATCAACTAACTGTTCAGCACTTTTTGTAATTCCATGGGTCCGAAATTGTAATAATTTACGATAATACACTTCATCATTTGTCGTGATGATTCCACCTTCACCCGAAGTAATATGTTTAACAGGATGAAAACTAAACATCGTCATATCACTTAGTGCACCGATTCGTTTCCCTTGATAGGTGGCACCTAACGCATGAGCCGCATCTTCAATGACGACTAAGTCATGTTGTTCGGCAATTCGATGAATCTCCTGCATCGCTGCAGGTTGACCTGTAAAGTGGACAGGGATGATGGCTTTTGTGCGTGGAGTGATGGCTTGTTCAATCGCATTCGGGTCTAAGTTATACGTCGTTGGATCAATGTCAGCAAATACAGGTATTCCTTTTTGATAAAGAACACAATTCGCACTAGCTGCAAATGTCATCGGAGTGGTAATGACTTCATCCCCTTCACCAATTCCTGCTGCAAAACAGGCACCGTGTAGGGCGGCCGTCCCATTAGAAAAGGAGACAGCATATCGAGCTCCAACATACTGAGCGATTGCTTGTTCAAACTCATCAACAGCAGGACCAGTTGTTAAAAAGTCACCTCGTAACGTGTCGACCACAGCTTGAATATCTTCTTCATCGATCCATTGTCTGCCATAAGGCAGAAACGTGTTTCTTACAGGTTGATCAATCACTCTAAACTTCCTCTCATCAAAAAATGACTATGCCGTCTTCCTCACTTCACTAACTCTCTTAATTCATCGACCGATAGCCACTGATTGTTTACATTACTGACGTATGTAAACCCTTCTGGTAACGACTTTCCACCATTTGAATACTCTGCACTCCACCAAGGGAACTCAGGTTGAATGACAAAATAATCGTCGTACTCTAACGTGTGTCGTGCATCATCTTCCGTAATCATTGCCTCATGTAATTTCTCACCTGGACGAATCCCCACAATTTTGATGTCGCACTCAGGAGCAATCGCCTCAGCCAAATCAAGAATCGACATACTTGGGATTTTCGGAATAAAAATCTCTCCACCGTTCATACGTGTCAAACTATCGATAACAAACTGGACACCTTGGTCTAATGTGATCCAAAAGCGAGTCATCCGATCATCGGTCACTGGAATGACCGTTGCTCCGTCTTGCTTCAACTTCTTGAAGAATGGTACAACGCTGCCTCGGCTTCCGACGACATTACCGTATCGGACGACAGCAAATCGTGTGTCTTTATCCCCGGCATATGAGTTACCAGCGACAAACAATTTATCTGATGCCAATTTAGTTGCACCATACAAGTTAATCGGACTTGCAGCCTTATCCGTACTTAGTGCGATAACTTTTTTGACACCACGATCAATAGCCGCTTCAATAATATTTTGAGCACCATGAATATTTGTTTTCACGGCCTCGAATGGATTATACTCGCAAGCTCCGACATGCTTGAGCGCCGCGGCATGGATGACAATATCCACTCCATCAAATGCACGATAAAGGCGTTCTTTATCACGAACATCCCCAATGAAGAAACGAATGCGGGGATCGGTAAATTCTTGTGCCATTTCATATTGTTTTAACTCATCACGACTAAATACGATGACCTTTTTTACATTTTGTTTTAATACGGCGGAGATGAATTTTTTCCCAAAAGATCCTGTACCACCCGTGACTAAAATTGTCTGATTTGTAAACATGCTTATATACTTCCTCTCTCATGCACAATGTCTAATAAATATACGATTGGCGCTACTTGTTACTTAATGGTTTCTGCATACGCTTGTTTTATCGTGTGAAGTTGAGTTTGTAGTTCTTGAATCGACTCAAACATTCGCGACAAAATCGAAAGACGTAATGCACTCGTTCGATTATATCGATTATGGAATTTAATTTTATTTTGAATGATTAATAAATTGACGAGTTGAAGCGGCATGATATGTGTGCGGAAAGATGGCGCTTCAATCATCGCATCCCAATCCCGTAGCATTTTTTCAAACTCATCGATGGTGACCGCTTTTTGATTCATAGCGCGACCCAATCGTTTTTCAAGCATTTGCAATCGTTCGCTCACACTATCAAGTAATTGTTGTACATGCTCAATCGGGACATTCAATTCTGATTCTTTGACTTGTTCAAGTTTCTGTTTTTGAATCGGTGTGGTGTGGAGCCTTTCAAGGGATTGATACGAAACTCCCTCAATTCGAGCACCTTTCTCCGCGTAGTTGACTAGTTTTTCTTTTAATCCGAGCTGTGACTTGATTAATGCTTGGTAACTAGTTAAAAAACCAAATAAGATTGGTGTGGTTTTCCCCATCTCACCATTATTCAATGGTACGTCATATAACGTTTTAGTGAACTGACCATCGTTTGAAGAAGCTTGTTTGACCGAAGCACTATAATATTCACCTTCTCGCAATGCTAAATCTTGTCCGATCAATCCAATTGAATCAAAGTCCAAATAGTTCGCAAATGCAACCGCTGCTAACGCCACCGTAGGGTACGTACTGAAAACTGTTTTTGTATAGGGTAGCAAATCTTGTGTAACCTTGGCATCAGCATAAGGTACAAGTAACCCCTTTGCTCGTTGTGGAATCTGATGATTCACTTGTAACGAATAGACAAGTGGGACATCAATTTCAATATCGTTGAAGAAATGAGCGTTAGCTTCACCAGCGTCAATCGATATGACAAAGTCCGGTCGGATTTCATTCTCCAGTAAAACTTTAACTGTCTGACCAATCGCAATGATATAGTAAGCGCACTGAGCCTTTTTAAGATAAGGGATCGCATCTTCTAGTGAAGGACCCCCTGCAATCATCAGCGCATGGCTTCCTTTATATTTATGTTTGAGACAATCGATGTTAAAAAGACGATCTGAATGCCGGTTTAGGTAGCTCGCATTTTGAAACGATTCTTGATACCAGCTCTCCGTGTACACTTTACGTGTCGTTAAATCAATTCGACTTTCGCTCAAATAATTTCGAACCAATTTTAATAATTCAAGTAACGTTTTTGTATCCTCATAAAGAGGATGTTTAATAACTTCCGTTTTCAAACCAATAAACGATTGAAACTTTGATTGCAATAATGTTTTATAATCGTCTTGCGAATCAAGAAAAGACAAGACTGAATCACTTTTAATATTTGACGGTAAGTTGAGGGGATCAATCGTCAAGACATGATATTGTTTTATCAATTCAGCATGAAACAGCCCACTTCCATACCCTAAAAGGATAATAGCTTCCGTGTCATCAGCAATCTCGGCTTGCAACCGCTCAAACTCTAATAGCGTTTCACTTACAAAATAGTGGCTACTATCGTTCTGCTTTATAAGAGCCATCTCGTTCTCATGATAGCGGAACGGGAAGACGATTTGATTCTGATGTTCTACTTCTATTAATGCTTCATATTCTGTAATTAATAATTGCAAATTATCATAGACAACATTGACATACATTTGTAAATTCTCTTTCTTGATGGCTTGGAGATCCGATACATGTTCTACTGTACGAATTCCATTAGAATGAATATTTTCGCCAAATAGTCGAATGATTCCCACAATCTCGTCGAGGACATCCCACTTTTCGTTTTCAACTAAGAGGACAACTTGATTTGAGATGTCCCGAAGCTCTTTTACGATGTTTCGCAGTTGTGACATAAGGTACTCCTTTATGTTTTAAAAGTTCATCTGTATATAGTATACAATTTCAATATATGAATATCGATAGACTGACAAATTTATTTAAAAAAAGGGAAACAGACTTTATGTCCGTTTCCCTTTTTATATGGTTTTAAATGAATCTTAACGTAACAACTGAAGTACAGCTTGTGGCTGTTGGTTCGCTTGAGCAAGCATTGCTTGTGCAGCTTGGTTCAAGATGTTGTTTTTCGTGAAGTTCATCATTTCTTTCGCCATATCTACGTCACGTACACGTGATTCAGCAGCTTGAAGGTTTTCAGCTCCAACGTTCAAGTTGTTGATTGTGTGCTCAAGACGGTTTTGTGTTGCCCCGAGTTTCGCACGCTCAGAAGATACAGTTTCAATTGCGTTGTTGATAACAGTGATTGCGCTGTTAGCACCTGTTTGTGTTTCGATGTCAACTGTATCAACAGAAAGACCAGTAGCTGTCATATCTGAAAGTTCAAGTGTAATGTTTTGTCCTGAGTTTGCACCGATATGGAACTTAAGACCGTTTGCAGCACCTGAGAAATCACCATTCATCAAAGTCTTCGTGTTGAACTCAGTGTTGTTCGCGATACGCGAAATTTCACTTGTCAACTCTGTTACTTCTTTTTGAAGCTCTTCACGGTCTGTTTGTGTGTTCGTGTCGTTTGACGATTGAACAGCGAGTTCACGCATACGTTGAAGGATTGAGTGCGTTTCGTTCAATGCACCTTCAGCTGTTTGGATGAGTGAGATTCCGTCTTGTGCGTTACGTGACGCTTGATCAAGACCGCGAATTTGTCCACGCATTTTTTCAGAGATTGCAAGACCAGCAGCGTCATCGCCAGCACGGTTGATGCGAAGACCTGAAGAAAGTTTCTCCATTGCCTTCCCAGAGTTAGTTGTGTTGAACGACATGTTGCGGTGTGCGTTCATTGCGTTAAGGTTGTGGTTGATAATCATTGTAATTTCCCTCCATAGGTTTGAGTTTTTCCGCTCTTCCAAATCCGTTTGTCCGAGCATGTAAGGTTTAGGCCGGCCCCTCACCTTACATTTGTTGGAACGTTTTATCGTTTCCATACTCTATATCGGAGCATCTTCAGAGAACTTTAATCATTTTTGTAAAAATAAATACTTTTCTTTATTTTGACTCTTGAAAATGAAAGATAGGCAATCCTCCAGAGGAGTTAACCTCTATATGTAATGATCCAATGTTTACCTCATAATTCAACGGTATTTCTTCAATCAACGTTAAAGGTTTTTCCATTTCGAGTGCCCATGAAAATAACTCAAGAAAATCCGCATCTAACCCATGATTATTCGACTTGAATCTTATTTGATCCACTTTTTCTTTCGTTATCAACGAAAACTCAGCTCTTGGAATGGAACTAATAATCCTTTCTTTTTCGATATGATCTATTAAATTATCCTCATCTCCTTGGAAGGAAATGATTTGTGCAGAACCATTGTAGTTTTTATATAGATTTTCTAAATTAAGATATGATTTGTTATCAATGATTTCTTTAGCTAAATATTCAAACTCAACAGCAAGTGTCAACATTCCGACTTGTTGATAGAGAATTCGGTTTTGCTTCATATAACTCGGCTCTATCCATGCCGAGTTATCAATAAGGTAAGAGAATAGATGGGGAGACAAACAATTACTTAGATGTAATAAATAAGCTCCATGTGAGTGACCATACCCTATTATCCTTTTTTCATCGAAAGAATAACCATTATCCTTAACAATCGCCTTAACAATTTCAATAGATGTAATCAAGTCAATAGCTTGCATATATCCCATATCATTAAAATCATTAATGCTTTCATTCAACTTCGCTTTCACAGGCAAAATTGCGCTTTTTGTAGACAATATAGACCAAAGTTGTGATTGATTTGCATTGACTTGCTTAATTTCATCACTAGTCAATAATTCTTCTAGAGTCGCAAGATTGCTAAAATTAATCGAGTCAGCTGACTGCATATAAGAACTTCCAAAATAATCACATTGAATAACAATTAAATTAAATTGATCAGCAAATGTCTCTCTCATCTTTTTGTAAACTCTTGAATCAATGTTTCCGCCAAACCCTGGCACCAAAAGAAGTAACCCGGTTTTGTGATTTATTTCTTCCGAAGGGATTGAAAATTCAATACGTAGCTCCCTCCCTGAATTCCCTGAATATATATTATAATGTGCAGGTATCTTCACGTGATGCTGTTCTGCCATCCGCACTCCTCACTTCCAACTGTATAGATTCAAAAACAAAAACGATTCACGAATGAATCGTTTAAATAAAATTACACTTCTACTTTCATCTGTTCCGTCTCATTCTGCAAACTCTCTGCGACGCGAACGAGCTCTGACATCGCTCCGTTCACTTCACCAAGACTTGCCGCTTGCTGGCTCGCCGCTGATGTCACTTCATTCGCATAACGCGATGCTTCTTCGACCATGCCAACGATGCCTGCCGAGTTTGTCACAACCGAATCGATCTGCCCACGTGACTCATCGAGGAGTGAATCGACCGAATGGACATGACTGTATACTTCATTTGCGGAATTGTGAATCGATGCGAACGCACCACCTGCTTTTTCAACTAAACCGACACCTGTCTCCACTTCTGCTTTGACGTTCGCCATCGAAGACGATGTATCGCCAACGAGACGCTTCACGTCTACGATGAGATCCGTAATTTCTTGAGTCGAGTTCGCCGTTTGTTCCGCGAGCTTTTTCACTTCTGCCGCTACGACGGCGAATCCACGACCATGCTCACCGGCACGTGCCGCTTCAATCGATGCGTTCAAGGCAAGTAAGTTCGTCTGTGCCGAGATGTCACTGATGACGTCCGTGATGCGTGAGATTTCGCCTGTCATTTCTGTCAACTGGCTGTTGAGCGTCGATGACTGTTCGACTTTTCCAGCAATCGCATGCATCGCATTGACCGAAGACGAGGCAAGACCCTTCCCGCTCTCCGCTTCCTGTTGCATCTCGCTCGCCGAATCAAGCGCCGATGACATCTCTTGGCGGATGCTCTCCATCGTACGCGCGACCGCTCCAAGCAAGTCCATCGAGTTATACGTCGCACTGACGTTGTCTTCTAACATCTTGTTGAGGGAATCCATCGCAGAACGAATGTTTTCTCCTGCCACGTTCCCTTCTTGGACCGCTGCTGCGATTTCTTGTGCCGAACCTGTCAATTGGTCCGCCGTGTAACGCATGTTCGTACCTTGTTCCCGAAGGTGTTCGACCATGTTGTCCATCGACAAGAGTAGACGTCCCATCTCTGAACGATCTGTCGTTTTCTCGTCGGCGAAGTGCACCGTCAAGTCCCCGTTCCCGACTTCGACAGCTTTTTCAGAAGCCATCTCGACCGCTTTCAGTGGACGACGGGCAATCAAGTAAATGACGCCCCCACCGAGTGACGAGATGAGTAATGCCACGACCGTACCGACGAGCATGACTTGACCTTGTTCCATCTCGAGTTCCGTCAAGAGTAATAGGGTAATGTAGCCGACCGCTCCGCCCGTGATAAAGGACGTGACCAAAATCCACGCGAGCAATTGCGTCGTAAAGTTTTTAAATACTTTCACTGTTTGTTCCTCCTCATTGTGTTCATCACTACTTATATCGTCCAATTTCCAATGAATGTATAGCGTTTTCAGTTGAACGTTTGGTCAATGAAAAAACGTACCCCCGTCAAGGAGTACGTTTCGTTAGAATGCTTCATCGTCTCGTTCGACATGCGCCACACGTCGTAGGGTCGTCGCCGCATCAATCGCGAGCGTGATGGCAGCCGCCCAGTGCAGCATCATGCCGACAAACGGGATAAAGCCGAGGATTGATGCCGCAATACCGACCGCCGCGCCGTAAGAGAATCGATTCAGTCGACTGAACGAAAGAATCAATACGATCACGTGGTACACAAACATGAAACCGAGGGGCGAATAGCCCATCCCGATGATGAAGAGACCGCCTAGAAGCGGAATCCCGAGGAAGGCTTCAAACGCCGCGCCGATCCATTTCAGATTTTTCACCATGTGGTTCACCTCATAATTCGATCATGTAAAACTCATAGCCGCCGTTCTCCGCAAAACCGGCGCGTTTGTAGATCTCGAGCGCCGCCTTGTTTTCCGTCTCGACATCGAGCTCGACTTTCGTCCGACCCATGCGGAACAATTGTTGGACCATCTGTTTCAACATCTTCGTGCCGTAGCCTTTGCCTTGTTCGCCCGCCTTAACGCCGAACGCATGGATGCTTGCCGCGTCATCCCCAGTGAGAAGAGCGCGAATCACGCCGATCGATTTGCCGTCAACTTCCCCGATGTATGTCACGCGGTCCGGCGTGTCGATTTGTTGATAGATGTTTTCCGTCACATCGACCGGGTCACCGAACGCCTCGCTGAGCGTCGCAATGATAAGTGGACGGTCGTCTGCTGTCGCCTCACGTAACGATACCTCGTCCGGTTTCAAGAAGAGCTCCGCTTTTTTCAAGACGAGATTGTATTCCGAGAACTGATACGCCGCCTGAAGATGCTCGAGCACTGCTTTCCCGGATGCCGAGTTTCGGTCGATGACGAACGTGAATGCTTCGCAACCGTTCAACTTCGCGTCTTGTTTTGCCGTTTCGAGTAGTGCCGTGAAGACACCTTGTTTCCGGTATTCAGGATGAACGAGCGCATTCACTTCATACTCGTTCGGAAGATACGGGAAAAGCATGAGATAACCAACGAGCGTCTCCCCCTCATATACCGCATAGTCGTTCTGCCCGACCGACTCATGCCCAACCTTTACGTCGATCTTGTCGTTCGCGTTGACCGCCTGTTCTAACGCTTTGACGTCATCTGCCTGTCTTACTTCTTCTACTGTCCAATTCATTCATATCACCTCATTTGTATTGTAGCATAAAGGAAAAAGCCCGCCGTAGCGAGCAGACATTCAATGATTTCTTTCATTCTGAAAAAAATGAGTCACTTCTCGCATCGTGACTGAGATGACGATGACGACAGCCAAGGTGATCAAGCTCTCTTGTTTCGGTAAATCAAATACATACATCGCAACGATAAACAAAAGGATTACAATCAATCCCTCCGAATAATCTCGTCTTCGGCTTGGTAATGTCTTTCGCAAACGTCCCCCACCTCTCTGAAAAAGACTACAAACGATTCAGCCGTCTGCAGTCTCTCCATGTTATAACGTTCGAAACTCTAACTCAGGAAGTGTCTCGATCAACTCGGCAATCTCGTCCGTATGCGCCTCCGCACCTGGGACGGCCTCTGTCGGTTCGACCCAGAAGAACGTCTTGTCGTTCGTCCCGAGATAGTTGCCGTAGCCGATTTCTGTCGCGAACGCCTCTTGAGTCAATTCGCGGTCGATCAAGTCCAGGTGGAACAAGAGTTGGTCGTCCCCGTCCTCAACGTTATAGTATAAATCGAACGTACCGTAGCTCTTCGTGTCCCCGATGTCAACGACGTCCTGCGCCTTCTCGATATAGACGTCACCCCGCTCAATTGCCTCGACGATTTTTGATGGCAAGACGATCTCATAGCCGAGCTCACGGTCACGAATCGTCTGCGTCGTATCCTCTGTCCGTCCCCGGGACGAGACGACACCGACTGTCGCCACCAATGCACCTGTCACACCGAGCGCGAGCGCCCATTTCATCGATTTGTTCACAAGAACCACTCCTCACTTGTTAATGTCTTCACTTGATTATCCCACAAGTTAACGACTTTTCATTAAATATTCTGAAAAAATGTTTCCCCTTACATTGACGAGTGTCCGTCAATCCCATACGATGGTAGTAACGTACTATAGAAAAGAGGAACTGACATGTCTAACGAAACTACTTTGACACGCGCTCAGCTCGACGCGTTCTTGAAAAACGTCTTCGCCCTTCAAATCCCGGTCATCGAGAAATTCATGACGGATTTGTTTAAACAATATGTCTCCACGGCATCTACGTTCAAACAGGACATGGACACGATGAAAGCAACGGACTGGCACAAGCATTTCTTCGGTCAAAAAGTGATGCCGCACCTCTTCATCGAGAACCTTGGCTTCGGTGCATCGTTCCGTCACCAAGGTCAAGAAAAAGTCGTCAGCATCCCTGAGAACATGACAGTCGTCAAACCGGACTCAGACGCGCAAATCAAAGAGATTTTAGAGAATCTCGATCAGACGCTCGCATCAATGGATGGCGTCAAAAACAAAGGACTCGTCAAGAAGTTCTATAAAGAAACGCTCGAACTGATCTGCCAACTCGGTAGCCGTACCGGTATGATGGATGATTTCTATGACAAAGTCAAAGGCAGTTTGACAACAAGTTAATGACCATCCCCTCGCTCAAAAGACCGAGGGGATTTTTTATGTCTCTTGTCGGACCACGGTTGGAAGCTCCATAAACTGACTCCGACTGTGGAAGACGACCCCGACCATGACGAGCGCAATCCCGGACAAGGCGATTGGCGATGGCATGACGGCATGCAGGAAGACGAGTTCCCCGATGAGTGCGAACAGGACTTCGAGCGCTTGCGTCGCTTCGACGGACGCCAGTCTTCCCATGTCATGTTTGACGAAATCGGTCGCCATGAAAAATAGCACGGTCGCGACAACCCCGGATAACAGGGCGACGAGGAACGTCTGCCCGAGCTGAATCGATGAGGGACGCCCCGTCGTCAACCCGTAACCGAACAACAGGAGCCAGACCGGGAGTGACCCGAGACACATCCCGAGGATTCGCTCGAACACGTCGAGGTCCGTGTGCTGCATCATCTTCCGGTTTCAGAGCGGGTAGGCAAATGCGGCGATGATGACCGGCACGACCCCAAGCCAAATGAACCGAGGTTCGAAAGACTCGAAAAACTCCACTTGCATCATTACGACCCCAATGAGAATCAAGACCGAGAAGCGAAGTCCGCGCCATGGGATTCGTTCCCGTGTTCCGTCTGCCTTCTTGAAGAGTGGGGACAACAGTGCCCCGGCGACAATCGTCACTTGCCACGTGCCCGCAATCAGCCACGGGGGTGCGACCTCGGCTGCGAGACAAATCGGGACGTAAAACAGTCCGAATCCGACCGTCCCCCAAACAATCCATGGACGAGGACTTTCTCTCAATGCTGAGAGGACTCGCTTGAGTCCACCACGAAACGCGACCACAACTAGCAGTAACGGAATCATCCACAAAAAGCGGAGCGAGGCACTATAGGCAAAGCTGCCACCTCCGACTTGCATCACTTCGTTCAACACGAACGTGCTCGCAAAAAACAATGCGGCGAAGACACCGAGTATGAGTGGACGCATACGTTCCCTCCTTTCCGAATCCTGTCATGTTCTCGACATCTCGCCATTTCTCCTGCAAAAAACGGACGACCCTTGGCCATCCGTCTTTTTATTCCTTCTTGGTCATCTCCGGAGTTCGAGTGCGGCAATCCGCTCCATCCGCTCGAGAATTGGCTTCGCCTGATTGATATACGCCCTCACTTCAACAAGCGACAACGACGCCGCATGCGCCTCCTCATTTCGCCATACTTCATAGACGAATACGGTATCCGCTTCATCGAGCGACACGTGAACCCGATACGATTCACAATCCGATGTCGCCTCCATCTCCCGCGCCGCTTCCGACAAAATTGCCACGAGTCTGTCGCGTTCCCCCGCTTTCGTGACAAGCTTTCCAATCAGTGCGTACATTTCCAATCCTCCCCTTTCTCTTGCATCGACTTCTTCCACTTACAATATGCGATTTCCTGCTTGGTCGGTTCACACGTGTAGAGGTTAAAAAAACGGACGACCCTTGGCCATCCGTTAATGAATATCGCGTTTTTGGAAGTTCCCGCCTTTGACCTCTGTCACCTCATACACGACGACGAACGCTTTCGAGTCGACATCATCGATGATGTCTTTGATTTTTCGTTCTTCGAGCCGGTTGATGACACACGTGATTTCGTAATAACTTTCTTTGGAATATGCCCCTTGAATTTGATTCAACGTGGCGCTCCGTCCGAGACGGTCCCGAATCGTCTCGACCATCTCCTGCGGTTCACTCGTGATGATTTTGAACGTTTTTGCCCCGCTCAATCCCTCTTCGACGATATGAATCACTTTCGAGGCGATGAAGTAGGCGATGGCGGACAGGACCGCTCCTTGAAGACCAAACACCGTCGAGACAACGATAAAGACGAACGTATTTAAAAATAAAATCAAATCACTCGTACCGAACGGCAATTTACGGGATAACAGGACCGCCAACATGTCGATACCGTCAAGCGCTCCCCCGTTGCGAAGCGAAATCCCCATTCCGAACCCGAGTATGATCCCACCGACCACCGTGATGAGGAGCGCATCCCCTTCGATGATAGTCGGAACATGGTGCATAATGACCGTACCGACAGACAAAGACGCAATCCCGGTGACTGAAAGGATGGCGAAGCTCTTCCCGATTTGTTTATAACCGAGATAGACAAACGGAATATTTAACACCCCGATGAAAATACCGAGCGGCAGTCCCGTCAGTTGTGACCCGACAATACTTATTCCAGTGACGCCCCCGTCCGAAACGTTATTCGGAATGAGGACCGATTCCAATCCATACGCCGCGATGAGTCCCCCGATGATGTTCATCATCATTTGAAACGCCATCAACCACGTTTTGTTTTCTCGTTTCATCCTATAGACCTCCATCCATTGTTCAACAACCTTTTTAGCCTAACATAAAATAATACCAAAATAATTTATCAAGAATCCTCTATCTATTCTGAATATTCATGTCAGATTCTCTGTCGTAAATGATTGTCGGTTCGTATCATTTGTTATACTTAAGAAAATGGAAAGGGGGCACCATGTATGCAGCGTACACCTATGCCTTCCCCGACACCGGAGGAAGTGCAGCGCTTAAGGCGGGAACATAATCCGATTAAGGCTTCTGAACTGTTTGTAAAAGTCGTCCTTTTGCTGCTCGGCTCCCTCGTCTTTGCCGTCGGCTTGGAGGCGTTCCTCGTACCGAATCAAATCATCGACGGTGGTATCGTCGGTGTCTCGATCATCGTGTCGTACTTGACGGAGACGAAACTCGCGATTTGGCTCGTCCTCTTCAACTTACCGTTCATCTACTTCGGGTATCGGCAAATCGGAAAGACATTCGCCGTCGTCACGTTGACGGCCATCCTGCTCATGTCAGCCTTCACCATCGTCCTTCACGACATCAAGCCGTTCACAGACGACCTCCTCTTGTCGACCGTCTTCGGCGGTTTCTTACTCGGTGCCGGAATCGGGCTCGTCATCCGGGCGGGAGGATCACTCGATGGAACGGAAATTCTTGCCGTTTCCTTCACGAACCGATTACCATTCTCCGTCGGAGAGATTGTCATGTTTTTCAATATCTTTATCCTCGGGACGGCCGGATTCGTCTTCAGTTGGGACAGGGCCATGTATTCGCTCCTCACCTATTTCATCGCATTCAAGACGATCGATGTTGTCCTAGAAGGAATTGACCAGTCGAAAGCAGCCTGGATCATCACGTCCGCACCAGACGATATCGGGCAAGCCATCATGGACCGGCTCGGTCGAGGTGTGACGTATCTTCATGGAGAAGGCGCCTACACAGGTGACGAGAAGAAAGTCGTCTTCACAGTCATCAGTCGATTAGAAGAAACGAAATTAAAAGATATTCTCGATGACTATGATGAAAAAGCGTTCCTCGCCATTGGCAACATTCACGACGTCCGCGGCGGACAATTAAAGAAGAAAAACATTCACTAAACGTGAAATCCCCTATAACCGCTGGACCATCATCGCCAACGGTTATAGGGGATTTTTACGCAAACATGACCTGATTTCGTCCATTTTGCTTCGCTTCATACAATGCTTCATCTGCTCTTTCGAACACGACCATGCTCGGCTCATGCCCTGCAATCGCTGCACCGATTGAAATAGTCATCGGAATGATTTCACCTTGAAATTCGAATGGTGTTCGCTGTACCATCTGCACGATGTTTTCTGCCACCTTCGCCATGCCTTCACTACCTTCAATGACAAGCAAAAATTCTTCGCCACCGTATCGCCCGACAAATCCAGAAGGCGGACGACTTCGTTCCAACGTTTGTCCGATATGACGAAGCGCTGCGTCTCCCGCTAAGTGCCCATATGTATCGTTCAACTGTTTAAAATGATCGACGTCGATGACGAGTAACGTCCACGGGTTACCGGACATTTCCAAATCATTCATCTGTTCGAGCGTCCTGTAACGGTTCGGAAGTCCCGTCAACTCATCAATGGTCGCCCGGTGCGTATGTAAGAGAAACATCCATAGATGCGTCTCGAGTTTCTTTGCGGCCCAATAGCAGAGCCAGGCCCCAAAAGATAACATGAGAAAATAAGGAACAAATACATTTATAAAGACCGTCTCATTCACACTGCCGCTCACTTGAATCAAGACGAGGAGCGCACCTAACCCGATGTAGATGGCATACCCTCTCCCTCGACGAATCGGTAAGCGTGTCATGACAAGAGAAAATAAAAAGAAGACAAGTAACAGTAGTAACGAGTCTACGAACGGAGCACTCATTCCGTGCAGCGTCGTGCGTCCGATGAAGATCAGACCGAGCGTGACGATAGCTCCGAACGGTCCAGCGAACGTTGCGGATAAGGCAATCGGGATGAGACGAAGGTCGATTCGGGCATCCCCTAATTCGATGGAGTTAATGGTTAAGAGAATTGCCGTCAATCCGTTAGAGACTCCAAACCAAAAGCGTACGAATAACGGGGAGGTCGGCTGAATCGGTAAAACCGTCCGCATCACATAGAGTGTGAGCGACATGAATAAAAAGATCAGACTGATGTTTATAAAAAAACTATTAATACCTGTTTCCACCGATTCCCCTCCTTCCTTTCACGTTTCCATCCTATCCCAACCCATCGAGTGCTGTCATCCATCAATTACCGGATTCATGAAAAAAGTCGAAAGCTCACGCTTCCGACTGTTTTTGAATCATCTGCTTCATCAAGTTAGCACTGTTTCGTGCAGACTCGTTCTCTTCCTGCATCTGAATGTACACCTCATGGCGATGGATATCGATATGCCGCGGGGCATCAATCCCGAGCTTCACTTGGTCGCCTTCGATAGCGAGTACCGTGAGCGTCACATCGTCGCCGATATGGATGGCCTCACCTTGTTTTCGTTTCAATACAAGCATCAGCGCACCTCCGCTTTCGTGCCACCGAGTGGATAACGAGCTGGATACGCATCGTCTAGGATGACTTGTTTCCCGCGACGTTCCTTCGTCTCGATGACGATCGGTGCTTTCAAGTTGAGCGTCGATGAATCAAAAGGTTCACGAAGCGTCACAATAGAATAGACCGATACGTGTTCCGCCTCCTCGATTCCAAGTTGGTCTTTCGCGCCATCCGACAATTCAAACGCATAGTCCGACTTATGCCAAAACGGATTCGTCACGACGAACGCGCATGCCTGTTCCTCAATCGACTGAAGCGACCAGAACGGCAAATCTTCCCCATACGGAATCAACACGAACGTCTTTGAGTCCGGAAATCCTGGAATCTCACTGACGAAGGTGATCGTCTCCGCTTCGTTTATTTCAATCTTGCCAAAGTAGTCTGTTTCAATGAACATGGATTGTCCTCACTTTCAACGCGTTTCATCATACATCCCACCGACCGGCCACATCTCGAGTGATGCCTGTTGACGGAGCGAAATGTCCGTCGTCCACGGCGTGAACGAGATGTCGGCCGGAGTGAGCGATACATCAATTTGGGGTGGTGTGATATTCCACTCGATTTTCACATCCGCCGGCGTATACGTCAACTTGACACGATCGATTGATTTTGGCATGTAGCCCATGTCAACAATCGGATATGGGTCATTCACTTTCTCAGCCGCTATCGAAGGGATCGGATTCCCGTTCTCGATTCGCATCATGCGGTCGCCGTCTCGAGCGATATTCGCCATCGCTTCTCGGGCACCTTGTTCCCCAATCCGCCCGAAATGTTTACCGAGTTCGAGTACACCCTTCAGATTGCTCTCACTTCTCGCTACTGATGAATCAACCTCAAGCTTCCCTTGTGTCGTCTGTTGCGTCATCTCGGCTCTCCCTTGTTGGATGGACAGGTCGGCCCGTCCTTGACGCATCTCGAGTACCGGTCGATTGGATGTCATCTGGATTGCGGCCTGTGTCTGCCGCATCTCAAGTCTCGCGAGATTCATCATCAATTACCGTAAGAAGTCGAGGAGCGTCGGCTGAATGATGCGGGCACCTGCAGATAACGCTGCACGGTGTACAGTTTCATGTGACTTCAGCTCCATAATGACTTTTTCTACATCGATGTCTTCATTATCAGACATGATGGTCTTGGCGATAATCTCATGATCTTGAAGACGATTGTCGACGAGCTCCAAACGGTTTGCTCGGGCACCGAGCTCCGCCCGTTCCGTGATCAAGTTTTGACCGAGTGTGTCAAGCGTATCAAGTTCTGCAGACAAATCTGCCCCGGCAGTCGTTGGATCATTAAGAAGTGTAGTTAATTTATGAAGCCCTTCAAATAACTCCTTACCAAAAACCGTTTCCGGTTGCATGTTCACTTGTACAGTAATTCCTTTTGACACTTCAAATTCGATCTCCCCACTTGCTGTAGGTGCCGTTCCACTCTCATAAATCGAATCGACAGAACCAGCCGGATTCGCTAAATACGCCTTTAACTGGTCGACATTGATGAGAGGTTGATCTGTCTTCGTACCGTTATAAATATACTTTTCACCTGCTTTTGAGTTCGCAAGTGAACCGATGTGTTCGATCAATTGATCGACCTCGCTCTTGATGATGGCACGTTGCGACGATTCATACGTATCGTTCGCCGCTTGTGTCGTCAACTCACGAATCCGCTTGACAGCTTCCGTGACTTCGTTCAATGTCGAGTCCGTCAAATCCATCCAACTTGTCGCTTCGCTGACGTTACGTCGGAATTGGTCGACTTCTCGCACCTCAGTCCGGTAACGGATTCCCTGCATCGCAACGACTGGATCTTCCGATGCTTTTTGAATCCGTTTCCCGCTGATGAGTTGTTCCTGGACACGAGCGAGTGTGTTGTAACTACTTGATAAATGCTTCAAGTTCGTCTGTGTGAGCATTGTCTGTGTGACACGCATCAGTCATTACCTCCCTACGACACCCATGCCGTTAATGATTTTGTCTAACATTTCATCGACAGCTGTGATATTTCGAGCCGCCGCATTATAAGCGTGTTGATATTGAATCATCATCGTCATTTCTTCATCGAGCGAGACTGCGCTGACCGATAACCGACGTTGGTCCGAACTACTTAAGAGAGCAAATGTACTCTTTGCCAAGTTCGCGTTTTGGCTAGCCTCGACTGCCATGTTTCCGATAACATTTTGATAGTACTTGCCGATCGAGGTTGAGGTCGTAACCGAACCCGCAAAGTTAAGCGTGCTTTCTTTCAATTGCGCAAGTTCGAGAGCACCACTTCCATCCCCGATGTTCCCGTCCTTAGATGCTGCAATTAAATCTAAGTTCTTCATGAAATCAGGATTCACAGTAATCGTAGCGGCGCTAGTAGTACCCACGAAAAAGTCAGTTCGACCGGCATTCCCGTCCGCGTCCATGTTTGTTCCATGCGCTACATTAAATGCTGATGCGAAGACGTTCGCCATCTCATCTAAGTCTTTGAGCATGTTGGTGAATGCCCCGTCGATTGCCTCTGGACCAGTTGCACTTCCGTACATTTCAACAAGTGCTTTCCATTTTCCGTTAGGCATGTCGGCATGTGTCATCGATGTATTCGTACCTGCAGCATTGGTCATGGTCATCCCATCAAATTTCCCAACTCCGCCCGTAAGACCGTCTACGAGTTTTACTTCTGTACCACCGACGACTACACGAATATCGATTCGTCCTTCTGCGACACGTTGAGAGTTCCCACGTGTTTCGCCGTTCGTGTAATCAACAGGCACACGTTCGAATTCAATGTATTGCGACAACTCATCCATGTAGCGATCGCGCTCATCATACAATTCATTTGGCAGAACACCAAGAGGCTCTGCATCACCGATTTGACGGTTGACGTCACTGATTTTCGTCAACAAATCATTGATTTTTTTCGTGACGACCCCTGCTTCGGTCTTTAAGTCATCCTGTACTTTAGTCAATGATGAAGACATATAGTTAAATGTCTGTGCCAACGTCAATGCTCGTTGCCGAACTACGCTTCGCGCACCCGTATCGTCCGGGTTGACCGACAAGTCTTGAAGTGATGCCCAGAACAAGTCGAGCGATTTAGCGAGTCCGTTCTCAGACGGTTCATTGATGATGTCTTCCATCCGACCGAACGCGGCTTCTTTCGTCGCATAGAAGGCGTTCTTCACCGACTCGTCACGATACTGTTGATCGATCATAAGATCGCGAATTCGGGCGAGCGTCTCCCCGCGTACACCTGTCCCGAATTGTCCGGCTTTCGTCCCGCCGAAATTGACCGAGAGCTGTTCGGTCATCCCGAGTGTGAGTCGTTGGCGCGAATAGCCAGGGTTTGAGGCGTTCGCCACGTTATTCCCGGTCGCTTGAAGCGCCCATTGGTGTGTCGAGAGACTGCGGCGTGCCGTCTCTAATCCCATAAATGTTGAACCCATTCCACTTCCTCCTTAAACGTCACGGCTGAACGAGCGTGTTTCGAACGCTTGTTGTCCGTATGTAAAATCATCTGCTTCCGGCATGAGCATATCCAGATGCCAAGTAATATAACGAAGGGATTGTTCGAGCAACGTCGCGTTCAATTCGTTCTGTCGCTTTAACTCGAACAAGACCGGTCTCAATTCCTCTATCTCTTCATCGTCCAATTCATACGTCCCTTGAAGTCGTTCCGCTTCTTTTTGTGAAATTTGTCGGACGAGTTTCGCTTCTTCTTTGACGAGCGTGCTAAATGCCACCATGTCATTTTGAATGAGTTGCTGTTCTTTTGCGTAAGCCAATTCGAGTAACCGTTTATGTAATGTGAGCATGAGTCTCTCCTTTTTTCAAAAAAAGAGCCGACTAAAGAAAGGGGTACCCCTTATTTAGTCAGCTTCCGTGCCGTGTTATTCAGTGCGAAGGCCTCAAACGGACCTCGCTTCCATTCATCCTTGTAGAAAGCGTTTAGCGATTTCGCGCGCGTCTCGTGAATATGTGCCTGCATCAATCTCCGCTTTTAAAGCGTCGATTTTAGCGAGACGTTCCGGATGTTTCACCGGTTCTTCAAACCGGGCGCGAGCTTCCGCCGAAATTGACAATTGGTCCGTTTGGCTTGATTGCGCGGGCTTCGGCTCGACTTGCGTTTTCTTTTCATAAGTGTTTGGTAAGTGTACCCACTTGGCTGAATCGATGCGCATGCGTCTTCCCCCTCTTCATGATGTTAATCCAAACGATAAGCGCGGATACTCGACTTTTTCGCCAAGCCCTCCTGCATCTCCTGTAGACTGGACAGTTCCTTCTGCATTTCTCTCTGGCAGTTCGAACAGATTTTTCCTTCATTTGTAGACCGACCACAACGGACGCAGCTGATGGCAAGCGCCGGATTGTCTTTGATGATCAAGCGTCCTTCGTGGATGTATCGCGTGATATCAAGTTCAGAGACACCTGTCGCTTCGACGAGGGCTCCGATGGTCGTCTGTTTGTTGGCTGGTTCACGAATGAAATCGCGGACTTTCAAGAAGTTTTTATAATCGACTTCATTACATGATGGACAGTACGGTGAACGTCCCTGTTTCATAAACAAGCGCCCACACATTTGGCAAGTTGCTGCATCCATTGGTTTCACCTCTGCCCTTTATATCGGACGCGATTTTGATTTGTTTAGCGCCCGAAACAAGCAAATCGCAGAAACTTCTGATGCACCTGCCTGTCGCAACGAAAATGCCGCCTGATGAAGGGTCGTTCCTGTCGTATAGACGTCGTCTACAAGAATGATTTTCCCATATTTCACTGAAGTTGGTACAGTGAAAGGGTTCGTTCGGTGTCGTCTTCCTTCTTTCCCGAGTTCACGTTGACTTGAAACCTCCGTTTTTTCGAGAATCTGCCGCGTCGGACCGATATATCGCGCGAGCACCTCGGTCTGATTGAAACGACGTGTCTGAAGTCGCTCCTTACTCAACGGAATCGGAACATAGGTCACGCCAGATGAACGCAATGCCCGAAGCGCTGGGGCAACCGATGAGGCAATGACGACATCCCCGCTGAATTTATATCGATGTAGCCAGTCAATTCCTGCATCATCGTACGCGTACAGGCAGCGGACGGTCAAGGCGAGACCGAGTGCGAGCCAGCGGATGCAGTCTGGACACGTCTCACCGGTCTCATTTGGTTGACCGCAGCGTGGGCAACCTGTCCCGAGCGGCGTCAGTTTCGACTCGCAAGAGGGACACACCCAGTCCCGTCGCCATAACGTGTCAGGTGTCCACGGGACGGTCATCGACTCATGACAAAGAAGACATTTCATCGCCGATTCGCCTCCCTGATCTTCTGGATGGCAACATCTTGTCGGAATGTCCGCTCCTTGTAAAAGAAACAGACCTCTCCTGTCGGTGTGTCCGGTTTTCGCCCCGCCCGACCCGCCATCTGAATGAGACCCCGCGTCGAGAAGAGACGATGTTCACTTTCAACCACGGCGACCTGCACGTCGCGAACCGTCATCCCTCGCTCCCAGATTGAGGTCGCAAGGACGATCCCTTTCGTTTCTTGAAGCCAATGGAGTGTATCCAACCGTTCTTCCGTGTCAGCAGAAACGGTTTGACACGTGATACCTGCTCCTTGTAACCGACTTTCATATCGCTCCAAATCAGGCTTCGTCGGCACAAACAAGAGACGAGGTTTCAAGGCGTGACGTCGACAGAAGTCTAGGAGTCGTTCGTCGGACTGTTTGACAAGTGTCGGGACCGGCAAATCGAATCCGTGATAGCGCCGCGACAGATGAACCTTCGGAAGCAATTGTTGCCAAACGGTCGGGGTCGCCGTGATAAATAAGAAGACATTTCTCCCGGACCGACGGATTGTATTCCAAAGTGCCACATCAAAGGCAAACGGGAAGGCATCGGACTCATCGACGAGCACATAATCGAACACGTCACGTAAATTCATGAGTAACGGTGCGGTCGCCACTGTGATCATCCCAATGGAGTCTTTTTCTCCCCCTCCATATCGTTTAGTGACAGGGACTGTGAACGCCTGTTCTAATCGTTCGACCCATTCGATGGCGACATCTTTCCTCGGAGAGACAACCAACACTCGCTTCCCTTCATTGACGACACGCTCAATCACGGGAAACGTCATCTCGGTCTTCCCAGCGCCACACACCGCATGCACAAGTCCCGTCCTCCGTTCGTCCCACCACGTGAGCAGTTGGTTCGCGACCCGCTTTTGGTCTGGGACGAGCTCGAATGGCATCGTCAATTCGGTCGTCTCGGTTGGAGTTGTGATGTCCCGTTCCTGTAGAAAATCACATCGGCAGACACGCCCGAGGTACAAACAATTTCGGCAATAGGCACAGCGTCCATGATGACAAGTGAACGTCCGGACGTGCGTGCTGAGACAGCGTTGGCAGACGCCGAAGCGGATGGCTCGTTTTCCTTTCGGTGCGACAATAAGTTCTCCCATAACCTGACTCCTTTTTGTCATCACGCTACCAAAATACCTATGTAAATACGATTCAACTTATCTAAAACAACATAGGTCTACTACACAAATAGGACCCGACGAAAAAGTCGGGTCCCATCTGTTAAATCTGTTTATAGAACATGATCGCCTCATATGGACGAAGAGACAACGACATTCCGTCGAGCTCAGGCACGTCGTAGTTGTGACTGACGACGTTCACCCGCTCGAATCCTTCTGGAATCGTGTACGTCGTTTCAATTCCATAGAAGTTGGCGACGACGAGTAGCTCCTCTCGGTCCGTCTTCCGTGTATATGCCCAAACGTCTAGCGAATCAGGAGTAAGAAGCGTGTAGTCTCCGTCCGTCAAAACGTCAAGTTCTTTTCGTAATGCAATCAAGTGTTTGTAGTGGTAGAACACTGAGTTCGGATCACGAAGCGCCGTTTCAACGTTCACGTCCTCATAGTTCGGCGCCACGTTGATCCACGGTGTGCCGCTCGTGAAGCCGGCATGTGTCGTTGCATCCCACTGCATCGGCGTTCGCGAGTTGTCGCGTGACTTCTGTTTGATGGCGGCCATCATGTCATCATGCGACACACCCTCTTCCCGCTTCAACTTGTAGATGTTGAGCGTTTCGATATCCCGATATTCATCGAGCGAGTCGAAGCCGGGGTTCGTCATCCCGATTTCTTCCCCTTGATAGATGTACGGCGTCCCTTGAAGGCCGTGGAGCACTGTCGCAAGCATCTTCGCGCTCTCTACGCGGTGGTTCGTGTCGTTCCCAAAACGGCTGACGACACGTGGTTGGTCATGGTTGCACCAGAAGATGGCGTTCCATCCTTTTCCGTGCATCCCACGTTGCCACGTCGACATGATGTCTTTTAATTGAATGAAATCGAACGGCGCCGCGACGAATTTCTCGCCGTTCGGATAGTCGACTTTCAAGTGGTGGAAGCTGAACGTCATGCTGAGCTCGTTCTCGTCCGGGTTTGAATAGCGTACGCAGTGATCGAGCGTCGTCGAAGACATCTCCCCGACCGTGATGACGTCATGCCCATCAAATACTTCTCGGTTCATTTCTTTTAAATATTCGTGGATGCGTGGACCGTCCGTATAGAACTTGCGACCGTCCGATGCGTCTTCTGGGAAGTTCTGTTCTTTTGAAATGAGGTTGATGACGTCGAGACGGAATCCTTTGATTCCTTTTTTACGCCAGAACCGCATCATCTCGTAGACGTCCTCGCGCATCTGTTCATTCTCCCAGTTCAGGTCAGCTTGTGTCACGTCGAACAAGTGGAGATAATATTGTCCGCTCTTCTCATCATATTCCCACGCATTCCCACCGAACTTCGATTCCCAGTTCGTCGGTTCGTCGCGCCAGATGTAGTAGTCACGGTACCGCTCGTCTCCCGCCAATGATTTTTGGAACCATTCGTGCTCGGTCGAAGAGTGGTTGACGACGATGTCCATCATGAGGCCGATGCCCCGCGCCTCTGCTTCACGGATCAATTCGTCGAGGTCCTCCATCGTTCCGTAAGACGGGTCGATGGCATAATAATCACTCACGTCATAGCCATTATCGTGTTGAGGTGACTGATAGACAGGCGTCATCCAAATGTATTCGATGCCGAGTTCTGCCAAGTAATCCAGCTTCGCCGTCACCCCTTTAATCGATCCGGTCGCGTTCCCTTCCGGACTGTAAAAACTTTTCGGGTAAATTTGATAGACGACTGATTTGCGCCAATTTTTCTGTGTCATCAACGACATCTCCTTTTTGTAAGAGTTTTCATTTCAATAGGAAAGAGGGAAGAACTGCCGTCCCTCCCTCCCGAGTCATTACTTATGCGACTTTGTTTTCTTCAAGTTCACCTTTCTTCAGGTAACGCTTCGACAAGATGAAAGTGAGCGCGAACGGAACGATGATCGCGATGACCATGCCCACGATGAAGAGAAGGATCTTATCTGTGAAGATTGAGAGGAATCCAGGGAGTCCTCCGACACCGATGGCGATTGCTTGCACATCGTTCAATGTGATAAAGATAGCAGCGATTGCCGACCCGATCATAGCTGAGTAGAACGGGAATTTATTTGGTAAGTTGACCCCGAACATGGCCGGCTCTGTGATTCCGAAATAAGCCGAGATGGTTGAAGTCGATGCCATGCTCTTTTGTTTCGCGTTGTGCTTGTAGACGAAAAACATCGCGAGTGCGGCCGAACCTTGAGCAATGTTTGAGAGTGCGATCATCGGCCAGATGAACGTACCGCCTGTATCTGCGATCAACTGAAGGTCGATGGCGATGAACAAGTGGTGCATCCCGGTGACGACGAGCGGTGCGTAGAACAATCCGAAGAGGAGTGCCCCGACGACCGGTACGGCTTCGAACGTGTTGACGAGTCCTGTCGCGATCACGTTCCCGATTCCACGAGTGACCGGTCCAACGATTGCGAGTGCGAGGAATCCTGTGACAACGATTGTTGTGATTGGAACGACCAAGAGTTGGATGGCGTTCGGTACACGTTTTTTCAAGAACATCTCGATTTGGCTCAAGATATAGGCAGCGGCGAGTACCGGCAAGATTTGACCTTGGTAGCCGACTTTCTCGATTTCGAAGAGTCCGAGGATATCAAACGTCGGGACATCTCCTTCAAGTGCTGCCGTTCCGTAGCCCCATGCATTCAAGAGGTCCGGGTGAACGAGCAAGAGACCCATGACGATCCCGAGTACTTCGCTCCCACCGAATCGTTTCGTCGCCGACCAACCGACGAGTGCAGGTAAGAACACGAATGACGTATTCGCCATCATGTTGATGAGATCCCAAAGTCCTTGTAGGTTCGGATACGCCTCGATGAGTGTCTGTCCTTCGATGAAGAGACCTTCCGATGCAAGTAAGTTATTGATCCCCATAAGGAGACCGGCTACGATGATGGCTGGAATGATTGGCATAAAGACGTCAGAGAAGACTTTGACGAGTTTTTGAAGCGGATTCATTTTTTTGCCGCCCGCGGATTTGACCTCGGCGACCGTTGCCGCCTCAAGTCCAGCGAGCTTGATGAACTCGGCATAGACGCGATCGACATCGCCGGCTCCGATGACGATTTGATACACGCCGGAGTTCTCGAACGCCCCTTTGACGAGGTCGATTTCTTTCACGCGTGCCTCATCGACTTTTGATTGATCCTTGAGGGAGAGACGTAGACGCGTCACACAGTGCGCGGCCTTGTCCACGTTGTCTTTGCCCCCGATCGCTTCTAAGATCTCAGCGGCAATTTGACGATAATCTGCCTTCATGTTAAATGTCCTCCTTTGTTTGAAAACTGTAAATGAGAACGGTTACTTATGAGTACAAACAAAGTATAACTTATATATATAAGTTAAGTCAACAACTTATATATATGAGTTAAACATGAAAGTTTTGCGTTGTGATTTACTGTTAAAATTCCCCTATTTTGACTTAGGACAAACAAAAAACCCCTTCCTGTACGAAAGAGGTTTACCTACGGGCGACGTCGCTAAACTGGAACTTGTCCAATCGGTGACGCGACTCCGTATATTCAAATTGTTGTCCTTCATATAAGAACGTATCGTTCGTGATGACGATGACGTATTCATAGTCATGCAAGTCGAGCCGTTTCCGGTCAAGTTCCGTCACGTCTTCAGCTGCAATCTTCCGTTTGGCATAGCTGATTTGTAGCCCAAGCTCATCTTCGATGTATCCATAAATCGATCGAGCCGCAATATCTTCTGTCAGACCGGGGACGAGGTCTTTGACGAAATAGTTGATATCTAAAATAACGTTCTCCCCATCAAAGTTTCGAACCCGTTCGATGCGAAACACATGCGTCCCTGGCACTAAGTTCATCCGTTCGGCGAGCCATGTCGGGGCTTCTATCTCTTCGAACGAAGCGACGTGGGTCTGAATGGAACGACCGAGCATGCTCGCGTAGACCTCTGAAAAACTGACGATGCCATTGAATTGAAACTCGATCTGGTCACGTTTCAACACGAACACGCCTTTTCCATGATGCTTCCGGACATACCCGTTCTCCTGTAAAAGATCGAGCGCTTTCCGGACCGTCCCCCGGCTGGCCTCGAACTGATGCATCAACTCGGTTTCAGACGGAAGCTTTGAGTCAGCGGGTCTCGTACCATTTCGCATCTCTTCTGCCAGACGCTCAAAGATTTGGCGATATTTCGCCATTTCATTCCCTCCTCCATTGAAAAAGACGACCTTAGACGGTCGTCTCTCTTACCATTCGCGACGATACCACGTGATGCCGATTGCACCAGGTCCGAGATGCGTTCCGATGACGGGACCGAAATGGCTTCCCGAGATGTGTGCTTTCGGAAACTTCTGTTTCATCGAAGCGATTTCTTCCGCCTGACGCTCCGGGCAGTTGGCGTGAATGATGCCGATGCAGTAGCCTTCGCCGTCCCCGACAATCGATTCGTCCATCATCTCTTCGATTCGGCGGACAGCCTTCTTGTATGTCCGAATCTTCTCGAACGGGACGATCAATTTATCTTGGAAATGAAGGATCGGCTTGATTTGCAAGAACGATCCGACGAGCGCTTGCGCCGCACTCAATCGTCCGCCGCGTTGTAAATGGTCGAGGTCATCGACGACGAAGTACGCGCGAATCGAATCACGGACCGTTTCAAGTTGGGCGATGATTTCTTCTGGTGTCGCCCCGTTGTCACGGAGGTGAAGAGCCTCTTCGACAAGAAACGCTTGCGGCATACACGAAATCTCTGAGTCAAACGCATGAACCGTCACATCGACCATGTCATTTAGCGCGACCATCGATTGGTACGTTCCGCTGATTCCACTAGAGAGCGTGATTGCAATCACGTCTGTCACATCGTCCGGCAAGCTCTCAATCAATTCAACCGTCTCACCGATGACCGGTTGCGACGTCGTCGGCAGGTTCCCTGCCTCGATACGCTCGTAAAACGCCTCGGTCGACATATCAATCGACTCGCGGTACGACGCACCATCGAAGATGACACTGAGTGGTGCGACATGGACTTCATGTCGCGCCAAAAAATCATCCGACAGATAGGCGGTACTGTCGGTTAAAATCGCAATGTTTCCCATACTATATCCTCACTTTACGTCGTTTCATTTTTCCAATTATGTTAGGATTCCATTCCATATTGTAACACAAAAACGAGGTAAAGCATCGGTGACGCTCAAATCTCGACCCAACCCCGGCGAATCGCATCCACGACGGCTTGCGTCCGGTCGTTCACGTCCATTTTACGAAGTACGGAGGAGACGTGGTTTTTGACCGTCTTCTCACTGATAAACAGCATGTCACTGATGTCTCGGTTCGAGCGACCGTCGGCGAGAAGGTGCAACACCTCGACCTCACGGCGCGACAATAATTGATAGACCGGGTCATCTGTACGGCTCTCGACGCCACGTCCCGCCTGTTCCCCTTTGAATTGTAAAAGACGGCGGTAATCCTTCAGTACGTTCGTTGTCACTTTCGGATGAAGATACGCCCCATCCTTTGCGACGGCACGGACTGCCGAGATCAATTCTGTCGATGCGACTTCTTTTAATAAGAACCCTGATGCCCCCGCTTCAAGCGCATGTGTGATATACGACTCATCATCATGGATTGAAAGAATGAGGACACGTGTCTCTGGTGAAAGAAGTGACAGTTGCTTCGTCGCCTCGATTCCGTTCATGTCCGGCATGTTGATATCCATAATTAGAATTTCCGGTTTTTGCTCGCCAGCGATGCGGATTGCTTCGCGTCCCGTACGCCCTTCGGCGACAACTTTAAATTCATCCTCCAAATCAAAAATCCGCTTCAATCCCTCGCGGAACAGTTCGTGATCATCCACGATCGCAATGCGTGTCTGTGTCATTTCCATGTATGTCTTCCCCCTTGTTCTCTCACGGAATCGGAATCGACATCCGGACGACTGTCCCTTTGCCGACTTCCGAGTCGATGGTGATGCTTCCGTTCACCAATTCAATTCGTTCGCGCATTCCGACAATCCCAAACGACTCTTCGCCAATTGCGCTCGGTTCAAACCCGATGCCATAGTCGCGGACGTGGATGTGAATCACGTCGCTCGCTTGCTCGACATTGACGATGATTTCGGCTGTTTTTGCATGTTTGATCGCATTTTGTACCGATTCTTGAACGAGACGGAACACGTTAATCTCCAGCTTCTCCGGTAATCGCGCACGCGACCCTCGATAGTTGAGACGTGTTTTGATTGCCGTATACTCCTCCGTTTGATGGAGATAGCGCTCGAGCGTCGGCAAAAAGCCTAAATCATCAAGCGACATCGGACGTAAATCATAAATCAAACGACGGACGTCGACGAGCGCCCCACGAATTAGCTTTTTCAATTCATGTAATTCGGCAAATGCCTCATCTTTTCCTCGTTTATCAAACGTCTTTTCAATCAGGTCGGCCCGTATCAGAATATGAGCAAGCGATTGCGCTGGACCATCGTGCATCTCGCGGGCGAGATGGCGCCGTTCGCGCTCAGCCGCTTCGAATACGCCGATGGCCATCTCTTGTTTTTTCATCATGTCCGAATACTCTTGCTGTAAGTCATCCCGTAAGAAGTTCAAGACGACACTCACGCGACCAATCAACTTTTCGGCACGTTCGATCGTGTCCTCTAAGATGAGCAGACGACGCTCTAAGTCGTTCCGGCGTTGCTGTGCCGCCATCTCTTCTTTTTGGACAAGAAAACGTTCGAGTTGCATTTGATTTGCCCGTTCGTAGGCTTCGCGAATTTCTTGTTCACTATGTATATGAAACTTTTTACTGACTTGAACGAGCTTGGCCTTTGCAGCTTTCACGAGTCGGTCGAGTCGATCGGACTCCTCGATGTCGAACTCGATTTTATCCGTCAATTCTTTTAACTCGTTTTGAATTGCTGAATATTCAGTTGCAGAACTTTCGGTTATACGGACAATCTCCTCTTTACTTTCCGTCACCGTTTCAATCATATTTGTTATGATATGTTCTAAAGCTGTCCGATCGGTAATATGATTCACGATGCCATCCCCTAATAGTTCGGTAGTTAATCCTCATCTATTCTTATATATCGTCCCACTCTAAACAGGTTTACAGCGGACATGAGAGATTTTCTATAATTCCATTCGCTATAAATAGCGTATGTGCCTACTTAAATTCTAAAAAAAATATTTAAAAATAGAAAGGAGAATTTTCAGAAATGTCTATTGAGTCAAATTATACTATAAAACAAAGTGGAACATACGAAGTCGTTATCCAAAAGTCAAAATTTATTGCTCATTTCAAACGTGTCGAAACAGAGGAAGAGGCGCAGGCGTTCATCCAAGCCATCAAGAAAGAGCATTGGAACGCGAACCACAACTGTTCAGCGTACATCATCGGGGAACGCAACGAGCACCAAAAAGCGAACGACGACGGTGAGCCAAGCGGTACGGCCGGCATGCCGATGCTCGAGGTGTTACGCAAACGCCACTTAAAAGATACGGTTGTCGTCGTGACACGTTATTTCGGTGGAATCAAGCTCGGTGGCGGAGGACTTATTCGTGCCTACGGTGGAACTGTAAGCGAAGGACTTGATGCGGTCGGCATCGTCGAACGCCTACCGATGCAACAATTGACACTCACCGTCGACTATACATGGATTGGAAAAGTCGAAAACGAGTTGAGACAGTCTAACTATCTGCTCGATGACATCATCTACGCCGACCTCGTCACGTTTCATGTCTCGGTACCCGTGGAAGAGACAGAGGAGGCGCTCGCTTGGCTGACAGACATGACGAACGGTCAAGGTCAGCTTCAAACTCATGGGATCCGCATCATCGAACGTGATTTCAAACGCTGAAACGCCTATACTAAAAGAAACGACTGAAATGAGGAAACAACATGAAAACACCCCCACGCAAGAAAAGATCACCTTGGAAAATTGTCCTCATCGTGTTGGGTGTCGTATTGCTCATCGGTGGTTCCGCTTTCGGCTATTTTGTCTTCAAAGCGAATGAAACCGCCGAAAACGCGAACAAGGCGTTGGAACGTGGCGACAAGTCAGAACGTCGCGACGAGACCATCGACTTGACGAAAGATCACTTTTCCGTCCTGTTAGCAGGAGTCGATGGCGGCGCCTCGCTCGAGGAAGGACGGACTGATTCGCTCATGGTCGCCACGTTCAACAAGGAATCGCGGCAAGTGACGCTCGTCAGCATCCCACGCGACTCATATGTCGACATCATCATCGACGATGAGGATCCGTTCAAAGACAAGATCAACCATGCTTACGCTTACGGAGGCATTGACACGACCATCGCGACCGTCGAGAACCTGCTCGACATCCCAATCGATTACTATGCGACCATCAACTTTGATGGAATCGAAGATTTGGTCGATGCGGTCGGTGGCGTCGAGATTGATGTCCTCATCCCCATCTCTGGAAAAGCGACCGGAAATGTCGAGCTAGAGCCTGGCGTTCAAGTCTTGAACGGAAAAGAAGCACTTGCCTATGCCCGGATGCGGAAGCAAGACCCTGCCGGCGACATCGGTCGAGCCGGTCGACAACAGCAAGTTATCGAGGCCATCATCAATGAGGCGACGACCATCAACTCGTTTACGAAGCTGAACCGGATCATGAATGCTGTCGGCGAGAACATCCGGACGAACATGACGTTGTCAGAGGCCTCACAACTTCAGCCTTACGCAAAATCGCTGAAGTCGTTCAACCGCGAAACACTTGAAGGGACGGACCTGACGCTGAACGGGGTCTACTATTATGAAATCGACCCGGCTGACCTTCGTGACGCCCAGGCCCTTCTCCAGACGGAGCTCGGCATGCCCGTTACAGCGGATGAACCATCAACTGACGAAACAGACGATACGATGACTGAGACAATCACTTACTAAAACAATAATAGCCAGTATCGCGCGGCGATACTGGCTATTTTTTAGGTTCGCGGTCGACCGAGCAGTCGTCGGGACGTGCGAATAATCGGTTTATAATTTGGATGAATCAGTTCGGTTGATTCCACGATCAATTCAATGACAATCAACACGACGATGAACGTGATGACCGCACCGAGCATCGTCGTCTTGGCGAACAAGATGGATGAGATGCCAAAGAACAAGGTCATCCCGTACATGAGCAAGACGGCTTGCCGTGTCGTGAAGCCCATATCGATCAACTGATGATGCATATGCGATTTATCCGGCGACATCGGCGGTCGCCCTTGGACGAGCCGGCGCACGATGGCGAAAATCGTATCCGAGATCGGCAATCCGAGCAAGAGGACCGGGACGACGAGCGAGAACAATGTCACGTTCTTAAACCCGATGAGCGAGAAGACGGCGAGCATGTACCCGAGGAACAGTGCTCCCGTATCGCCCATAAAGATTTTCGCCGGATAAAAATTATGAACGAGAAACCCGAGCGTACTCGCAAGAAGCAAGAGCGCCATCATCGTCAAATAGACGTTTCCCTGAATGATGGCCAAGACAGCAATCGTCCCGAGGGCGATGCTCGACACACCTGCGGCGAGACCATCGAGACCGTCAATCAAATTGATGGCATTCGTGATCCCAATCAGCCAGAGGACGGTGATCGGGATGCTCCATGACCCGAGGTAGAGTTGCTGGTCGAACGGAAGATTGATGAGTTCGATTCGCATCCCCGAGTTCAAGACGACGACAGTCGCAATCATCTGCCCCATCAGCTTGACGCGGGCCGATAGTTGGAACCGGTCATCAATCAGTCCCGTAAGGAGAATCACGACAGCCCCAATCAAGATGGCATCGTTATAACGACTCGTCGGAAGCAGCAAGGCATAGCCGATGAAGAATGCGATAAAAATCGCAAGACCCCCGATTCGTGGCATCGTCCGTAAATGTACTTTTCGTGCGTTCGGATGATCGACCGCACCGATGAAAAATGCGAATCGACGAACGAGCGGTGTAATCAAGATGGCCATCACAAAACTGACCAACATGGCAATCCATAGCATGGGCCGACAGTTCCTCTCTCAAAAAAATAGACTCTGGCGAATTATATCATATTTTGAATTCATGAGTAGATATCAGTCCGTTTACAACAAAAGCCGATGAGGCATTCCCCATCAGCTCTGGATTATGAAAGTGTCGATGCCACTTCTTCTGTCGGTTCGTATGTATACAAGCCGCGACCGATTTTTTTGATTTCCGGGTTGACCCCTTCAATCTTCACCATCAATTGGTAAATGTTGCTGATGTGATGACGGTAACGAAGTTCAAGTTCCATTTGAATATCACGTACACTCATCGTCTGACGCTCCTTCAATAGATCCGTCACTTGATGAACGTACACCTCGAGCGGATAACGCTGGTTCACACGTCGTGGACGTAGGCGTTTTGACGCATCAGTCATTGGGTCCTTCTCTTCTCTATCTCGACTCAATTCCGCAATCAAATACTCGGCACGTCGTTGCAATTGACGATACGACTCTTCAATTTCCATTAATTCTCGATAAATGTGGTCATTGACATTCGTAGATTCCATACACAAATCCCCTTCTACATCCAATTATAATTTGGAATTCCCTAATTTAAATCAGCAATTCCTAATAATCCCTCTATATCTTCTATAAAAGTGTAACGGATTTGTAATGTGTTTGTCATCTCTTTTTGGGCAATTCTGTCTATTTAGGACTTTTGACTCAAAAAAAGACGACGACTGTTCGGGGCAGTCGTCGTCTCACGGAAGATGATTGTAGCCATTTACACGTGAACGCGTTCGAGGATGCGTTCAAGTGAAAGTTCGTCAGTAGAAGCGACGATGAGGTCTGCATGACCAAGCATCGATTCTTCTCCGACGGCGACAGCAAACATATTTGCCGCTTTGATTGCAGTTACGCCGGCAGCCGCGTCTTCAACGCCGATGGCGAGTTCGGGTTTCACACCAAGGGCAGAAGCGGCCTTCAAAAACACTTCGGGGTGTGGTTTTGACTGGGCGACAGTTGCTGCATCGACGATATGGTCGAAGTAATGGCGGACACCAAGTGCATCAACGACCGCAAATGCGTTCTTTGAAGCAGAAGCCATTCCAATTTTGAGTCCCGCCTCTTTGATTTCATCGAGGAATGAAACGATACCAGGAAGAAGATCGTCGGATGAGATATGTTGAATGAGTTCAACGTAGTGCTCGTTTTTCTTTTGTGCGAGTTCTTCTTTCTCTTCCGGTGTGAAATCGTTCTGTTTACCGCCGAGCGTAAGAATCCGCTCAAGCGACTCAGTTCGACTCACGCCTTTGAGCGTTTCGTTGAATTCGCGGTCAAATGGAATTCCGAGCTCTTCACCGAGCTGCTTCCAAGCGAGGTAATGGTACTCTGCCGTGTCAGTGATGACACCGTCCAAATCGAAAATCACTGCTTCAATCGTTGACATACATGCTTTCCGCCTTTCCTTCAAATGCTTGTGTCGTCAGACTACATTTAGGGAACTTGACAAGTACCCGCCGCACGTTTGGTCAATGATGCAAACGGTTGCACTTGTTCGATTTCTATTATAAATGAAAACGTTATCTTGATGCAACCGTTTTCGCAAAAATCAAAAAAAGAGAAGAGCCTGTGCTCTCCCCTTTCTTATCACAGCTGAATTCCGACCACTTTCACGTTCACAGAACGTGGTGTCATCGCAAGCATCGTGTCCATATCTTGCGTGATGCGCTCTTGGACGGCCGTCACCGTTTTGATGATCGACTGTCCGTAAGCGATGTAAAGCGATAGGTTGATGGTGATGCCTTTGTCCGACTCATCGACTTTCACGTGTTTCATGAGCGCACGCTCTGACAATTTCGTGTCTTCTTGCGTGAACGAGACGTATTTCGTTTCTTTGACCGCGACCGCGGCGATCATTTCAACGACGTGACGTGATACGTTCACGTCGCCTTCTGTGCTGTACATTCCATTTTCGTATGGCATAGGGTCACTTCCTTAACTCTAGTTTCGTTTCTTCTTAATAAAGTGTAGCGGAAATGTTGCGTTTAGAAAAGACTTTACCCTTTTACACCTTTCGTATTTTGGACACGCTTCACGTCAATCTCGACGAGCGGACGCAAGAGACGGACCATCGGTGGACTGATAATCACGAGGACCATCACAAAGGCGACCCCGAACAAGACGAGCAGTTGCATCCATGATGTCGGCATGAACCCAGCCGGTATAAACGCCTTCCAGGCGACAACAAAGAAGACGTGGACGAGATAGACGTACAGACTATACTGCCCGGCACGCGAAAAAATCGGGAGCTGTCGTCCTGGGATGATGAGCGCGAAACTAATTGACATGAGGAGCGACACCGTATAAACGATCAAAAAGGCGAACGGTCCACTCCACATCGCCTCTGGGACGGCCGTGTCATAGGCGAAACGGAATTTGAACAAGTTCCCGATATGATAGAACGTATCGTCTTGCTGGACGCGCATCGAGACCAAGAGCCCCAGTGTGAGCGCGGTGAAGACAATCGCCCCACCGATGCGATATCGGTTCCGGTGCTCGGCCCGTTTCGGTAACTCAAAGAAGTTGAGCGTATTGCGCTCGGACATCCAGTTCCCAATCAAGAAGAACGGATAGAACATGATGACTTTCCGCAACGCGAAATACCCCGTCGCCTCGGCTTGGAATCCGAACAGGAGCGCGAATAATAGTGCATATAACACGTAGCCTTTCAGTTGTGTCACATACGGGGTGATGATGTACCAGAAAATGATGGCCATCAGATACCAAAGCGCCCAGTACGGCTTCAACAAATTCAGACCCGGATTTTCAAGTGAGAAAATCGGAATCCCTTCTGTAAATGCGAACCATGACCCAAGGATGACCTGCCAAATGACATAGACCACGAATAACTGGATTACGCGCAAATAGCGGTTCTCCCGATAAAAGTAACCGCTCAACATGATGAACAACGGCATGTGGAAGGTATACAGGAACAGATACACCCACTTTGGTAAAATATCGTCATAAGCGCCGCGGACATCGGTCAACAAGTGTCCGAAGACGACGAGTAGGACAAGCACTCCTTTAATATTGTCATACCAATAATTTCTCATAACATTCCCTCTTGCTCTCTATGATGACTGCAATGAAGCTGACCTTCATGTTTTCACGTTCTTTTTATAGACAGAATCCATGAAGGTCATGGAAAAATCCCTCACCTATCATAAGCGATTCATCCGCAAAGTGAAATTACGTTTCAACAAAATTTTCATGTCTTCACTGTCATCATTCCCATAATTCGGGGAATACAAGCCGAAACGTCAAAAAATCCTCACGATTCAGCATGTTGTGTGCGTATTCAAATAGACGGGATTGGGTACAGTATAGTATAGTAGTGTTACTAAATATTCAGAATATTCTAATAAAGGAGGTGGAGAGAATGGCATCGATCATCCGGAATCGACATCATATGGTGCATGACCCAAAACGTTCATTCTCTAACTTCGGATTCTGGTGGTTCGTCAGCGTCTTTTCCGTCGGATTGCTCCTTGTCGCCTTCGAGTCCGTCCGCAACGGGTTCTCTGCCATTCATCCTGTCTTATCTAGCATGGCCTTTCTCGGTCTCACGTTCGTGCTCGGTGTCTGCGCCAAGCTGGCTCGTGACGTCTGGTGGCTCAACTACTTACTTGAGCGCACCCAAAACCGCTACTTATACATCGGTGGCGACACGCTCCAAAGTTGGCAGTATACGCTCGACTCGATTTGGTTGCTCACGCGCACCTCACAAAAAAAGCTCGGCCGATTATATATCCAAATCGACCGAACTGTGCGTGCTGAGGAAGCGAAACGTTTATTCGCCGCCTATTTGATTGACCGAGGTGTCCTCGTCGTCTATTCTCGTCCGAACAAACCGAAGAAAATGGCTTGAATGAATCAGTCGAGGTGTGCGGCAATCCATGTCCGTGCTGCCTCGACTTCTTCCATGCGAAGTTCATGTCCCCCCGAGTGATAGAAGAGTTCGACGTCCGCTCCCGCGTTTCGGAGTGTCGATGTCAGCTCTTCTGTTTCTGTTTTCGGGCAAATCGGGTCGCGTTCGCCAGCCGAGATGAACACGTTCGTTCCTGACAAGTCAGGTAGCGTCAATGAACGGTCCGGTACCATCGGGTGGAATAGGAGTGAAGCAGTAAACGCCGGATGACGGTAAAGTGCCGACCCGATCAAATTCGCCCCGTTCGAATAGCCGAGCGGGATCATCTTGTCTCGGTCGATACCATACGTTGTCGCCGCTTCATCTAAAAACTGAAGGAAGCGCTCTGTCTGTTTCTTTAAATCTTCAAGGTCGAGCACCCCTTCCGCGTGGCGACGGAAGAAACGGGACATCCCGTTTTCAATGACATCCCCTCGAAGCGTCAAGATGTTCGCCTCGGTCGACAGTTCTTTCGCGAGCGGAATCAAATCCTGCTCGGTCCCTCCAGTTCCGTGTAATAAAACGAGTGTCGTCTCTTTGGTACCTTGAATGAATTGATGAATCATATGCGTTCTCCTCTCGGGATCGTGATTGTTGGTAGTGTGCGGACGATTTTATCTCGGTCCGCTTCGAGCCATGGCGGTAAGCGCAACGTCTCACCAAGCGTGTCAACGGATTCGTCCACGGTGAATCCAGGTACGTCCGTCGCGAGTTCGTGCAGGATGCGACCGGCATCATGGAAATAGACGGAGCGGAAGTAGTTTCGTTCTTTCACTTCGGTCGGTCTTAACCCAAGGTCAAAGATGGCATCTTGCCAGGTCGGATAATGTTCTCCGTCAGAAATGCGCCACGCGATGTGATGAACTGTTCCCGTCCTAGGGACCCCGTTCGGTAAAATCGTTTTCTTCACATCGATGACGTTCCCGTAATCTGCTGACCCTTTCAAACGGATCCACTCTTCATCCTCTGCGACCCGTTCAAAGCCGAACAGTTCCGTCAACAAGCGCACGGTTTCGTCCGGTGCTTTCGACAACAAGGTCGCTCCGGCGAATCCGACAATTGCTTCATGTTCTGTGATACCGGGGATGACCCAGCGTGTCTGTTTAGAGCTCGGTCGGGCGACGAGTTCGACGACGAGTCCGTCCGGGTCTTCAAATAAAAGTGATGCCTCGCTGAACCGTTCAGTGGCGACGGTCGCGATGCCGTGCTGTTGTAGTCTTTCTTCCCAGAACGGTAAACTTCCTGCCGGTACGAGATAAGTCGTCACGCCAACCTGTCCGCTCCCGACCTGCCCTTTCCCTAAGCCCGGGATCGGGAAAAACGTGATCACCGTCCCTGGTGTTCCGACTTCGTCCCCAAAATAGAGATGATACGTGCCCGGGTCATCAAAATTGACGGTCTGTTTCACGAAGCGGAGACCGAGTACCTGTCCATAAAAATCTAGCGTACGTTGCGGGTCTTGTACCATCGACGAAATGTGATGGATTCCCGTAGACTGCGTTTTCATTGTCATCCTCCTTTTATTATCTTGATTTCAAGATAAATCATTTACCAGAAAAAGTGAAACTTTTTGCTCAAGGTGGCGTACGATAGAAGAAGAGACATTCTAAGGAGGTAATAGAATATGGCATTACATATCGAACGCGTCACCAAGGAGTTTGGTGACTTCAAAGCTGTCGACGACCTCACGTTCCGCGTCCCACAAGGGGAAATGTTTGGTTTGCTCGGTGCAAACGGTGCTGGAAAGACTACGACGTTCCGGATGATCCTCGACATCTTGAAGCCGACCGATGGGAGTATCACGTGGAACGGTAAAGCGGTCGACCATCGCATCGTCGGCTATTTGCCCGAGGAACGTGGCCTGTATCCCAAATCCCAAGTGCGTGAACAGCTCGTCTTTCTCGCAAGCCTAAAGGGCATGCGCGGGAGCGATGCCAAACGCGCGGTCAAGTCATGGCTCGAACGCCTTGAAATTCCTCAATATGAAACGATGCGCGTCGAGCAGCTATCAAAAGGGAATCAACAGAAGATTCAGCTCGTCGCCGCCCTGCTCCATAACCCGGAACTCGTCATCTTAGACGAACCGTTCAGCGGCCTCGACCCGGTCAACGTCGAAATCCTGAAGCGTGAAGTTCTCGCGTTGCGTGACGCCGGGACGACCATCGTCTTCTCGAGTCATCGAATGGAACATGTCGAAGAATTGTGCCAACACGTCGGCATCTTGAAAGGTGGCCGTGCCGTCGTAAGCGGTGACGTCCCGACAATCAAGTCGAGATACGAAGAACCTGCCCTCTTTATTGAAACGGACCAGATTCACATTCTCGAGTCGCTCCCAGTCGTGGAGACAATCGAGCCTTACAAATCCGGTCATCTAGTACGCTTACATTCTTTCGAAGACAGTGACGCCGTCCTGTCGGCACTCGTCCGTCATCAGGCGAACGTGAAGACGTTCATGCGCCAACCGGTATCGCTCAATGACATCTTCATCAAGGAGGTCGGACAGCATGTTTCATAACTTTGGACCGCTCTATGCGTTCACACTCAAATCGAGAATTCGTTCAAAAGCATTCCTCATCTCGACGGCGCTAACCATCCTGTTCATCTTCGGGTTTACGAACATCGACCGCATCATGTCTACGTTTGAGGATTCCGAGCAAGCGAGCGCACTCGTCGTGTCTGAGAACAAAGAAATCGTCGACACGATGAAATCACTCGGCTATGAAGACGTCGCCTCTAGCGAAATTACGGAAGAAGAGGCACGGACCGGCATCAACGACGGAGAGTATGGGGTCGTCGCTTTTGTTGACGGCTATGATGCTCGCGTTATCTCCGAACGCCCGGAGCAGGAGTTCACGACCCTCTTGCAAACATCCTTACAACAGTTGCGCAATGCGGAATTGATTGAATCGTCCGATGTCGACCCGACCGTCATCGCTGCCCTCAGCGAACCGATCCAACTCGACGAGTCCTATCTCGGACGCGGTGGAGAGAACTCGGATGAGCTCCTCTCGTCTTCGGCGCTCGTTTACGTCATGTTGATGCTCCTGTACATTTCGATCATCACGTACGGATCGATGATTTCAACAGAAGTGACGACGGAGAAGTCATCGCGTGTCATGGAGCTCATCATCTCCACGACTCATCCGGTGACCCATATGCTTGCGAAAGTGACCGCTATCGGGACACTCGCCCTCATCCAAATCGGAATCTTCCTTGGGTTTGGTTATGTAAGTGCGAGTGGTAGCGAACTGGCGACGACGGTCATCGAGAACGCCGGCAACGCACGGGCCGTCATCTATCTACTCGTCTTCTTCTTGCTCGGGTACTTGTTGTACGCCTCACTCTTCGCTGTCCTCGGCTCACTTGTCAGCCGTGTCGAAGAGTCACAACAAATGGTCATGCCGGTCATCATGCTCCTCGTCGCTGCGTTCTTAGTCGCGATGTTTGGATTGAACAACCCGGATGCGACCATCGTGACCATTCTCTCGTTCGTCCCGTTCTTCGCTCCGATGCTCATGTTCCTTCGCGTCATGCTCGTCGATGTGGCCGTATGGGAAGTGGCGCTTTCGATTGGGTTACTCATCGGAACGATTGGTATCACACTGTGGATTGGCTCGAAATTCTATCGTGGCGGCGTCTTGTTCTATGGAACGAACGCTATTAAACAATGGCGACAAATATTACAAAACCGTCAATAACGTTTACAGCAAATTCGTTTTCGTTTACTCTAAAGAATGTGCAAAATGAGGAGGAAAACGAACTATGCGATCACGATTACTCGCAGCCTTAATCTTTACGTTTATGACGACGCTCACGACGTTCATCTGTTATACCGTCTTCTTAGACGCGGATGCGTTATGGCAAATCCTGCTTGCCTATGCAGGCAGTGCGTTCATCGGAACGCTCGCGTTTTGGTATCCGGTCAGCAGACGCTCTCAAACGTCCCGCTTCGGTGGCGCATGGATCGGCATCATGATTACTGCAGCGACACTCATTGGCTTCACCGTCATCCGTTTCACATTCCGCGGGGACGCAGCAGCATTGCTCGACTGGCAAACGATGCTGGCGAGTCTTGCCTACACATTCGGTTATGTCGGATGGGTGCTCACAATCTTGAATATCGTGCTCGGCTTCTTACTCGCCGGCACACGTCCAAAAGTACGCTACGAAGCGCGTCCAACGCGCTGATTGAAGTGACCAGGGATTCTCCTGGTCACTTTTTTGTGTTCACTTTGGGGTGTTGCACTTAATTTTATAATTCATCGTGCACAAAAAAACCGTAGAATGCTCTACGGTCATTGTAATTTATAGGATTTGTCCACGACGCCATACTCTGCGTACTGAAATGAGTTATCCACGAATTGGTCTGGGACGAGACGTTCCACATAGCGGGCGAACGGGACGATATGACGCGTCGTGTCATGTGACCGTCCGAGGTCAAGCACCGCATCGACGAGCGCTTCGAGTGCATGGTGCGTCGTCGGTTCCTCGTCTTCTTTGAAAATACGTTGTAACTCCTCTTCGTGCATCAGGTCAAAGATGCGCATCCGTTCTTCGAGTTGCCGTTGCATTTCTTCGACGGACTTCCCGTGCATCGCTTCTTCATAGGCGAGCTTCATCTGTTCGAGTTCCGGCACTTTTCCTCGCATGAGTACCTTGAGCGACTCCCCCGTCCAAATATGGCGTGCCAAATAGTTCGGATCGATTTGCAAAGCGTCTGCGAGCGCCTCTATGTAAGGCATGGTCGGATAGACCTCACTCAGTTCGGTACGTCGGATAAAGTACGGGGCGACGCCAATCTGTTCCGCAAGCGTCTCAATCGACAATCCGGCCCGTTCCCGTAATATTCGTATCCGATCCCCGTATCCCCGGTATGGTGCATTTTTTCCATCCATCTCAATTCCCCCTTCCCTCTCTTCATTATAATTCCCGCATTCGCAAAAAAATACTCGGAAGCCTAAGCTCCCGAGTCATGGGTCGTCTTCTTATTTCTTTGTCAATTCGACGACTTCCGAAGATCCAGCTGTCACCGTGTCGCCTTCTGCGACAAGTTTGTTCACGCCGAAGCTGTCGTGGTTCGTGATGATGATCGGAGTGATCGTAGATGGCGCGTTCGCTTTGATGAAATCGAGGTCGAACGTGACGAGTGGGTCGCCTGCTTTGACAGATTGACCTTCTGTAACGTGTGTCTCGAAGCCTTCACCTTTAAGGTTTACCGTATCCAAACCGATGTGAATCAAGTATTCCGCACCATTGTCTGCGTTGATACCGATCGCGTGTTTTGTTGGGAATACTGTCGCGATTGTTCCGCTAACCGGTGAGACGACTTTTCCTTCAGTCGGCTCGATTGCGATCCCGTCACCCATCATTTTTTGTGAGAATACTTGGTCCGGTACGTTCGTGATGTCGACGACCTTTCCTGTAAGCGGTGAAACCGCGTTGAGTTGTTCTTCTTTACCACCAAAAAGTTTTTTAAAGAATCCCATAGCTTAATCCCTCCAACATGTTCTATTGAATCGAAGTCTCCACTTTTATACCCGAAAAGCTAATACTTCAATCCCTACCCCATTAACGGTATAGTTGTAATAAGGTAGTGCGAAATCGTTTTACACATCGTAAGAATACGAGTGTGCAATCGCTTTTGCAAGCCCTTTTTACACTTTGTAAAAATTTCACACGATGGAGGCGCTTACAATGACGACTTTCACAAAATTGTCATATGAACGGCCCGACTTGGACGCTTTAAACAGCAGATTGTCGGACTATTCTGCCGAATTACAGCAAGCCAGCACACTCGAGGAAGCGAACGAACTCATTCGCCAAATCAACAAAGAACGGAACGACTTTGAGACACAAAGTCAACTCGTCGCGATCCGACATTCGGTCGACACACGCGATTCGTTTTACGAAGAAGAACAGGCCTTCTTTGACGACGCACTTCCGGTCTATGAGAAGGAGATTCAAGCGTACTATCGCGTCTTGACGAACCACGAGCTTCGCACTGAACTCGAAGCGGAATGGGGCAGCCAACTGTTCTCTCTCGCCGAGCGCGCACTTGAAACGTTCGAGGAGTCACTCATCCCGAAACTGCAGGAAGAAAACCGCCTCGCGACAGCTTATCAAAAGGTCATGTCCGCTGCGCAAATCGAATTTGACGGCAAGACACTCAACTTGTCACAGTTCGGTCCGTATCTCCAATCACCAGACCGTGATGTCCGAAAAGCCGCATCTGTCGCCCGCTATACATACCTTTCTGATAACGGCGATGAGCTCGACCGCATTTATGGGGAACTCGTACGCGTCCGTACGGAAATCGCTCACGCGCTCGGCTTCCCGTCGTTCGTCGAACTCGGTTATGCACGGATGCAGCGTGTCGGCTATGACGAGTCGATGGTCGACAACTTCCGGAAGCAAGTCCGTGACGTCATCGTCCCGCTCGCATCTGCTTTGAAAGAAAAGCAGGCGAAACGAATCGGCGTCGACCACCTCTATTACTACGATGAGTCGTTCGTCTTCCCAGACGGAAACGCGACACCACAAGGGGATGAGTCGTTCATCATCGAAGGCGGAAACAAGATGTATCGTGAGCTCTCAAACGAGACGGACGAGTTCTTCCAATACATGCAGGAACGCGGCGCCCTCGACTTGACGGCGAAACCAGGGAAATCCGGCGGTGGCTATTGCACTTACTTACCGTCTGAAGGACTTCCGTTCATCTTCTCGAACTTCAACGGGACGGCCGGCGACATCGACGTACTCACGCACGAAGTCGGTCATGCCTTCCAAGTGTATGAAAGCCGTCATTTGACGACACCGGAATACGCCTTCCCGACGTATGAGGCGTGTGAGATCCACTCGATGTCGATGGAATTCTTCTGTTGGCCATGGATGGAGCTCTTCTTCGGCGACCAAGTCGACAAGTATAAGTTCAATCACTTGGCAGGTAGCATGACGTTCCTTCCGTATGGCGTGCTCGTCGATGAGTTCCAACACGTCGTCTACCGCAACCCAGAGATGACAGCTGCCGAGCGTCGTCAGGCGTGGCGCGATTTGGAGAAGGTCTATCTCCCGCACCGTGATTATGAGACGAATGACTATCTCGAATCGGGCGCATGGTGGCACCAACAAGGTCACATCTTCCAAAGCCCGTTCTACTATATCGACTATACGCTCGCACAAGTATGTGCATTCCAGTTCTGGGTGCGCATGCATGAAGACCGCGAAGCGGCATGGAGCGATTACCTCACGCTCTGTCAGGCAGGCGGAAGCCGTTCGTTCCTCGAACTCGTCGAACTGGCAGGTCTCAAATCACCATTCGCAGACGGCGTGTTGAAAGAAACGATTGATCAAATCGAAGACTATCTCTTGAAACATCCGCTAGCGAACTGATAAGTAAGACCATCGGAAGCTTCCGGTGGTCTTTTCATTTGGGTTCACTTCGTACTGAAGTGTGAAAGGCAAATCAATCTTTTTATTCCCTAAAAAAGAGAGGAGAATTTGATATGTATATGTCAAATTTCCGCTTCTAACCCTAACATCGCCCCTACATATTGGGATGCTGTCATAAACGTAATAAAGGCACACAATTCACTAATTTCCGCCTCCGTGAATGTTTCTTTTAACACCTCAATGATAGAAGATGGAATTTCTCCTTTCATTTTTAAGAAAACTTCCGCAAAACCTACGGCAACCGCTGTTTGTTCATCGAATTGAATTTGATTTGGCTTTCCTTTTGCTCGACAATATTCACATCCATTTCGTTGCGCAAGTGTTCGACGGACTTGTTCTTTCAATGTGGGAGAAAGTTGACCAGCATTATTCAATGACTCCTCTAATTTTGACCAATTTCCTTGAATTTCGATATTATGACCAAGTAAACGTTCAAACTTTGTTCTTCCATGCTCCGCTAACTTAATTCTTGGCATTTCCTTCACCTCCTGTACTTATATGATAAAAGGTCTATCTATTCAACTCCATTTCATCCACAATCAATATGTACCTATGAACATTCAATAAATAACGAAATGAGGCAAAATACGTGTCATGCTAAAAATCGATGAAATTGATTACAAACTCATCCATGAATTAGAGCACGACAGTCGTCTTTCCATGAGCGAACTTGGACGACGTATCAATCTTTCCGCTCCTTCTGTTAGCGAGCGGGTTCGACGACTAGAATCATTTGGAGTCATCAAACAATACTCGCTTGTACTTGATCACGAAAAGCTAGGTCTTCCAATTCAATGTATCATCGAGGCAACAGTGAAGAATGGCCAATATGAAGCGTTCATTCTTTATTTAAAACAACAACCGAATGTTTCATTTTGTTATCGCATATCTGGTGACGCCTGTTATCTCATCAAAATGCAATTCTCGTCTTTTTCTGCAGCTGAATCTTTTATCGATGAAGTGATTCCATATGCTCAAACAAAAACACAATTCATCTTTTCAGAAATCGATATTTAATCAACGTGAACATGCAAAAGGACTGGCAAAATTGCCAGTCCTTTATCGTTTTAAATGACGTCTAGCGGTTGTTTCGTCGTCGGTGGTGGGAATGCTTCATCGAGCGCAGCAAAATCCTCCTCACTCATGTCGAGCAAGAGCGCTGCCGCATTCTCCTCGACATGCTCGGCCTGCCCGGCTTTCGGGATGGCGATGACGTGTCCGCTCCGAATCGTCCAAGCAAGTAAGACTTGCGCGACTGAGGCACTATACGACTCCGCGATCCGATTGATCGTTTCGTTATGGAAGACCTCTTCTTTCACGTCACTTCCTTCAGCGAGTGGAGCGTATGCCATGACAGGAATCCCTTGTTCTTTTAGATAAGGAAGGAGGTCGTACTCAATCCCGCGACTGCCAAGATGATAGAGCACTTGATTGACCGCGCACTTGTCTCCATTCGGTAGCGACAGCAATTCCTTCATATCGTCCACATCGAAGTTCGAGACTCCCCATGCCCGAATCTTTCCGTCCGCTTTGAGCTGTTCCATCCCTTGAATCGTCTCCTCGAGCGGGGCATCGCCTCGCCAATGGAGTAAGTAAAGATCCAGGTAGTCCGTCCCGAGTCGTTCGAGCGACGCATCACATGCGCTGACGAGTTTGTCGCCATACGCATTGTATGGATACACTTTCGAGATGAGAAAGACATCTTCGCGTCGGTCTTGGATCGCTTCCCCTACCAACTTCTCAGACTCCCCTTCCCCATACATTTCCGCCGTGTCGATGACATGGAGTCCGCAGTCGATTCCTGTCCGAAGCGCCTCAACCTCGGCATCATGCTTCGATTTGTCTTCCCCCATGCGCCATGTACCTTGTCCGAGTGCGCGCATCTCGCGCCCGTCTTTCAATTTGACGACGTTTTGCTTCAAAGCTGCAAGTAATAAAGAATGTGGTAGTCGTTGATTCATAACGTTTCCTCCTTTGTCCATGCTTCATGTAGTGGACCCGTCGTCCCGAAGACGGGGTCAAACTTCGGTTTTTCGACTTGTTCGATTCGCTTCACGTTGTCCGGTCGTTCTTCCGTCTTTCCTGTCAACGTGTCATAGTCACGACCGTCCGGGTATGCCCCGACCACTTGAAAATCTTCGCTCGCCTCGATGCGACGATGTCCCGTTCCCGCCGGTAAGACGAGGACATCACCTAGGCGGACGCGGACGAGGTCACCGTTCGTCCCTCCGAGTTGAAGCGTCGCTTCACCTTGTAATATGCCCAATACTTCATGCGTGTTGCTGTGATAGTGATGATAGTCGAACACCCCGTTCACCCAACTGTTCGTCCATTCATTATGGGCAAACGTCTCTCGCATCCCGCTCGGGTCATCAAAGACGCCACGATAGAGGAGCGCCGGATAATCCGGATGGTTGGGAATGGAGCCGTCATCTGTAAACAAAAAAGTTTTCACGTCCATCCTAATTCCCTCCTTGTCTCTGTCCCTGTACCCGACTTGTCACTACGAAAAACGGTCGTCCGTATTGGACGACCGTGATGGTTATGAAATGACCTCTTCACCGGACTGATCGATATGGCACTCGCCCCAGGCGCACATGGCGTCCAAGATTGGCTTGAGTGACCATCCGTACTCAGAGAGTGAGTAAATGACTTTCGGCGGAACTTGCTCGAACACCGTACGAACGACGACACCATCCGCTTCGAGCTCACGCAATTGTTGGGTGAGCATTTTTTGCGTGATGTTCGGCATGAGTTTACGCAGTTCACTCGTCCGTCGCTCCCCTTTAATCAAGTGACACATGATGACGACTTTCCACTTACCGCCGATGACGTCAAGTGTCGCTTCGACCGGAATATTATATGGCATTTCGTTTCCTCCATTTCTTACATAGGCACTTTTTGGTGCCTACCGCACTAAAAAGTACGTACTTCTCAAACTGTTTTCATGCACTTATGATAGCAACTGTAGCAAATCTATACAAGTTCATTTCGCTTGTAACATCCTCTTGAGACGGTAAGGTACTTTTTCGACCGTACTGAACAATAGAGGAAAGTGAGATGTCTTTGCTATCCGGAGACGAAGGGCCCTCGTCTTCCACACTATTCATTTTTTTAGGAGGAACTACTAATGAATCAACCGTACACACAACCTGTCGAAGAACAGGCACCTAAAAATGGAGGGTTGGCATTACTCGCCCTCGCGATCAGCGCTTTCGGCATCGGAACGACCGAGTTCGTCCCGGTCGGTCTCCTCGCATCGATCGCAAGTGATTTAAACATCGGCATCACTCTCGCGGGTCTCATTATCTCGGGTTACGCGATCGGCGTAGCCGTCGGTGCACCGATTTTGACGGCACTGACGAACCGGATGAACCGCAAGACGTTACTCATGGCACTCATGGTCGTCTTCATCGGCGGAAACTTGGTCTCGGCCATGTCGACCACCTTTGAACTTTTGATTGTCGCCCGATTTATCACCGCATTCTCGCATGGTGTCTTCTTCTCCATCGGGGCAACGATTGCTGTTCAACTCGTATCACCACACAAAAAAGCGAGTGCCATCGCACTCATGTTCACTGGTTTAACTGTCGCAACCGTTACAGGAGTCCCACTCGGTACTTTCATCGGACAAGCGTTCGGATGGCGCGCCACATTCTTCGCTGTCGCAGCACTCGGTGTCATTTCAATCATCGCAAGTTTCTTCTTGATTCCAAAAGATTTGAAACAGTCACCACCAGCGAAGTTCTCAGATATGAAGAAACTGCTCACAAACGGTCGTCTCATGCTCGGATTCTTGATTACAGCACTCGGTTACGGCGGAACGTTCGTCGCCTTCACGTACTTGACACCCATCATGCAAGACGTGACAAAAATCAGCCCGAGCTTGATCAGTGTCGTCTTACTCATTTACGGAATCGCAGTCGCCATCGGGAACGCGGTCGGTGGAAAGTTCGCCAACGAAAATCCAGCGAAAGCATTGTTCTATATGTTTATCGTTCACGCAGCGGTCATGATCATCATGTCGTTCATGATTCCGTTCAAAGTAGCAGGTCTGATCGCCATCGTCTTGATGGGTCTCCTTGCCTTCATGAACGTGCCTGGACTTCAACTGTATATCGTACAATTGGCTGAAAAATATGTACCTGCCGCTGTCGATGTCGCGTCCGCACTCAACATCGCGGCCTTCAACATCGGGATCGCCCTCGGCGCAACAATCGGTGGACTCGTCGCCGATTCAATCGGACTTGTGCATACCCCTTGGGTCGGTGGCATCATGGTCATCATCGCCGTCATCTTGACAGCTATTTCACGTCGTTTGGAAGCAAACTAAGGAGGCGCTTATGTTCAACAATCATAAAAGCTACAACCGGATGTACCGGGAGGGCGAGCTCACGCTCGGCCTCCACATTCCTTTAGAGAATTTTAAAATGCGTACCCCGACCCTTGAGCGTCAAGTCGAGCTTGCTCAAAAGGCAGACGATTACGGCTTCACGGCTCTTTGGTTACGGGATGTCCTACTAAAAGACCCGAACTTTTTAGACCCGGCTGTCGGTCAAATTTACGATATGCTAATCTACGGAACACATTTACTTGGTCAAACGAAAAACATTGCGCTCGGTACGTCCGCGCTCGTCTTGCCACTCCGTCACCCCCTTCGTTCGGCGAAGGAAGTCGCAACGATTGAAGCATTATTCCCAGAACGATTGATTCTCGGGATCTCTTCAGGTGACCGTCGTGCCGATTTCAAAGGGCTCGGAGTCGATCACTCGACACGTGGCGACCAGTTCAAAGAATCACTTCGTGTCATGGAGCAGGTGCTCTATAACAACTACCCAACTATTGAATCACCTTATGGGGAGGTCGAACAGGCAACGCTCGTGCCACGTCCGAAGAAGCGGATCCCGACGATGATCACCGGGTTCGCACAACAAGACATGGACTGGCTTGGGGCGAACGGAGACGGGTGGATGTACTACCCGCAGGCACCTTTCGCACAACAACAAGTGCTGAACGATTGGCGCGAATCAGGTCAGACGCATGGAAAAGGGTTCCGTCCGTTCTCGATGCCGATGCATCTCGATTTGGCACATGACCCGGACGAACTGCCGACCCCAATCCGGCTCGGCTTCCGTGTCGGTCGCAATCAGTTAATCAAACTGCTCGAGGCGTATCGGGCCATCGGCGTCAATCATTTGTTCTTCGCTTTGTTCGACGGGCAACGTCCGGCCGACGAGGTCATCGAGGAGCTTGGGGAATATGTGCTCCCCCATTTCCCACCGCTTTCGTAAACTCCAGGTATTCAAAAAGACGACCTCCCCCGTGAAAGTCGTCTTTTGCGTTACAGCCAATGGCTCGGTCGCGTGTAAACGGGTGCCAGTCTTGTCTGCCGGTCCCCTTTCATCGCGTTCACTTGCATCTGTGTCAAAAACAGACCGTCGGTTAATACAGCTCCTCGCACATCGAGATCTCGTACGTCGGCGCCCATGAAGTCGACATAGGACAGGTCTTGCCCACGTAAGTTAGCGCCAATCAACAGGGCACCCCGGTAACACGTGCCTCTGACATCGTGTCGACTCAAGTTTCGACCAATCAAATCGGCCCGGTCTTGTTCGTGTCGTGACGTCAACTTCAGGTCGTCCTGTTTCAATCCTTCCACACGTATATGCTGACTGAGTCGGACGAACAATGGGCGGGCTTGTTGTCGGAATGCCATCAGCGCCGTCCCGGTCAACTGTTCAGGCGGCAACTCACGGAAAGCCAGTAGCTCTCCCAATAACGTCTCGAGTAACCGAGCATCGTGCCCAGGAATCTCCCAGGTCAGGATGTCAGTGATGTAGAGCAACAGCTCATGGACTTGGTTCATGATTGGTACCGTCGCGAACATACGCGTGCCGTCTACATCGTCCTCCCGCCAGCTTCGTCCGTGAAACGTCACTTGTGACACGAACTGCCCGGCCCCGAGACAGTCGTACACCGTACATCCTTTGAAGCCTCGCTCACGCAGTTCGGAATGGATGTTGCAGGCATACGAATCTGCCAAATGGACACACGGCTGTCCTGCGGGTTTATCAATCGGGAAATCCTCAGACTTCAAGTAGTGGAACGCCACACAACAGAGACCGAAACAATTCGCACAATCCGGTTTGAGCGATTCACGCAGCATATGCAGATCGGGCATCGTCATTCATTGTCACTCCTTCCTTGTATGTCTTGACTCTATACGTATAAGTATAAGGAATGTCCCTATTTTTCCATAGTCTTTATTCAATCAATTAGCGTTGCTTTCATCCTTTTCCCCATAAAGCAGTTGCTCCCTCGTTCGCCTTTTCTGCTCTGCCTCGGATATTTCTTTGTAAAGCGCAATCACAGCATCGAACGAGCTTTTGACGTCAATCCGCTCTTCTAACAGTTGATCTTCATAGAATCCGTGACGCAAATCCTCAAGGTAGAGCTCCGCTGCTTGATGAAACATCATCTCAAACTGCTCTTTTGCATCTTGAATCTCATCATGTGGTTCCCAATCCGTTAAAAGTCGCTGGTCGAAGGGATCTGTTGAATGAATAAACTCTTCCCATTCTTCAGGAGATAGCATGGCTTTCCAGTAATCAAATTTTGATTCAAAACGTTGTAACGGCCGACCTGATGGAAAAGATTTTTCGGCATAAGCTTCGTACAGATTTTCCCAGTGATGAAAAAACCAATCGATGATTGCCATATCCCAGTCCATAAATATTTCTGATTTGTCATGTTCGACATATTGGACTCTTCCGTCCTTATACGTTACTTCATAACGAATCGTCCCTTGAATTGACGTATCACGATAAAACATGTCATCGCGATACTCCATATCATCTAAATCGAGATTTGCCGGCTTCTCATATGTTTCAAGTGCATTCGCAAGCGATTGGACCTTTCCTGTCATCAAATCGATAAAAGTCACATCAATCTGTTTGATGGTTCGGGGTGCTTTGATGATTCCTTCGTCATAACAGAAGGCCAATACGAGTGGTCGTAGGCAATCCGTTGAATTTGGAATTGCAATCCACTCATTTAACAGCGGGTCATGGTAATATCCCTTTTTGATTAATGCTTTTGTGTTAAGCGTATCATTTTCAATAATTGAATATAGTAGGATGTCGAGGTCTTGAATTTTACCGTAAGGAACTATTCCATAGTCGTTTTCCTCGAGTATGTTACCCGTCCGGAAGTCCCGACCGTTGCGCCACTCCACAACAAAACGCCACCGTTCGACAAGCCACCATATCCACTCACCGCTATTCATACCTGTTTGCCATTCATTCCGTTTATAGTCAATCCACTCATCTTTGTCGTATGAAACAGACTGAGAGGTACCGTCTTCATATCGGACATGATACGTCAAGATTCCATGTAGCGTGTCGCGATGGAGTAAAGAGTAGGCGGACTCGTTTAAAAACAGCATGAAATCAATAAAGTTCACTGCTTCCTCAGACCCTGCTTCTTGAAACCATAACTCAATCGATTCAATGACTCGTGCTTCCATCGATAGCTTTCCTCCCTGCTGTTTGTATTCATACATACAAAAACCAACCTGATTTTTTCAGATTGGTTTACTGTCTTAGTTCACTTTATCTTCCAATTGTTTCAACTTTGTCGAGTAATACTCGATGATGTCACGGCGTCGGATGATGCCGATGAAATACTTTCCATCATCGACGACCGGCACGAAGTTTTGGTCCGTGATCGCATCGACGAGCTCTTCAATTTGTGCCGTAATCGAGACCGGCTTATAGCGAACACGTTGCTTGATGTCTTTTAGACGTGTCCGGAGCACTTTTTCATAGTCTTCTTCCCCGCGAAGCTGTTCTGCGAGTGCCCAGAGTAAATCCCCCTCTGTCATCGTCCCGGCGTAAAATCCGTTCTCCGAAACGAGTGGGACAGACGTGAATCGATGATGCTTCATCTTTTCAAGTGCTTGTCGTACCGTTGATTCGGGGTCCAAATATTTGACGTCTTCTTTCGGATATAAAAAGAAAGCGATATTCATTTAAATCTCTCCTCAATCTGTTAATCCACCCCGCTATTGTACCATGAATGGTAGGACAGGTTGAACTAAATCCATGTTCTAATCTGGTTTTATCCCCCTTTCTCCAAAACAACACAAAAAAACATCGTGACTCTAGTCACAGCGATGTTTCAGTGATTCAAAAAATGGAAGGGAACTCCAATTGAATTATACCCGTTTTCGTTGGTTCTTACCCTTATCGACATACAAAAAGCCCCCGATTCGGAGGCCATCGATTATTGAACAAACTGCAACAACGTATCGTTAAATTTCTCTCGTTCATCCAACACCGAACCGTGTCCACTCTCTTCAAAGCGCTCGATTCGCGCGTTCGAGATGCCTTGCTCCATCTGCTCGGCGAATGCGAAAGGACAGATCTTATCATGTACTCCATGGATGATCAACGTCTCGACATCAATTTTTGGCAGGGCATCTCGTAAATCTTCGTCACGTAACGCCTGTGCCGAGGCAATCGTCCCATGGCTCGACGCGACGAGCGCGAGATGGTGGAACCAGTTTTGCATCGGTTTCGAATGTTCTTTCTCGAAGAAGATTTCTCCGAACCCTTCGAGCATCTTCGGTCGGTCGGCCCGTGTATCGTCAATCAACGCGTCGACATCGTCCGTTGTCATTCCATATGGATAATCTGCACGCTGTGTGAAGATTGGTGCCGCGGCTCCGACCAAGACCAATTTGTTGAGTCCATCCTCTTTATAGTCGGCTGCGTAGCGAACTGCAATCGCCCCACCCATTGAAAAACCGACGAGCGTGAAGTTTTTTAAGCCAAGTCCATAGACGACCATATGCACATCAGACGCCATTGTCTCATAGTCATAACCTGTCGCTGGGGCATCAGATTTCCCGTATCCTCTGAAATCAATGCCGATGTAGCGATATCCCGCTTCGACGAGCGCATTCTTCTGATACTCGAACATATTGTTGTTTGCTGGCCAGCCGTGCAAGAAGACAATCGGTTCCCCAGACCCGACATCCTCTACGTATAGATTTGTACCGTCATGTGCTGTAATATATCCCATCATCCAACCTCCACAGTCATTATTTAGCGAAAACACTCACAACCTCATTATTCCCTATTCCGACTTCGAGAAACCCTCTTATGTGTCGCGCCAGAGCGCTTCACCTTTTAGATAACCTTCAACGGCTTTCGCTCCTTCTCGTAAAACAGCTTCTCGCCAATCCGCGTTTTCCGGATAGAACATCGCCATGAATTCGTTTTGAATACTGTTTCGTGCCTCAGGGTCCTTTGTCCCTTCAAAGTACAGCCGGTTCTCTAAAATAATCGTTAAAAATTCACGGATGGATGCTTTTGTCGACGTCCCAAACGTACCGAATTCAAATAAGGCAGAAACGAGACCCTTGTCCGGGTATTCCGTATCGCGCACGTAGTAAAAATGATTCGTCGAATCTCCGAGTACCTCGTCCGGGTCATACACGTTGACGTTGTCTAGACCGTACGCTTGTTTTAACTCATCTTCCGTGCGACCGTCCCGTTTGCTGATGACCATCGTCACCTCGTTCGTCGGTCCGAGTGCGGTATGCCAATCGAGATGGACGACTTTTCCATAGCGCTCAAGTAAATCATGTTGAATTCCCTTCAAAAAGATGGCGGACGGTTCGTCTTCTTCTCCCCCGTAATACACCCCTTTCGGGAATTGATATTGCCCCATCCCTTTTGCACCACTCATCGCTTTGAAGCCATCAAGCTTAATTCCAGAGCCGAGAAATGAATAGATCTGTTCACGTGCCTCATGATAGTCGTCAATTACTCCGTCCGGTACGAAGAGATGGCGCATCAGCTCATATTCACGGTTCACGTTATACGGGACCGCTTCACGATCAATGACGTAATTTCGGTTCAAATCGACATTGTGTTCATTGACACGTCGAAAGTGTTTCATCCCCCATGGATTGACAGCATGGATGAGACAAATTCCCGTCGTCTCATGACGGACATGCGCGAGTTGTGTTTGAACAAATTGATGGGTCACCGCGGCGCCCGCATACCCTTCAATTCCATGTTCCCCGATTGTCATGAGAATCATCGCTTTTCGTTCTCGTTTCGGCTCCCCTAAAATGACGTCGATACTCTCGTCCCCAATCGAGTGTGTCAACAACTCCGCTTTCGGATAAAATCGCTTCACTTCAGACAGTAAATTCAAGAACTTCTCTCGCGACTCTTCGTAAGATGATGAAAAATACTGGCTCATCGCACTCTCCTCCAATCTCTCTTCTCTCTATCCTTTCCCATCCTGAGGCAATCTAAAAACGCCTCCTTTGAGAGGAAACATTTCAATCAAGGGGTGCGGATTCGTTTCGAATGTTGACGTCGGAATGCCATCATATAAAAGATCGGCCCAATTAAAACGGCACCGAATAACCAATAGAGCCCCGCATTCGCATACAGTCCTTCGAAAGAACGGAACACCCAAGCGAGAATGGTGAAGGCGACCATCAACTCGATGGTCCACAATAGCCCACGACGAACCGCTAGGAAGACCGTGTTCGTTTTTTGGAAGAAGGCTGCGACGAACGCAATCAAGAATGCAGGAAAACTCGAGAGCCACAACATTCGATTCAGCGAACTTTCAGCAAAGTACGAGTTGCCGAGAGACACGGTGATCAGAAAATGCATCAAGAGGACAAGCACGACGACAATCCAACCGACCAATACATCCCGTTCCATTTTTTTCATCACAACCAGCTTCCTCTCTGAAGAGTTGAATACTATATATTTACCCGTTTTTCATTTCTTCTCGTCCGCTTCAAGAAAAAAACGCACTCTGTTCTCAGAATGCGTTCCGTGTATTATCCGACCAACTCCCGCGCCCATGCTTTCGCGCGTTCGAGTTCGCCTTCCTTCAACACCTCCGTCGTCCCATCGACGAGGAACGACTCTTTCTGGACATCCGTCGCCCCTTTTTCAATCATTTCCCCTTCGACTCGATTGACGGCATGACCGAACCAATCGATGATTTTACCAAGAATCGGATTCTGTTTCTCCTTGACGACACTCGTGTCAAAGGCAGCCGTCCGTTTCCCTCGTAACGCATTGTCCGAAATTCCGTCCAAAAACACTTTAATGTCTTCCGTTTCGTATCCCCCATGTGTCGGTGAGCCGATGACGACCAGGTCGACATGCGCTAAGTCGCCTAATCCAATATTCAACACATGTTCCATACGTGTCTCATGGTCTTTCGACAGTTCCTCTTGCATCGCATGGGCAATCTTTTCAGTATGACCATATAGTGAGTCAAAAATAATCAAGATGTTCATGATAAATCCCCCTTTACCGAACCTTTCTTTATTCCCGTTCCCATTTCTCCGTTCGTTCATGCTTCTTTTTGGTACAGCGAACTTCGCTTGAAGAACGACCAACTTATCATGATGATGCCCATCCCGAGCAGCAAATAGCCGAAGAAGGTGATAAAATCACGTGAATGATACGGTGCTTCGAATCGATACTCCGCTCGCTTCCACTCCGAACCGTCCTCGACCGCAATGACGTCTTCCACAGACTCCCCGTCGACTTCACGGTACACCGTCCCAATCGGATATTCGTTCGAGGCATTTCCGTAATACCGTCCCGTCTCGTCGTTGACCGTCGTTTCCACTTCACCGATCACGTCACCGAGTGCACCCTCCTCGATCGTTGTGTCGAGCACTTCATATGCGTTTCGGTCGAACACGACAAATATATATGCGTAGGAAAGAGCGGATACAGGTAACGCAATCGAAAGTGAAAGGAGAATCAAAAGAGTCAGTCGCCTCATTTTAAACTCCAGATGAACGTCGCCGAATCACTGACGTCAATATCATCCGGTTCGAGTTCAGGCATCCGTGATTCCGAATAGACGACGTCCTGACTATAGAGGACGTTTGTAGGCGAGAACAGGTGAATCTCTCCCCATGTGTAGTCAATTTGAAGCAAGTCTCCGAGTTCGGCGCCTGCTCCTTTTGCAAGAAGCTCTGCTCGTTTTTTCGCATTCTCCGCGGCACTCACCAATAGCTGATCCTCGATCGCATTCGGGTCTTTCATCGTAAAGCGAATGGAGAGTTTCGGATTTGCCCGAGATTGACTGATTTGTTCGATGACGTCCGATAGTTTAGACGTATCGAGCGCAAATTCGAGCTTCGTCTTCTGTTTACAGACATATCCGACAAACCGCGACCGATAATTCTCATCTCCATCACGATAGCTCTCGTATTCCGTATCAATCGAAAAGTCACTCGTTTTGAGGTCCGTCTTGTCAAACCCTGCACGCGTGATGGCTTTTTGAAGATGGGACACCGCACTTGTCGCCTCAGTCATCGTATCTTCGTACCGTGGCGCTTTCGAGACGAGATCCATGTGAATCACAATCAAATCCGGTCGAGATGAGACGTTCCCCGTCCCTTTTACGGTAATCTTTCGTTCCATATCCATTTCCCCCTTATCGATTTGAGTTCTCCATTATTCTGAAAATCGCGTCATCATCCAGTCCTCTACTTCATCGAGTGAGTCCACACCTTGTAAGGACGGGTAAGCATCCCGCTCGAACAAGAGTCCGTTCGGAGTATCTAAAAATAGATAACGCTCCCCATCCGGAAAACCGTAATCGGCAATATCTTTCAATCGGAGCGTGGCATCATTTTGTTCCCAGACAAACTCGTCATCATATGGAATCGGCATGAAAATTCCTTCCATGCCCTGTTTCACGTGCGAGATAACACTCATATGTTCTGCCTGTCCAGTTTCCCCAATTGCATCGGCACGAACAATCAAATCTCGCCCGATTTGCACATCCCCTCGATACACATTAGATACGTGTATCGTGATAAGTGACTGATATTCGGTCTCTCCATTGAAATCAATCTCGATATGTCGAATGTTCGTGACCGTTCCTCGGACCACGACCGGATTCCATTTCGAAAAGAGTTCATCTTCGGTCATGTCCATCATATTTTCCTCGGAAATATCTGATGTCACTTTTGATTGGTCGACAATGTGAACGGAATTCGCAGTGGAATCCGTAGATAATGGGATGCGTTCGTTCCAGACATTCGATGTGAAGAGCATGAATCCCGCAGCGACAGCGATGAGGAGTCCTGCTCCCCATTTCAGTCGTTGATAAGGTTTTCGCTCTATCATCATCGATTCCTCTATGTACCGGTCATCGACTTCCCCGAGTAGTCGAAGGATCTGCTCACTTTTCATACGCGAACTCCTTCTGCTTCAAGCGCTCGCTGTAACGCATCCCGCGTGCGCTTCAAGGTCATTTTGACATGGCTCTCACCGAGCTGATGTGTCGTTGCAATTTCTTGAATCGAGTGTAAATAGAAATAACGTTGCATGAACATCACCCTTGTCAGTCGAGGTAGGTCTGCTAGAAATTCATTCAACACGTCGACGAGGTCTTCGTCTTTCATCGATTCCGTAAGGACATGTTCTAGTTCTTCATAGACGAGCGGTACTTCCCCACCACCACGTCTTTTTGCATGATTCTTCTTATAACGCTGTAGTGCGAGATTTCGCACGATCTTCGTCAAATACGCTCCGAGTCGAAGCGGACGTGTCGGCGGGATCGACTCCCACGCTTTCATATATAAATCGTTCAAACACTCCTCTGTGTCTTCGCGATTCTGTAGAATATTATAAGAAACACGATGACAATAGCTTCCGTATTTCTTCTTCGTAGCGACAATCGCATACTCCGATCGTTCCCAGTACCAATCGATGATGACCTGGTCATCCATCCAGTTACCCCCTTCGTAATAACCCCTCTATAACTATAGACCCCAATCTCATATCATTCGTCACAATCTATCAAAAAAACCTCGTCGTCGAGACGAGGAATGTTACCCTGATTCATCATTTCTTCCAAATCGATACGGCAAGTCCGCCAATGTAGCCAATCATCGCCCCGCTCGCAATCCCATATACCAGCTCGATATCGAAGAAGAACGAGAGAACCACACCGAGTGTCGTTCCCGCAATCAATCCGAAACAAATGATACAGTCTTTCCATTCTGGTGAATCCATCTTGCTCCTCCTAACCATGCGCTCAATCTGACGACTTCATCTCTCCAATCGCTTTGAGACCTTTTAGTGTCCTGACTTTCCGAGTATGATGTTGTACCGCATAAGCCAACATTGCGACGACAGCTATGTTCAATAGGACGGTCCACTGCGCATATGGATTGGAAAGATTCGCTATCACCACAACAAAGTTAGCGAGCCCCACTGCGCCATACAGTTGGATGATTCGTTTTTCTCGCTGAATCATCGAATCAAAATCCGAATACAATTGGAACGGTCCGTCACTCGTTCGTTTTCGCAAGAAAATCCACCGATACGACGTGTCGACCACTTCGATGCCCACTTCATCCAGGAATGCCATATACGCCTTCGACTCGGGATGCGAAGGTAAGTTAGACAATAGTTCGATTCGATACGTGTACGTTCCGGGTTCGACTTGTTTGAACACATATCGCATCAAACGAAAGGATTCGAGTGCCCATCCGCTTTGAGCCATCTCGTTGAGCCACTTCTCTTCCTTCTCATAATCAACAAAGATGCGATAAATCGTTTTCGTCTTCATGTGTCCAACCCCTTCGTCCATTCATGACCATGTCGCACCAGTTCTTCTAGCCGATTTAATTCTGACCGGAGTGCCTTCCGACCCGCTTCCGTGATCTCATACTCTTTCTTCCGCCCCGTACCTTCGAGCGCCTGAATCCATCCTCGCTCTACTAGACTACTGAGGGCGCCGTATAACGTACCTGGAGCGAGTTGAACCCGCCCATTGCTCAATTCTTGCACGAATTGCATTATCCCATACCCATGCCTCGGGACTTGCAGAGATAATAATATATAATAAACCGCCTCGGTTAATGCGCCTGTACTTGACTGTTGTGTCACGTATCCCGCTCCTTTATGTCGTTATTCGTTATATCGTCATCCGATATATCAAAAATATCCTATTTTTGGTTAATTAACAAGAGCTGTGACAAAATATTTTTATTTTGGTCGTTCTTCGTATCGTTTTGGCAATCGTGTTTTGTTTGTCATGACATCATAAAAAAGGGACTCAGCATGTACTGAGCCCCTTGTTGTGTACTTCATGGTTTATTATGAATTTTTCAATAATCTACTTAATCATTTTCTTGTTTCAATCGGTCGATAATGTTATCTTTCTTTATTTTTGAAACGGAATATAGCATCGAGGCACCCACAATCATGAAAATCATGATGACGACAAACAAAATGCTATTCCACGGCAAGGTAAACGGAGCATCAAACGTATTGATTTGCGCTCGATAGATGAGGTACATGATAAGAAGACTGACGGGAATCCCATACGCAAGGGCTTTCACCCCATAAAAAATGCTTTCATAGTACACCATCTTATTGAATCCTTTCGGTGTCATCCCAACTGAACGAAGCATCGCAAACTCACGACGACGAAGTGAGACGCTCGTTGAAATCGTATTAAAAATGTTCGCAATCGAAATTAGCGAAATTAGCACGATAAACCCATACACAAATATTGATAAAAGTAACAACATCTGTTCTTGTTGTTCCCGTTGTTCCGATACGTTAAAGACATACAAATCCAAATTCTGTTCCGCTTCAATCACTTGTTGTGTGTCCTCGGGATCATCTGTATTCAACGCGATTGACGGACTCGATTGTTTCATCAAATCCCCGATTGCGTCTTCTTCAAACGTCCCTTCTCGTACTATCACATCGAGCCATCCAAGAGAACCTGTCATCACACCGGTCGGGGCGATATCTGTCATAGCACCAATTTGAATCGTTCTAAGCGGTGCCGCGTCGCCCGTTGCATTCTCGTCCCTCAATTCAAACGTATCACCGATTTCTGCTTCGACCGTCTCTGAAGTGATGAATTTTTTCTGATCCATGTCTTGATACGAGATCTCATCAATCAAGACGGCTCCTGGTACGTCCCCGTCTTCAAAACGACTGACAGGCGCTCCGATTTGTTTCAAGTACGCATTGAAACTTTCATCATCTAATTGATAGAGGGATACGTAGTACATAAATTTTCCGTCAACAAACGACGATGCCAAATTCTCGTTCTCGATAATTGCACTCGGTAATTGAGATTTGCTGACCATCGTTTGGACCGTTGCATTTTCAAAATATGTTCCGTTCGTCACATAATCTAACGATTCATAACGTCGTAAATCATTTTGATCAAGCGTTGAACCATTCACAAGAATATCGAAATCATAGTCTGCTTGAGACATGTCAAGGGACTGTTCGAGACGATCAGTGAAGTAACTGACCACTAAAAACAGGACGATACTGATGACGAGCGAGAAGACGGTAACCAGATACCGTTTACGGTTGCGCTTCGTATTCTTCAACCCAATCTCTGCTTCTAAACCGAAAAGACGACGAACTAGTTTTGACGTCTTCACTTGTTTTGACGTCAATCGTACATCTTGCGTTTGACGAATGGCGTCAATCGCAGAAATCTTTGAGGCTCGACGCGCCGGAAGATAGCAGGAAATGAAAATGGTTACGCTCGAAATAAAGAGAGTTAATAGTAAAGTAATCGGTGTGACGACAACTTCAAACTTCTCCGTCACGTTTAACGCTTTTTCGGCAAATGCATTGATGAATAGGAATGTGAACGCAATACCCGTAACCCCCGCCAGGATACCGAGTGGAATGCTAATTCCCCCAATAACCATCCCTTCAAAATAGACCGAGTTCCGCTTTTGTCGCTTCGTAGCCCCGACACTTGCCAACATTCCGAGGTAACGAGAACGCTCCGACACACTGATGGCGAATGCGTTATAGATTAGAGAAATCGAACCGATCACAATGACCGCCATGATGATTCCACCAAATCCATATAGCGTTTTACGCAAGCCATCGTCATTTGTCACTCCATAATAACGAAGCAACGAGGAATTATAGGCGACACGTTCTATGTTCTGTTCGGTCATCAACTGTTTCGCTTCCGAATAAATCGAGTTGTCTACATCGTTCAAGGCGACGAACGTATCGACTTTTGCTCCATTCAATTCTTGATCATCGATGAATCCGACGACTGTATACCCTGGCGACCAAGTCGGTTCCCAGTCAGGTCGAGCCATCGTTCCAACAACCGTCAATGTCACCGTATCCTCAATGTTTAATTGTTCGAGAATCGTCTCATCTTCTCGGATCAAACCATCATTTTGTGTCAACACGTAACCTGATGACGGATCAATCCGCTCTCCAATCTCCAGTGTCAATTCATCACCGATGTTATAGGTGACGAGGGCATTTTGGCGAATCCCTTCCGAAATGACGACTTCGCCTTCTTTTTCCGGTAGACGCCCCTCAGTCAAGTCAATCGGAAAACTCTTCAATCCGGATGTGTTATAGTTTCGAACATATAAGTATGGTTTGTAAGCATTTTGTGACTCTTCTAGTTGAGCATAACCATCATTTGAAAGGATGACAGCCTTCGTGTTCGCATCATCCCGAATAGCTTCGACTTGCTTTTCGTTTGTATCTAGATACTGAACATGCCATTCTCCGTTATCTGCAATGTCTTGACGAATCATCAAATCCAAAAAAGAAGATCCGAGCGTTGTGACAGCTGTAATCATCGATACAGAGATGATAACTCCGATGATTGTAACAAGCGAGCGTCGTTTGTTCTCGCGCAAATGCCGAAGTGTCATTTTATTGATGATGTTCATGCGCGGACGACCTCATTCTTCGCAATCTTGCCATCTTCAATCGAAATGATACGATCCGCCTGTAAGGCAATCCGCTCGTCATGGGTAATGATGATGAGCGTTTGATTGAATTTCTTATTGAACAGTTTTAACAGGCTCATGATTTCTTCACTATTTTGACTATCCAAGTTTCCTGTCGGCTCGTCGGCTAAGATAATAGCTGGATTACTAATCAGTGCCCGCCCGATGGAAACGCGCTGCTGTTGCCCGCCCGATAATTGATTTGGTAAATGGGTCAATCGGTTTGACAAGCCCAAGATACCGATGATGCGTTCCAAGTGCGCGATATCCACTTTTTGTTCATCTAATAGCATCGGTAACGTGATGTTCTCTTCGACCGTTAAAATCGGAATCAAGTTATAAAACTGATAAATCAAACCGATCTGTCGACGACGGAAAATGGCAAGCTGCGTCTCGTCCAATGCATAAATGTCTGTTTGATCAATCAACACCTGTCCACTCGTCGGCACATCGACACCACCAAGTAAATGCAACAATGTCGATTTCCCCGAACCCGAAGGCCCGACGATACAGACAAATTCACCTTTCTTCACCGTGAACGAGACGTCATCGAGCGCTCTGACCTCCATCTCGTCCTTGCCGTATACTTTCGATAAGTTTTGCACTTCTAATATGTTCATGTTTGCACCCTCCAGTACTTGATCTACTTCGAGTGTACCGAGTGAGTGTGACTCGTCTGTGACTCGAAAGTGACGATTTCGTCACTTAGCGGTCAGACAACTGCTTTATAGAAGCGAACATGAAAATCCGTTCCGACCCCAGGTTCGCTTCGAACAGTCAACTCACCTTCCTGGCTCATAATGATACTGTGTGCCATGGCAAGCCCAATCCCGACACTTTCTTCGCTCGCATTCACACCTTTATAAAACCGTTGGAAAATGTACGGGAGGTCTTGTTTTGCGACGCCAATCCCCGTGTCACGAATCACAATTTCTGTATACAGCGTATTTTCACTGAACTCGATGAATACATCGCCCTGTTCCGGCGTATGCTCCACGCAATTTTTTAAGATGTTGATGAGTGCCTCTGTCGTCCACTTCAAATCACCCTCGAATGTAACATCTTTTTCGCCTTGAACGTGAAGTCGTTGCATTTTAATATCAATCGGTACGAGCATCGGTTCCGCTACGGCTTCAATGAGCGCAGGGACAGATACCAATTCGCGCTTGAAATGTATTGTCCCGGCATCAATTTTTGATAGTTTGAGAAGAGAAGACAAGAGCCACTCCATTCGTTCAAGTTGTACTTGTATGTTATGGGTGAATTCTTGACGCTTTTCCTCGGATAGACGAGGGTCACTGAGGAGATCCGCCATGACGGTCATCGAGGTGAGCGGTGTCTTCAATTGATGGGAGATATCGGAGATCGCATCCGTTAACTTCTGTTTATCTTCTTCAAGATGCGCTCCTTGTTCAGATAGCATTTTCGTCACTTTGTAGAGTTGGCTCTTTAACAAACTGAGCTCCCCTTCGCGATTATCACGGACATCCAATGTATAGTTGCCATTACTGATTTCTTGAAGATATCCCGAGAGCTGCTCGATTTCTCGATAACGCCATGCCGTGAAACGATACGTAACGCCGAAAAGTATGATTGCTAATAGGACGACCAGAACGGCCGCCTCTATGGACATGAATAAGAAGGCAATACCTACAGCTATTCCAATGAAAAATAGACAAGTGAACAAGTATATTCTTATTTCTTGGTTTCGCAACATATTAACGCCCCACCTTGTATCCGATTCCACGCACCGTCGTAATAAGCATCGGATGTTGTGGATCATCCTCTAGTTTCTCGCGGAGTCGCTTAATATAAACGGTCAACGTATTATCGTTCACGAATTCCCCACCCACATCCCAAATCTGATCGAGTAGCTGGGTCCGTGACAACACTTGCCCTTTATGCCTCCCAAAGATGAGCAACAAACGATACTCGAGCGCTGTCAACAAAATTTCGTTCCCATTCTTTTTTACTTTTGCATCTTGCGTATTGATTTCAACTGGACCAATCGTCAACAGAGGCGAGCGTACGTTTTTATTGTATCGACGAAGTACCGAGTGAATTCGTGAAACGAGTTCTCGGACACGGAACGGTTTCGTGATGTAGTCGTCCGCTCCCATATCGAGTCCCATCACCACATTCACTTCATCATCGAATGCCGTCAGAAAGATGACAGGGATGTCTTGTTGTTGCTTCACGAGCCGACATAAGTCATATCCACTCCCATCTGGCAGTGACAAATCAAAGAGGCATAAATCAATTGTATGTAACTGTTGTTCAATCATAAGCGTCGCGTCAGCCACGTTTTGGCATAACGTTGTTCTAAATTGTTCTTGTTCGAGTGAATATTGGAGACCGGAGGCGATCGTCCGGTCGTCTTCTACGATTAGAATATGCATGGTATTCCCTCCTGACTCTTCTCCCCATAATATAGCAGTCTTTATTCAAGTGAGGTGAGAAATCAAAAATCCCTAACGAGAAATCTCGTCAGGGAGGACAATACGTTATTTGCACGCGGATTAGGATGTTGTAACTCGAAGGCACTCCGGTCGTACGAATCCGACTTCGCCTAAGAATCGTAATGCATCTATCGTCAACTCGTCGAGCTTGATGGATTGAACTTTCGGCTCGGTCTGTTCATCGACCCACACTTTCCAAATCTCGACTTCCTCCGCCGTCTTCAAATGGTCGGTTATATACGCGACGAGCTGTTCGGCTCTCGCATCGGAATAACGCCAACGCAACTCTACTACGTGCGGTTTTGAAGAATAAGCCTCGACGTTCTCCACGGCATAATAGAGACTATGTTTAATCTCAATCTCGTCAAGTTGCTCTTCCGACTCGACGTTCATCAAAATCTTTTCATCACGGTCGAGGTCCTCGACGTCTGTCAGAATGTCAGGCAACACGAAGCCTTTTTGGATGGCCTCGTTGATAGATAAGAACTCACCATATGGATTTTCGACTTCTTTTAGTGGGTGATCGCTCACAATAAATTGGAATTCACTCATGTAAAAGCCCCCTCTTGTTTTAGTGATGGGTCGCTATCGTTTGATCGCACGAATGGATATGAAAAGACCAATCATATATCCGATGATTGAACCGATGACAATCCCGTATATAAAAGGAAAATCAACTAATGAAGAGATGACGATTCCGCTAACCGTGCCAAATACAAGTCCTAGCCCGACTGCTGATTCGCGCCATTCGCTCATCTTCCCCCCTCCTCTTCTTTCCACTCATTACATACGAATCAGCCAGATTAAACGTTTCATCGTCATCTACTATTTTTCATATAAAAAAGGGACCCAGTATTCACTGACCCCCTTCAAAAAACTATTCGACTGTCGAGACCGCCTCAGCGAGTGCTGCCTCTTCTTCATGATATTTCTCGACAAAGGCATCGAGTAACGCTCGTACCTCATCCGTCGATTTCGTTTCCATCAAGTTATGGCGTAGCTCGCTCGCCCCACGGAATCCTTTGACATAAATCTTGAAGAAACGGTGCAAGTTCGAAATCGAACGCGGCACGTCTTCTTGGAATTTATCCTGAAGGTCCAGTTGCAGACGCAATAGATCAAGGTGTTCTTCCATCGAGTGTTCGCGAGGCTCTTTCTCGAACGCGAACGGGTTCTTGAAAATCCCGCGACCGATCATGACACCATCGACCCCGTATTTCTCAACGAGCTCGAGTCCCATTTGACGGTCGAGGATGTCCCCGTTGATGGTGATGAGCGTATCCGGGGCGATCTCGTCCCGCAACTTCACGATGTCCGGGATCATTTCCCAGTGCGCGTCGACTTTACTCATCTCATTGCGCGTGCGCAAGTGAATCGACAAGTTGGCGATGTCTTGTTTCAAGAGATGCGTCAACCAGTCACGCCACTCATCGAGCTTCGCGTAGCCGAGTCGCGTTTTGACGCTGACAGGGAGACCACCGGCTTTTGCTGCTTGAATGAGCTCAGCCGCAACTTCCGGACGGAGAATAAGACCGCTCCCCTTCCCACGTTTCGCCACGTTCGGGACCGGGCAACCCATATTGATATCGAGTCCTTTATAGCCCATCTCGGCCATCCCGATACTCATTTGACGGAAATATTCCGGATTGTCTCCCCAGATGTGGGCGACCATCGGCTGTTCGTCCTCAGTGAACGTCAAACGACCACGGAGGCTACCTTTTCCTTCCGGATGGCAATAGCTGTCCGAGTTCGCGAATTCTGTGAAGAAGACGTCCGGGCGTCCCGCATGGGCGACGACATGACGGAAGACGACATCGGTCACATCTTCCATCGGGGCAAGTATAAAGAACGGACGCGGAAGGTCGCGCCAAAAGTTTTCTTTCATCGTAAAATCAGTTCCTTTCATCCATACAGTCCAACAAAATCACTCATCTATTCTATTATGTCCGTCGGATTGTATCAACTGACATTACTCATGATCCGTTTCTTTCGAGCGAATGAGTTGAAAAAAGTGCGGGAATCCTTCGGTCAATAAGTAATGAAGCACACGATTCGTGTATTCCGGTTCAATCGTTCCCGTGCGAAGTAGCGTCTGGAGCACCATCCCGTCAATCCCGGCCATCGTCCATGTGGCGACCGCCTGAGTCATCGGCCCTTGCTCGACTCCGTAAGCCCGTACAAAGATCGCCTCAATCCGTGTAATCCAGTCTTGATATTTCTCTCTGAACTTTTGTTCGATGTCCTCATTGCCAATCATCGCTTCGTGGGCGAGATAAAATTGAAGTCGGCTCTCCGCATCTTTTTGAAGGCGCTCCTGCATACCTTCATAGATTTCCTGAATAATCACCGCCGCTTCCTTTCGATCGTCATGGGAGACGGTCTCAATGCGTTTTACCTCACCGAGCCCCTCGTCCATCACGTCATATAGAATCGCCTCTTTAGACGTGTAGTAATGATAAATCGCACCCGTACTGAATCCGGCCCGCTCCGCAATCCCTCGGAGCGTCGTGCCTTTGATGCCCTGTTCGACGATGATTTCACGCGCAGCTTGTAAGATTTTCAACTTTCCTTCGTTCATCATCATCTCGCACCCTCCTCTGTTTTCAACGCTCATTATACCATAATGATGTGGCAAACTTTCGACACTTCCACGTGAGCTCCCACCCCCTATTGACAGCGCTTACAATGATTTGTTACACTTTTCACATAAACATAACGAACGTTCGGTATGTTTAGTCATTGCATTTATTTCTGTTTATCTCATTTTCGAAAGGAGTGTCATGTTATGTTTTTCTTCGAATCAATGCCTTGGTATAACGTCGTCATGTGGTTCGTCGTCCTTGGACTGCTGATGGGGTTTAACGAGTTCGTCCGTTCTGGTAAACGGGCGAGCCAACTTATGTTCATGGCGTTACCGATCGCACTGACTCCAATCTGGTTGTTTGTCGTCGATTCGGAAATCACGTCGTGGTTCCATTGGGTGAAGGTGTATTCGGCACTCGCCGGCGCGCTCATCTACATGGTCATCCGCTTCACGAACTACCATAAGAAACATCCTTGGTATTTAGTACTCGTCCCGGCCATTCTTGCCATCAATATCATGGAGGCCGTTATACGGGAGTTTCAAGTCGGCTTCATGGGATTTGATGGAGTCGTCGACGGTATGAATTACATCTCCGGTGGGTGGAACTACGTCAACGCCTTCGCCGGAATTTTGAACATCCTCACCATTTGTGGCTGGTTCGGCATCTTTGCGACGTCCGGTAAGCGAGTCGATATGATTTGGCCGGACCAGACGAAATTGTGGATCATCGCATATGGGATTTGGAACATCTCCTACGTCTATTCGTGTGCACCAGGTAACGCGTTTTATTCCGGATTTGCGTTAAACATTGCCGCGACCATCCCTGCTCTCCTTTGGGCGAAAGGAACATGGATGCAGAACCGTGCCCAAACGCTCTCGATTTGGATGATGTGGGTTATGACCTTCCCTTACTTCTTTGCGGTCGGCAGTACGTTCAATGTGAGCGTCTCTTATAATCCGGCAGCGAACTGGACGCTCGCCCTCATCAGTCTCGCCCTCAACGTCGTGCTCGCCGTCATGCAGGTTTCACGTATTATGAAACGACGTCTCAATCCGTTGAAAGACGAGATGTGGACCGATACCGAAGAATACAAACGAGTCGATGCGTTACGAGAAACAGAATCCCCTAATCCTAAGACAGCATGACAACACCCCATAGTAGATGGAATTCGAATTCCGCTACTATGGGGTGTTTTTTGTAGGACTCCATTGTAGTCATAGAGAATATAAACACGAAAGGATGATGACAATGATTTTGTGGATTAACGGCGCATTCGGTTCTGGCAAGACAACCTGTGCCAAGATACTTGAGAAACAATTGCCGAACGCGTTTCTCTATGACCCGGAGCAGGCTGGCTTTTTCATTCGGGACCAATTGCCGAAAAGTCTTCAACAGTCCGATTTTCAGCACCATCCGGAATGGAGGGAGTTCAACTATCGAATGCTGTCGAAGATTGCCACGTCCTTCGATGGGGTCATCCTCGTTCCGATGACACTGGTGGACGCAACGTATGTAGACGAAATCATCGGTCGACTTCAGCGAGACGGCGTCGACGTACGTCACCTCATCCTTGAAGCGAATCGACAGACGCTCGTGAAGCGACTGAATAAACGCTTCGAATGGTTCAACTCTTGGGGCAAAGCGCAGATCGACCGCTGCCAGTCCGCATTCGAATCTGACATCCGTGCAGAAAAAATTATAACGGACCATCGCTCGAAGTCAGATGTTGCGCGAGCGGTCGCCGATCACGTCGGTCTCACACTTTCCTCAAAATGATTCAGATTCATACATCGCTTCGACCGACTCGTCTTCCCATCGAATGACGAGCTCGCTTGCATGGGAAAGATTCAACTCCACCGTCTCACATGTCGTATCCGTCAACCACATGCAGCGGAACAACAGTTGCCGATATCCGTACAATTCATCGACGATCTCGAAGCGCCCCATTTTAACGAACTGGCTCAACTGTTCAATCGGACATACCGAATAAGTGGATTCACCAAAGCGAACGAGCGACGAAAAATCCCGGTCTACGTTCGAGATGGTCACGACGGCACGTCCCGTCCATACCGCTTCCTTTTTGAACAAGTCACGGATCCCATCCATAAAGACGAGACGGATTGTCGAACCCGTCACAGTCGCTTCTGTGATGACCGCATCATGCAGGGAAAGCGGGACGTTACGGTTTCGCATCGTATATTGTTTCATCGAATTCCTCCTAAAGATTACTGTTATATTTTTCGTTCTCAATCACCTAATCAACATGAAGATGTTCCGATTTAGTATAAGTATCCTAATAAATCGAGCTTTCCTACCATCCATCGCTTATCCCCGACCGCTCGTACCATCAGTTCGTCAAATGATGTCTCACCAATCCCGCGTGTCGTCTGGTTCTCATCATTGATTTGAAGGCACGTGCATGTGTTGGATACCGTGTGAAACCCGATGCGTTCGTAAAGGTCTGGTTGGTCTGCGAATAACAGAAGAAAGTCGATTGAGTATTCTTTTCCGAGGGCAATGATTTCTTCCATCAGCGCCCGTCCGACCCCACGTCCCCGAACTTCTTCCCGGACACACAGATCGATGATGCCGAGCACGTGAATCGGTTCTCCGTTCATATTCATCACACGAAAGTCTAATCCGACTTGCCCAATGATCCGTTCGTCTTCATACGCAATCAGACGGAGATGAGGCAACTGCTTGAAGTAGCGACGATTCGGATAGATGGAAAGAAACGCGTGTTGCAGTAGCTCGGTCAACTCCTGATCCATCGATTCTGAAACGGTCATCTCGAGGTGTTGCTCGATTCTCATCCCTTCTCCCTTTCCAATTGAAGGCGCCCATACCGAACGACATGGACTCCGTTCGGCATCAGTTGTTGCTCGATTACATCGAGGTGTAGTGGCAAGATATTGCCGTCTGGGAAAAGTCGTTTGCCTGAACCGATGATGATGGGATATACAATCAGTCGAACTTCATCGATGAGGTCGTTCGCAAGTAACGTATGAACAAGTTCGCTGCTTCCCCAGACGTGTAAATCGGGTCCCTCTCCTTGTTTGAGTCGTCTCAACGCTTCGACCGGTTCTGTCAAAAATGTGGTCGCTTCCCTTCGTGAATCCTGTGATTGTCGTGTGACCACATACTTCATTGCCCGGTTGGCTTCCGGCCAGACGTCATCGTGATTCGGCCAATAGCTCGCCCATTGATCATATGTCTTTCGACCGAGCAACAAATCAAACTCACTATGCATTTGGGGTCCGAATCCAAATCCCAAGCTCTTGGCTCGAAAACGGCTCCGTCCATCCCCCATGCATGAAATCTCCACTCAAATCTTCTTCCTTCCCACCCGGTGCTTGAACCCGTCCAATGACAGATTGTTCAAGTACAATGATTTTCCTCATCTCCGATTCCCCTTTCGGCTGTTTGCAAAAAAAGCCCCCGATTGAGTCAATGAACTGAACCCTGAATGATAGACACTTGATAAAAAGTGCTCATTCAGGGTTCAGTTCACTTTTTGTAGATAAACATTGTTATATCAACAAAAATTAGCAATCCATTTTATATGCTAATTGGATTGCTAAAAGGTTTGTTATTTTATGTTTTGTACTATTAAACTTAACACGTTAGATGATGGCACGCTACTCTGCTTATATTCATTCAGTATGAAGTAACAATTGATCTAAATCCATTATTTTAATTTTCTTTTTCGGTAACTGTTTAATCAATCCAAGTTCTTCTAGAGTAGTAAATTTACGGCTGATTGTTTCTGGTGTGGTACCAAGATACGAGGCTAAATCCTTTTTGGACATTGGTAAGATAATCGTTGGACTATCGCCACTTCCCTTTTCAACATTCTCAGCTAAAAAGGATATAATGCGGGTTTCTACATTTTCAATCGCTACTTGTGTGGTTTGTTTTTCAGAATCCTTTAAACGCATCGTTACTTCTGACAGTATTTTTAATGAGATCTGCGGATATTCCACCAAATACTTCTGTAAATCACCTCGTTTAATTAAACAAATGGATGTATTTTGTAGTGCTTCCGCATAATTCTCATGAATACTTCCAGGTTGGAAAATGGCGACTTCACCTGTAAAATCACCAGGATTTAAAATGCGAACAAGTTGTTCTTTTCCAGAATCCGTTAAGCGGTAAATCCGAACCTTACCTGAATTGATAATATATAAGGTATCATCTTCCTCATCTGCACGGAATAACATTTCCCCTTTTTTAAGATGAAGTATCTTGGCAGATTCCGCAATCAAATCCATTTGTGAGTCTTCCAAATGGTTGAAAATGGGAACAATACGAATACATTCTGCATGTCCATGTTGGTGATGACAACATTGGTTTTGTTCCAAAATAACCTCTCCCTTTTATAAAAAGCCTAAGAGGGCATCCTAGGATTCCTTTCTATTCACTCGATTAAGCAGGTTTTACCTTTGATTTGACAACAGAATATCCTAAGTCTTCAATTGCCTTTTCGATATCGTTAATAGCGACTGCTTCTGAATCAAAATCTACTTTTACTTTACTTGCATTGAACATTACTTTCAAGCTATCTTGATTCACACCGTTTATTCCTTTCACCGCATTTTCAATCTTTTGGAGACAAGATGGGCAAGATAAGGTTTCTAATTGAATCGTTGCTTTTTGCATAAATCATTTCCCCCTTCATTTTTTAACGACCGTAAACCAATCTATTCTTTTGTTTATGAGTTCCTTTAAGCCTGATATGCTTTATCTACTTCTGATAACATCTCGAATGTGCCTGCATACGTTTCACATACATCTCCAGGAATGGTGTAGTTGTCTGTGATTTTTCGTAATTGAGCAAATTCAGCATCTAAGTCAGGTTTGTTCGTACCTGCGTCTTTTACTTTTCCACTAATTGTTTCAAACAATTCACGTACTTCAAAGGCTTCTGGGTGATTCTTACCATGGGCCAATGTAATTGCAGTGGTGTATAAATCAAGTTTTTCAAAATGGTTTGTTATTACTTCGTTAAATGTTTGTTCAGACATTATTCGTTCCCTCTTTCTTGTGATTTTTTGGTCTTAGGCCGATTTTACTTTTGATTTGACGACTGGATATCCTAAGTCTTCAATGGCTTTTTCGATATCGTTAATGGTGATCGTTTCTGAATCAAAATCTACTTTTACTTTACTAGCATTAAATAATACTTTTAAGCTATCTTGATTAACCCCGTTTAATCCTTTCACCGCATTTTCAATCTTTTGCATACAAGATGGACAAGATAGTGTTTCTAATTGAATAACTCCTTTTTGCATGAATTATTTCTCCTTTCATCTTATCTTTGATTTTTTTGTTTTCCCTCTTCTTTTTTTACAATTTAAGTATAGTTCAGGTTCAACGAAATGAAATTGATGCAAATCAAGTTTTAAGAAAAAGTAGGGGAGTATTTTGTTCTTCCTACCTGAATACTTCCCCTTTATCATTCATCAAGACTGGTTTCTATTAAAATTATTCTCTCAAACGGTATCGAAGCAATCTCATACCATTCAAGATGACTACTAAGATACTTGCTTCATGAACCAACATCCCGATTGACATATTCATCCATTCACTAAATAGTAGGCTGGCAAGTAAGACTAATACCACACCAACTGCTATGGTAATGTTCTGTTTCATGTTTCTTGAAGTTGATTTTGTTAAGCCTAATGCGTGTGGTAAACGACTAAAGTCAGAATTCATTAAAACAACATCTGATGTTTCAATTGCAACATCTGTTCCACTTCCCATGGCGATTCCGATATCTGCTAAGGCTAGTGAAGGACTATCATTCACTCCGTCACCGACAAAGGCAATGATCCCGCCTTCTGCTTGCATTTTTTCGATATAAGCAGATTTTCCTTCCGGTAGCATATGACCATGTGCTTCTGTTAACCCAAGTTCTCGAGCAACTAAATCTACGGTTCCTTGGTTGTCCCCCGAAAGAACGACAAGGTTTTTGACCCCTAGTTTTTTCAGTTTTTGAAGATCTTTTTTAACACCTGGACGGATTTGATCCCGAATACCCATCAGAACGTTTAATTCTCCGTCGACCGCAGTTAACACAAGAGAATTCCCATTTTTCTCAAAGCGTTCGACGTCTTTTTTAGCTTTTTCGCTTAATTTCACATTTTCCTTTTCCATTAAAGCTACGTTACCAACGGCTATACGATGAACACCTATTTTTGCTACAATTCCGCCACCTTTAACGACTTCGGTTTCTTCAACAGTAGAGAAAGTTGTCTCGCCAATATCCTGTAGGACAGCTTTCGCTAGTGGGTGGTCCGATTCACGCTCCACACTTGCTAAATATCCTAGAACCTCTTCAGTATTTTTTCCGTAAAATTCTTTTTCGGCAACTTCAGGGTTTCCTACTGTCAATGTTCCTGTTTTATCAAAAACGATAGTATCTACTCTGCTAAAGTCATTGATAACTTCACTACCTTTTAGAAGGACACCATTACGTGCACCGTTTCCGATACCGGCAACGTTGGATACAGGTACCCCGATAACTAATGCACCTGGACATCCTAAAACAAGAATCGTGATAGCTAGTTCAATATCTTTTGAGAAAAACCAAACAATAAAACCAAGGACTAACACAGCTGGTGTATAGTATTTTGAGAATCGGTCCATGAAACGTTCTGCTTCTGATTTGGAATCCTGCGCTTCTTCCACTAATTCTATAATTCTACCAAATGTTGTATCTTCTCCAACACGATCAGCTCGAATTTGGATCGTTCCATTTTCTAAGATAGATCCTGCAAATACTTCAGAATCAACCTTTTTACTTACAGGTAGCGATTCTCCAGTAATACTTGCTTCATTAATGTGACCTTCACCAATTAACACTGTTCCATCTACCGGAACTTTTGCACCCGTTTTAACTAATAAAATATCACCTTCGTCTACATCATCGACATCTACTTCTTCAAATTCTCCGTTTTCCATTTGCTTTAAAGCACTCTCTGGTGCCAGCTCTGTTAATTCTTTAATGGCAGAACGTGTTTTGTTCAAGGTACGTTGCTCCAAGTAAGAACCAAATAAGAATAAGAAAGTAACGATGGCTGATTCCTCATAATTTTGAATCAATACTGCCCCAATAACTGCAATGGTAACTAAAACATCAATACTGACAACTTTTACTTTTAATGCCTGATAGGCTTGAATCGCAATTGGTGCTACACCAAGAATAGATGCAATGATGAGCGACCAATTGAAAATGGCCATGTTGTCTAAGGAAAATCGTCCGAAGAATGCAAGTGCAATCAAAATTGCACTGATCAGTGTAATGGAATTCTTTTTACTTAATATATATCTTTGCATGTTGATTCCCTCCAATTTCATTTTCATTTGTATTCCTTGTTGATGACTCTAGCATAGGATGTTTCTATGAAATAAAAATTGATTCGAATCAAGTTCTATTGCAAAAGTGAAAAATTATAAAAGAACAGCATAACAAAACCAACTGTTTTACGGAACAACTCTTATATATTGTCGAACATACAATCACAAAAATTCATTATATTGTACATTCTTTATTCAGCAGGCTTTAGAAAAGCATTATAAACAGCAAACTAAACCGCTCGGAAAATGAATTGAACCCTGAATGATAGACACTTGATAAAAAGTGCTCATTCAGGGTTCAGTTCACCGGAGTAAAACCACTATTTTCTTGTAAAATACAAATCCATTCATCAATGGTAAAATTTTGTGCACTAGTTGGATAAAAATTTATTTCTTTTTTCAAATTATCGTCCTCCCTTTACATTATTTTTCTGTCAAAGTAAGTCGAACAAGCTTAGATTTTTATCAAATATTTTTTTCAGCTTATTATTTCTTTCTCTTCGAACTGTACTTCCTACTCTTTCTTTTTACACCATCATCAGTTTTCACAACATTGCTTCTATTCTTCTTTTCAATCTGCACCGCTTCAAATTGCTCTTTTGAAATGATTGCTGGATGATTATTTTCAGAGACATAATTCTCTTGATGTTCCCCGGCATTCCATAGCCTCACTACACCAATATATTTTTCATTGCTAAGCATGACATCAATGGTTCGTTTACTCCATTTTTCTTTCCCTGTTGGTGTTTGATATGCTCCCCAATAGAATAAACAGATTTGTTATTTCATCTGTCTACCTATTGGGAAGCATATCACTCTACGTTGATCAGGCATCTCCTTACCTCCTGGCACTTATGTTTTTTTAGACTAATAATATTCAATGCGATTTCTAACTATATGATTAGTCTAAATACAACACATTTTATGCCCTACATCTATTCTGTCAACTCCCCCCATCCAAAATCTATTCTATCAACTCAACCCCGATTTTCAGGGCATCTAAAGCCAATAATAAAAAGGGTCCCACCTGTTTATTAACATAAAATAAACTTAAGTGAAACCCTATAAACCTTGCTCTATCAATGCTTGAACAGCTAGTGTATTTATTCCCTAGACATCCACGCCACCGTCTCCACGTGCGCCGTATGCGGGAACATGTCGACTGGAGTCACTTCCATCAAGCGATAGCCACGGTCGGCGAGGTAACGCATATCGCGCGCTTGTGTCGCGACGTTACACGAGACGTATACGATTCGCTTCGGTCCCATCTCGACCATCGTCTCAAGGAACGACTCGGCACAGCCTTTTCGTGGCGGGTCGACGACGATGACGTCCGGATTCACACCGTCTTTCTTCCACTCTGGAAGCACATCTTCCGCTGCACCACATGCGTACGTCACATTATCGATCTCATTGACGAGCGCATTCTGTTTCGCATCCTCAATCGCTTCCGGTACGACTTCGACACCGTACACGTGCGCCGCCTTCCGAGCGAGGAATAGACTGATCGTCCCGATACCGCAATAGGCATCGACGACTTGTTCCGTACCTGACAGTTGTGCGTACTCCAACGCCTTCCCGTACAGCTTCTCCGTTTGAACCGGATTGACTTGAAAGAACGAGTGCGGAGAAATCGTGAACGTGAGTCCTGCGATTTTATCCTCAATCGTTTCGTGGCCATAGAGCAACTTGTTCGTCGCCCCGAGGATGACGTTCGTCTTGTCCGGGTTGACATTTTGCATGATCGACGTCACGCCCGGGAGACGCTCGACGATATCGGCGACGATCTCATTCACGCCTTTTAATTTCGTCGTCTTCGTGATGAGGACGATCATGAGTTCACCCGAATGGTACCCGTAACGGGCCATGACGTGACGGATGACCCCACGTCCTGTCTTCTCGTCATACGCCGGCACACCGCGAGCGTCCAACACATCACGGACAACTTGGATCGCCTGATCATTGCGCTCATCTTGAATCAAACATTCGCTCATCTCGACGATATCATGGGAACGAGGACGATAGAAGCCTGAAACGAGACGGTCTCCTTCTTGTTTGAACGGGACTTGCGCCTTGTTGCGGTAGCGCCAAGGTTCTGGCATCCCGATCGTGTCATGGACCGGCACGTCGAACTGACCAAGACGCTTGAGCGCATCGACGACACGTTCTCGTTTCTGGCGAAGTTGTCCTTCATAACTGAAGTGTTGCAGCTGACAGCCGCCACACTGATAAAAAATCGGGCACGGTGGCTCGACGCGGTCAGCGCTCGCTTCTTTCACGTTCAACAATCGGGCGAACCCGTACTGCTTGTTCGTCTTCGTCACGACGATTTCGACCGTCTCACCCGGTAACGCGTTCGGGACGAACAACGTATAGCCGTCGACACGTGCCACACCCGCCCCTTCATGGGTCAAGTCGTGGACGTGGACATCGAGACGATCATTCTTTTTCACTGGTAGCATACGAATGCTCCTTCCATTGCAAATAGGAATGACAGATGTCGTCATTCCTATCTTTTCACTCTGCTTTATCGAGCGAAACATTGAACAATTGCTTGATCATCTGTTCGCGTTCATATTGTGCATTCAAATCTTCCATCTCGCGAATTCGGGCGTTCGGCGCGAGCACCGTCAAGTGACGGAATAAGTTCCGCATTTCACCTGTGCATTCCCCGCCGTACTCACCGTCGATGTTGAGACTCATCGGCTCGGTCGTCTTCATCCGGACGCGGCTCGTCTTCACATGCTCGACGAGTGAGCTTGATAAGTGCTCACCCCGAAGGAGTAGACGGACGACGTGGATGAATTCGAACAAGTTACATTTCCGCAAAATGAACAGATCGAACAACCCGTCATTCAACGACGCGTGTGGTGAGATTTTTTCAAATCCACCGACCGAGTTCGAGTTCGATGTGAGGAAGACCATGACCTCGCCTTGGAACGTTCCTTCATCGTGTTCGAGTTCGATATACGTCGGTTTGATGAGAGGCAGTTTCTCCATCCCTTTCACGTAATACGCGAGCTGTCCGAGTGCTGTCTTCAACTTCGATGGCACCTCATACGAGAGCTCGGTCATGATGCCGCCACCGGCGATATTGATGAAATAGTGGATGTCACCTTTCTCGCCTTCGATTTCCCCAAGGTCGACCGGCATCTCGAATCCGTCACAGATGACGTCGAGTGCACCGACCACACTTAGTGGGATCCTCATCGCCCGGGCAAAGTCGTTCGTCGTCCCGACCGGAATGAGTCCGATCGTCGGACGATTCTCAAGCGGGGCGAGCCCTGAGATGACTTCGTTCAATGTCCCGTCTCCGCCTGCGGCGATGATGAGGTCGAACTCGGCTGCTGAGGCCCGTTTTGCTTCGAGCGTGGCATCACCAATCGCTTTCGTCGCATACGTCGACGTCTCATAACCCGCATCCTCGAGGCGGTTCAAAATGTACGGGAGTTCCCGTTTGATCACTTCTTTACCAGATGTCGGGTTATAAATGACCCGCGCACGTTTCCGTTGCATATTGATTCTCTCCCCTATGCTCAACTCGAGCGAAAAGCGAGACACAAGTGTCTCGCCGCCTGCTTAGCGTTTCGCGATCTCTTCGTGGAACAAGCCATCGAGGAGTGCCGGGTTCGCCATCCCTTTCGTCTGTTTCATGATTTGGCCGATGATGAAGCCTTTCGCACGGTCTTTCCCGTTCTTGAAGTCTTCGATCATTTGCGGATGCGCCTCGAACAATTCGAGGATGTAGCCACGGAGCAAGTTCTCGTCCGAGATTTGGGCGAGTCCGTTCGCTTCCACATATGCTTTCGGCTCAGCACCTTCTTCCATCATCGCCGTGAAGACACGCTTCGCGATTTTCGATGAAATCGTCCCTTCCGCAATCAAGCGGATGAGTTCAGCGAGTGATTCCGGTGTCAACTTCATCGTCTCAACCGTTTCGTTCGTCTTGTTCAAGTGACCGAGCACTTCACCCATGAGCCAGTTCGCTGCCGCTTTCGGCTCCGCACCGGCCGCTGTCGTCGCTTCGAAGAAGTCCGAGAACTCACGCGTTGACGTGAGGGCTTTCGCGTCGTATGCCGAGAGACCGTATTGACTCATGTAGCGTTCACGACGAGCTGCCGGCATCTCTGGAATCGTCGCGCGGATGCGCTCTTTCCATGCCTCATCGATTTCGAGACGGACGAGGTCCGGTTCTGGGAAGTAACGGTAGTCCGCTGCCCCTTCTTTGACACGCATGAGAATCGTCTTTTTCGCCGCTTCGTCGTAACGGAGCGTCTCTTGACGCATGACGCCACCTGAAAGAAGCAATTTGCGATGACGCGTCTCTTCATAGTCGAGTGCCTTCAAGACGTTTGAGAACGAGTTCAAGTTCTTGAGCTCTGTCTTCGTACCGAACTTCTCCTGCCCGAATGGACGGACCGAGATGTTACAGTCACAGCGAAGTGACCCCTCCTCCATCTTGACGTCCGAGACGCCAGCGAACGAGAGGACTTCTTTCAAACGCTCGAGATACGCGACCGCATCTTTCGGTGAGCGCATGTCTGCCTCACTGACAATCTCGATGAGTGGTGAACCGGTCCGGTTGAAGTCGACGACCGAGTGCTTCTCGCCCGTGTGGTTCATCTTCCCGGCATCTTCTTCTAAGTGCACGCGCTCGATGCGGAATCGTTTCATCTCTCCGTCTACTTCGACGTCGACGTGACCGTTTGAACCGATCGGCTTATCAAACTGCGAGATTTGATATGCTTTCGGCGTGTCAGGGTAGAAGTAGTTCTTGCGGTCGAACTTCGTATCTGTCGCAATCTCACAGTTGAGTGCCATTGCCGCTTTGATGGCGAGGTTGACCGCTTCTTCGTTCAATTTAGGCAAGACGCCTGGGTGTCCGAGACAAATCGGACACGTCTGTGTATTCGTTTCGGCACCGTAAGTGCGTGAGCAGCCACACCAAATCTTCGACTTCGTGCTCAGCTCGGCGTGCACCTCGATCCCGATGATCGTTTCAAAGTTCATCGTACGTCCTCCTTAGAGCTGTGGCATCTTGAAACCGCCGTTTGCTTGTTCAAAAGCATGGGCCACGCGGTAAAGTGTTGATTCATCAAAGTAGTTCCCGATAATTTGAAGACCGACCGGGAGACCTTCTGAAAGACCTGCCGGAACTGAGATAGCCGGGATACCGACCAAGTTGACCGGAATCGTCATGATATCGTTCGCATACATCGTGAGCGGATCGTCGAGCTGTTCGCCGAGTTTGAACGCTGTCGTCGGAGCAGTTGGTCCAACGATGGCATCATACTCTTCGAACACTTTCGCGAAGTCCTGCTTCATGAGGGTACGGACTTGTTGGGCTTTCTTGTAGAACGCATCGTAGTAACCAGAGCTGAGGGCATATGTCCCGAGCATGATCCGGCGTTTGACTTCGTCCCCGAACCCTTGTTCACGCGAATACGTGAACACTTCGTCGAGCGTGTCCGCTTCGGCGCGACGTCCGTAACGGATACCATCGAAACGTGCCAAGTTCGAAGAGGCTTCTGACGAGGCGAGCAAGTAGTACGCCGAGAGGGCATACTTCACAGACGGAATCGAAACCGTCTCGATCGTCGCACCGAGAGACTTGAGTGTCTCGATCGCTTTTTCAATCTGTTCACGGACGCCAGGCGCGACACCTTCTGCCATGAATTCTTCCGGAAGTGCGAACTTCATGCCCGTCAAATCCTGGTTGAGCGCTGCCGTATAGTCCGGCACTTCGACTTCAGCCGACGTCGAGTCCATGTCGCAATGACCCGCAATCGTATTCAATAAGTAAGCATTGTCTTCAACGGTACGCGTGAGCGGGCCGATTTGGTCGAGTGACGACGCGAAGGCGACGAGGCCGAAGCGTGAGACGAGACCGTATGTCGGCTTCATCCCGACGACACCACAATATGCGGCTGGTTGACGAATCGAACCACCCGTATCCGAACCGAGGCTGAAGAGGACTTGTCCAGCTGCGACCGATGCCGCTGAACCGCCTGAAGAACCTCCTGGTACACGAGTCGGGTCCCATGGGTTGCGGACCGGTTTGAACGCCGAATTCTCGTTTGATGAACCCATCGCGAACTCGTCCATGTTCAACTTTCCGATTGTGACGGCACCGGCATCATGAAGACGCTCGACGACCGTCGCATCGTGTGCCGGGACGAAGTTCTCGAGGAATGTCGAAGCACATGTCGTCCGCATCCCTTTTGTGACGATGTTGTCTTTCACACCGATCGGCATCCCAAAGAGCGGGTTGTCTGACGTTTTTGCAAGCTCATCCATGCGCTTCGCTTGCTCGAACGCATCCTCATTGAGCGTCAAAAACGCACCGATTTGATCATCCGTCGCTTCGATGCGATCGAACGATTCTTTGACGAGGTCCGTGACCGTGACTTCGCCTTCTTTTAATAACGTATGCAGTTTCGCTACACCGTGGTCAAATAAACTCATGAAAGGCCTCCTTACTCAAAGACCGCAGGGACACGGACTTGACCGTTCTCCCAGTCAGGTGCCATCCGTTCGACTTCCTCACGTGGAAGCGATGGACGGACCTCGTCTTTGCGTAGTACGTTTTTCAAATCTAGGGCATGGGTCGTCGGTTCGACACCCGTTGTATCCAGCTCATCGAGTTGCTCGGCGAACTCGAGAATTTTTGTCAATTGCTCCGTGAAGTGCGTCACTTCTTCATCTGTGATCGCAAGTCGGGCAAGTCCGGCGACGTGCCGAACTTCAGCTTCTGTAATACGAGCCAAAATTCCCACCTCCAACAGTTTTCAATACATCGTTCATTATCATACCACTTTTTCATAAGACAAAAAAGGAAATCTATCTTGTGAGAAAATGTCTCCTTTTTAAGAAACTAGGGGAATCCATCTCGAATATTGACCCGCTTTCAAAATCAGCTATACGGTCGATGTGCGATTCTGATTATGCTAAAGATAGAAAAGTTTCGTAAGGAGGAATCGTATGTCGATTCGGAATAAACTCATCACTGCGTTTAGCATCATGTTTGTGCTGCTTCTTGGTGTAAGCGGTTACTCTTGGTATGCCTTGAACGCATCAAAAGCAGCCCAGGAGGACATGATCGTCTCTTGGGTACCAGGAATTGACCAAATCCATCAAGTGGATAAGCAATTGCTTGAAATTCGCCGTCATTTGATTCGTCACGCACTCGTCGAGGACGCGGTGACGAAACAAAATATCGAGCGAGACATTCAAGCATCCGTCGCCATCTTAGAACAACGGATGGACGGTTATGAAGCCACGATTATCATGGAAGAAGATCAACAGCTCTTCGATCAGGCAAGCTCGAATTGGACTGACTATCAAGGCGTGATGAGTGAACTCATCCGTATTTCTAACGAAGAAGGAAGTGCTGCCGCAGAAACATATATTCGCGATACAGCGGATGCAAGCGCTGACACGCTCTCGAACTCTCTCGGTCTACTCGTCAACTTGAACCGGGAAGAAATTCAGACGGACACAGCGGCGGCGGCTAAGTCGTTTGAACAAGTACAACTCACACTATTCATCGTCCTTGGGGTCGCGGCTGTCATGACGATCCTCATGATGCTCTTCATCTTCCGCTCCATCTTTGAACCACTCAAAGAGTTCAAGACGAAGATGCGTGAGCTCGCCACGAGCGAAGGCGATTTGACGACGTCAATCCCTGTGAAGCGCCGCGATGAGTTCGCCGGACTCGCACGCGACTTTAACCAGTTCATCGCCAACTTGCGTCAGTTGATTCTTCAAGTGAACGACGTGACGACTGGCGTGTCAAAACAATCAACCCATATGTACGAAGAGTTGAAAGAACTTGATACGTACATGACGACGACCGCTGCGACGACAGAGGATTTGACCGCCGGTATGCAACAGACGGCGGCGAGCGCTCAAGAGATGAACGCTTCCGCCTCGGATATGGAACGGACGATTCATCACATCGTGACGATGGCCGATGAGCGGAAAACCGAAGCGAGACAAATCGATGAGCGTGCCCTCTCCCTCAAGTCACATGCGGTAGAGGCGAAAGAGAACGCCATCAGCGTCCTTCAGTCGACACGCACAAACTTAGAGAAAGCGATGCAAGATGCGAAAGCCGTGCGTGAGATCGCGACGCTCACGAACGACATCCTCGATATCGCCGCGCAGACGAACCTATTATCACTCAATGCTTCGATCGAAGCGGCACGTGCCGGAGAGGCCGGACGTGGATTCGCCGTCGTCGCCGACGAGATTCGAAAACTCGCCGAAACGAGCCGGGCGACCGTCGAACGCATTCAAGTCATCTCGACGACCGTTCTTCATTCGGTCGATCATTTGAATGAAAGCTCTGGACAGATGCTCCACTTCCTCGACACGAACGTCTTGAAAGATTATGACCAACTTGAAGAGGCAGCCGGACAATATAGTGAGGACGCAGGACGCTTCGAAACGACTGCGACCGAGTTTGCCGCCGCTGCCGGGGAGCTCGAACAATTGACGTCGAACATGATCGGTGTCATCCAGGACGTTGCGACGACCGTCAACAACGGAGCGCTCGGTACGCAAGAAATTGCTGAAAAAGTGACGATGTCCGTCGAACGCTTCGCCGAGTTGAACCATGCGACGGAACAGTCGCAACAAAAGATGGAAGAACTTGATTCACTGATTCGCCAATTCAAGGTATGACAAAAACCCGCCGACACGTGCTGTCCGGCGGGTTTTCTCATCAAGCGGCAGAGGACTGCCCTTCTTTTTTCCGTTCGAGTTCGAATCGTTTTGTCTCGGCGACGACCACACCGGAGAGGAACAAGAGTCCAATCAAGTTCGGGATAGCCATGAGACCGTTGAACACATCCGAGATGGACCAGATCAAATTCAAGTTCGTCGTCATCGCACCGAGTCCCGCGACTAAAATGTAGAGGACACGATATGGGACGATCACTTTTTCCCCGAGTAAATAATACGCTGAACGTTCTCCGTAATAACACCAACCGAGGACGGTTGAGTAGGCGAAGAAGACAAGCGAGATCGTCACGATGATTTCACCAATAGGTCCTAAGAAGTAAGCGAACGAGGCTTGCGTCAAGGCAATCCCTTCAAGCCCTTCCGTATATTGACCACTCATGACGATCGTGAGTCCCGTGATGGAACAGACGATGAGTGTGTCGATCAACACTTGTGTCATCGAAACGAGTGCTTGACGTCCCGGGAAGTCGGTCTTCGCTGCCGCGGCCGCAATCGGTGCAGATCCAAGTCCTGCCTCGTTAGAGAACACACCGCGCGCGACCCCGTAGCGAATCGCGGCACCTAACGCACCCCCGCCGATGGCTTCAGCACTGAATGTGCTCGAGAACATTGTCGATAAGGCACCTGGTACCAATTCAAGGTTCATGATGAGAATCACGAGCCCACTCCCGACATATGCGAAAATCATGAACGGGACGAAGATTCCGACGACTTTTCCGATTGATTTGACACCACCTAAGATGACGAATGCCGTGACCGCCATCATGACGATCCCTGTCACAACCATTGGGACGTTGAACGAGTTGTTCAAGGCGAGACTGATCGAGTTCGTTTGGACCCCGTTCCCAATCCCAAAGGCTGCGACCGATGCAAAGACGGCGAACAAGACGCCGAGCCATTTTTTCTTCAAGCCGTGTTCTAAGTAGTACATCGGACCCCCGGCAATCTCACCGCGTTCATCGACGACACGATATTTGACCGCCAAGATGGCCTCCGCATATTTCGTCGCCATCCCGACGAAACCAGATAACCACATCCAAACGACGGCACCCGGTCCCCCGAGGACAATCGCCGTCGCGACACCGACCATGTTTCCGGTACCGACCGTGGCCGCCAATGCCGTCATAAGTGCTTGGAAATGCGAGATGTCCCCACGTTGCTTTTTCTTCGGTTGTTCTGGTTTTGGTATAAATGCCTCTTTCAGACCGACCCCAAGTCGCGTCACTTGGATAAATCCGAGACGGACGGTCAGGAAAATCCCTGTCCCGACGAGTAATATGAGTAAATGTGGCCCCCAGACGAGATTGGATAAACTCGTCAGCCAACTTTCAATTTGATTCACCGTGTTGCTCTCCTCCTACGTTCTTGATTTGAGCGCTCTCCCTATATTTTTCAGAACATTCACAATCGAGTCAAGGTACATCGCCTAAAGAAAGCGTTTTCAACACGTTATATAATTGTAATATTTTCCCTGAACCCTTGTATCTAAAAGAATCTTAAAATTTATTTCGAAATATGATTGTAATATATATTCAACTGCATGAGCCCGGATTTCATGATCAATACGAACCGTTAATCGATAGACTACATCTCAATCAGAAATGGAGTGGTTTCAACTGTATAAAGCACGCTCGAAACGGCTTGATAGCAACGACCAATTACGGGCAGGCGAGACTCTTAAGGGAACAAAAAAGACTGTAGACCCATGCGTTGTCTACAGTCTGAAACCGTTCATGACCTTTCCTTCAGTTTCTCGTTTTACGAACGAATGGCAGCCACGACTTCTTCGACGTGACCTTTCACTTTGACGTTGCGCCACTCTTGTTCGATATAGCCGTCCTCGTTGATCAAGAAAGTCGAACGGACGATGCCGTAATATTCTTTCCCGTAATTTTTCTTCAACTGCCAGACGCCGTAAAGCTCGGACACTTCATGTTCCTCGTCCACGAGTAAATCAAATGGGAGGTCATTCTTGGCGATAAAGTTTTGATGTTTCTTTTGACTGTCGGCCGATACCCCAAGGACGACCGCGCCTTCCATTTTCGGCAACGCATCGCGGAAATCGCATGCCTCGGTCGTGCAACCAGGTGTCGAATCTCGAGGATAGAAGTATAAGACGACTTTCTTACCGAGATAGTCCTTTAATGAAACCATCTCTCCGTTTTGGTTCGGTAATGAAAATGTTGGTGCGAGCATCTGCTGTTCCTCCTTAGCCAAACGATGGGTCGACAAGTTGTTCGTCATAGCCATCGATCGCTTCTTCTAATTTTGTCTTTAACGGGTCAAGCACTTCGATATACTCGACTGGATCTTCCGTTGCAGCCGCTTTTCGGAGCGTCTCCTCGTTATCGGTGTACCACGTCTCATACGCTTTGAAATAGTCGGTCATGATGGTTTGGTTCTCCTCGACCGTCAACGTTTCCGCCATGAGCAGGAAGACGTTATTGTCTGCCTCGAGCGCCATATAGTCCGTCTGTGCGTTGACTTGGTCATAGATCGGACCAGCCTCATCTTCCGGAATCTCGGCGAGACGGGCGTTCGCTTCGGCATTCACTCCGTACTCGTTCGCCTGGACACCGATGAGTAACTCTCCGACCTCGGCAATCACGTCTTTTGGTAAAGCGACCGGTGTGATGACGAGTGACCACTCATCCCCTTCCTTCACGGCAATTTTACTGAGTCGGTTCGGGAGCGGGTTCCCTTCTTCATCGATCATCTCATGGACAAGGAACGCCACGTCTTCCTCTTCGTTGACCCAGCTCTTATAAATCTCACCAGGAGACAATTGACGGGTGACGGCACCAGTCGCCGGAATCTCGGTCAACCGGCCAGCATAATCAATTGATGCGAGTGCCTCGGCGTCTCCAGACTCGAGTGCCGTCTGATAGTCTGCGTACACGTCCGTGACAGCGTCCGGCAATGCGCGGTCTGTCTCTTCTACCACCGTCTCTTCCTCGTTTCCACATGCCCCGAGCATGAAGACGAGGAGTAGCGGAATGAACCATTTTTTCATGTTGTTCGTCCTTTCTAAAGCCGTGTTCTCCCCCATCCTATCACGTCTCGATTTCTTGCTCCAATGCCATGTGTTTCTGGAAAATTGTTTCACTAGGATTTCTACGATAATTTCGATACAATACAGACGTAAGCGCTTTAACGCTCAACATCACTTTAAGGGGGAACGAGAATGATTCCATACAAACATGAACCATTCACAGACTTTACACAAAAAGAGAATGCCGAAGCAATCCAAGCGGCAATCGAGAAAGTGAACGGTGAGCTCGGGAAAGACTATCCGCTCGTAATTGGTGGGGAAAAGGTTACGACGGAAGGTAAAATCACGTCTTACAACCCGGCTAACAAAGAAGAAGTGATCGGTCGCGTGTCAAAAGCGAACCAAGAGCTCGCAGAACGTGCGATGCAAGAAGCACTCACAGCATTTGACTCATGGCGCCATGTCGACCCGGCTGTCCGCGCCGACGTCTTGTTCAAAGCAGCGAACATCGTCCGCAAGCGTAAGCACGAGTTCTCGGCTTACCTCGTCAAAGAAGCGGGTAAACCGTGGAACGAGGCAGATGCGGATACAGCGGAAGCAATCGACTTCATGGAATATTATGCACGTCAAATGCTCGAACTCAAACCAGGCAAGAAAGTGGAGAGCCGCCCAGGCGAATACAACCGGTATGACTACATCCCACTCGGGGTCGGGATCGTCATCAGCCCATGGAACTTCCCATTCGCAATCATGGCCGGTACAGCAGTTGCGGCCATCGTCGCCGGTAACACAATTCTCTTAAAACCAGCTTCGACGACGCCAATCGTCGCTGCGAAATTCGTCGAAGTGATGGAAGAGGCAGGTCTTCCAAAAGGCGTGCTCAACTTCATCCCGGGACCGGGTGCAGAAGTCGGGGACTATCTCGTCGATCATCCGAAAACACGCTTCATCAGCTTCACAGGATCGCGTGATGTAGGACTCCGCATCAACGAACGTGCGTCTAAATTGAACGAAGGTCAAATTTGGCTCAAACGCGTGATCGCGGAGATGGGTGGAAAAGATACGATCGTCGTCGACGAATCAGCCGACCTCGAGCTCGCTGCACAATCGATCGTGAAATCGGCATTCGGTTTCTCTGGTCAGAAATGTTCGGCTTGTTCACGTGCCGTCATCGTCGACAGCGTGTATGATACGGTACTCGACCGTGTCGTCGAACTCACGAACGAACTCTCTGTCGGAAACACAGAGAAGAACGAACACTTCATGGGACCAGTCATCGACGCATCGGCCTTCAAGAAGATCACATCGTACTTCGATGTCGCAAAAGAAGAAGGACGCATCGTCGCAGGTGGGAAAGCAGACGATTCAACAGGCTACTTCATCGAGCCGACTGTCGTCGCAGACGTCGACCCGAAAGCACGCCTCATGCAAGAAGAGATTTTCGGACCAATCGTCGCCTTCACGAAAGCGAAAGACTTCAAAGAAGCAATCGATATCGCGAACAACACAGAGTACGGCTTGACAGGGGCGGTCCTCACACGTGACCGTATGAATCAAGAATACGCTCGCCAAAACTTCCACGTTGGGAACCTTTACTTCAACCGTGGTTGCACAGGCGCAATCGTCGGCTATCAGCCGTTCGGTGGATTCAACATGTCAGGTACGGATTCAAAAGCAGGTGGCCCGGATTACATCCAACTCCACATGCAAGCGAAAACAACATCTGAAACGTTCTAATCAAAAAGGAGACGCTCCCCCGAGGGGACGTCTCCTTTTTAGTGTGCTTTAAATGTCTGCTCGAACATGATGGCGATTTCTTCTTGATGAACCAGGAATAATTCGAACAAAGTCGGGTCGAACGCCCCTTCCATATTTCGCATCGCAAGAATCGCATCCTCATGAGTATAGGCCGGTTTATACGGTCGGACCGTCCGTAGTGCGTCATAGACGTCGATGATGGTGACGATTCGAGCCGCAAGCGGGATGTCTTCCCCTTTCAGTCCTTGGTTGTACCCGGTGCCGTCCCAGCGCTCGTGATGATACAGTGCGATGTGATAGGCCATTTGAATGAAGTAATTCTGAGGGAACTGTGTCTGCAAATCCTTCAACACTTCGCCGCCGACACGCACATGGTCGCGCATGAATACCCATTCCTGGTCGGACAGTTGATTCGCTTTGAGTAAGATTGCGTCCGGAACAGAGATTTTGCCGATATCATGGAGCGGTGCCGCGAGACGGATTCCTTCGATGAAGAGCGGTGACACTTCCGGATGGTGATGATCGTATAAAATCGTCGCGAATAGCGTCGACAAATCCTGCACCCGCTCGATATGGTTCCCCGTCTCGTTGTTACGGAGTGCGGACAAACGTAACAGCGTGCGGACAAGCCCCTCTTGATAATCGATCAATTCTTTTTCACGCTCGGCGAGGACCCGCTGCGCTTCTTCCCGCCCGGCCTCGATGCGGTGTCGCTCGACCGCCCCGAGTAGCGCATTGCTGAAATCTTGTAGCGCCTGTTGTTCGTACTCCGTGTACGTCCGTTCCGAGACGACGGAATCAAACCCGACAAATCCCTGACACGACTTCCCTTGCATCATGGGGACCGCGAGCAAACTTTGAATCGCTTGCGGTTCTAAGATGGCGCGGACGTCGCTCCCTTCAGGTAGATCGACGACCCGTGGAATATACATCGTCTCACCCGCCACATGGATATTCACCCACTCGGGCAGCACATCAATCGGCACGTCTTGAAGATTGTCCATTTCAGCCGTGATTCCTTCGGCGCACCATTCGAACGTGTTATGGCAGACTTGATTCGTAAAATCATAATCGAAGACATAGACGCGGTCGACCGCGAAATAATGTCCAAGTTCGGCTAGCGATTGGTCAACCCGCTTTTTGAAATCCGCAATCTCTGTCGTTAAAAAACGATTGAGGAGTGACGAAAGCAGGTGATGGAGTCGCTCTTGTTGTTGTAACTGTAACGTCAATGATTCGTGCGAAGTTGCCATGTGCCAAACCTCCCTTATCGTTCAAATACATGCATTCGTTCCATGCACTTATTTTACCCATTTTTCAGTTTTTTCATCCTAGTTCAACCATTTGAAAAACCGGGTGATTGCCACCCGGTTTTGATTAGACTTGCTTTAACAGATTGGCCATCTCGATGGCAGAAGTCGCCGCTTCCCACCCTTTGTTGCCTGCTTTTGTTCCTGCACGCTCAATCGCCTGTTCAATCGTCTCCGTCGTCAACACGCCGAAGATGACCGGGACTTCGGATTGATAGCTCGCCTGGGCGATCCCTTTTGCCGCTTCGTTACAGACGTAATCAAAATGCGGGGTCGCACCACGAATGACGGCTCCGAGCGTGATGACCGCGTCGTATTGTTTGCTCATCGCCATTTTTTTCGCGACGAGCGGAAGTTCAAATGCTCCTGGGACGAAAGCGAGCGACACATCCTCTTCCTTCACTCCATGACGTTTCAAGGCATCCTTCGCCCCGTCAAGCAGACGCATCGTGATCAAGTCGTTGAACCGTCCGACGACGATTCCAATCTTTAAGCCTTCTCCAACTAAGTTTCCTTCAAATGTATAGGTCATGTCCATGTTCCTCCAATATGATTCATTTTGAGTTGTTTCGTCAGGCGATACGATTCGTTCGCTTCATGCGCACCGACATGAATCGGAACGCGTTCGACGACTGTGATGCCACATGATTCCAAGGCATCGACTTTATCGGGGTTGTTCGTCATGAGCCGGACACGGGTGACGCCAAGATCACGAAGCATCGCCGCGCTCACCCGATAGTCCCGAAGGTCCGGATGAAACCCGAGTGCCACGTTCGCCTCGACCGTATCCAATCCATTCTCTTGAAGGGCGTACGCCTTCAGTTTGTTCAACAGTCCGATGCCTCGCCCTTCTTGACGCATATAGAGCACGATGCCCGATTCCTGCTCGATTCGTGCCATCGCCGTGTCTAGTTGCGGACCGCAATCACATCGGAACGAACCGAAGACGTCACCGGTCAGACATTCGGAGTGAATGCGAACGAGCGGGACCTCCTCAAGTGTCTCCGTCACGAGCGCCACATGCTCTTCACGGTCCATTCGATTCTCATACCCTATCATGCGAAACGTTCCTTTTGAGGAAGGTAGGGACACGTCCGCAACACGTGTGACGAGGTTCTCCTCCATATATCGGACTAACGCTTCGATAGTGATGAATGCCAACCCGTGGCGTTCAGCGACTTGTACCAAATCAGGTACGCGTGCCATCTCCCCGTCATCTCGAATGATTTCACAGATGACCGCGACCGGCTCACTTCCTGCGAGTCGCGCCAGGTCGACAGACGCTTCGGTATGACCTCGGCGAACGGAGACGCCTCCCTTCTTCGCAATGAGCGGGAACAGATGTCCCGGACGTTGAAAATCGGATGGATGGGACGATGGGTTCGCTAACTCACGAACGGTGTGAGACCGTTCACTCGCCGAGATACCAGTCGTCGAATCGATATGGTCGACACTGACCGTGAAGGCGGTACCGTGTGGGTCTGTACTGTTCGTCACCATCGGCGCGAGGTCGAGACGAACTGCCACTTCTTCTGCTACGGCGCTACAGACGAGTCCTTTCCCTTCCGTGATCAAAAAGTTCATCGTTTCCGGTGTCATCTTGTCACCGAGTACGACAAAGTCCCCTTCATTCTCACGGTCCTCATCATCCACGACGATGATGGGACGTCCTCGTCTCAGTTCCTCAACCGCCCGTTCAATCGAATCAAACATTACCATCCCGCCTTTCCATATCCTTGTTCCGCCAAAGACTCGAGCGTCATCTTCGACTGCCCGACGACCTTTTCCATATATTTTGCTAACAGATCACATTCTAAATTGACTAAATCACCCGTCTGTTTCATCCCAAGCACGGTCTCGCTGTATGTGTGTGGAATCAAGGACAGGGTAAACCCACGCTCTGACACGTCAAACACAGTCAAACTCGTTCCATCTACAGATATCGAGCCTTTCGGGACAATGTAGGAAAGGAGCGCGCGGTCACACTGGATATCAACATAGACCGCATTCGCGAGAGGACGTTTCTTCGTGATTCGCCCGACCCCGTCGACATGACCGGATACGAAATGTCCGCCAAACCGTCCGTTCGCCGGCATCGCTCGTTCGAGATTGACAGGTGTTCCAGGCTTGACCCCATCTAGACTTGATGCCTTCAATGTTTCTGGCATGACATCGACAGAGAACGTCGCGTCATCAAACGTCGTCACCGTGAGACAGATCCCATTCACGGCAATGCTGTCCCCGAGCTTCACATCCTCAAGCACTTTCACAGTGGACAAAACGAGTCGTAAAGATGGTCCGTTGCGCTTGACCGCTTTGACCGCTCCGATTTCTTCTACGATTCCCGTGAACATCAGAGCGCCCCCTTTCGAAGGACGACTTTCAGGTCGGGTCCAATCGTTTCGACCTGATGAATCGTAAAACGGGATATCCCATCGATCGTCCCTTCCTGCTGTGAGTGATAGACGCCATGCTTCCCACCGAACACCCGTGGTGATTGATAGGCGACCCATTCATCCACGTAGCCTCCGTCAAGAAGTGAGGTGACAAGCGTCGGTCCGGCCTCGATCAACACACGCCCAATCCCATTTGCGTATAGCGTCTCAAGAACCGGGCCGAGTGACGTATAATCGAATAATTCGATACCGACGGCTTGAGCTCGTTCACGTCGTTCTGCCTCATCTGACGAAGTGAAGAGGAGCACCGGGACGTCTTCGGCGGTACGTGCTAACGTACTAGCGAGCGGTAACCTCAGGTCACGGTCGAGCACGACTCGTTTCGGCTGTCGCGTCACGCGGTCCAATCGAACCGTAAGCGATGGGTCATCCGCGAGTACCGTTCCAATCCCGGTCAAAATCGCATCGACCTTGGCACGAAGTTCATGCACATCACGACGGGCTTCCGAACTCGTCACCCATTGACTCTCCCCCGTCTCTAAGGCAACTTTCCCATCGAGGCTCGTTGCCGTCTTCAAGATGACGTATGGTCGTTTCGTCTCAAGCGACCGCAAAAATGCCGTATTCAAGGCACGCGCCTCTTCCTCAAGCAGACCCACATCGACTTCGACACCGGCCGCTTGCAGGCGCACGATCCCATTGCCTGCGACGAGTGGATTCGGATCTTTCATGGCGACGACGACACGTTTGATGCCCGATTCTACAATCAAATCGGCGCACGGTGGTGTCTTACCGTGATGCGAGCACGGTTCGAGCGTGACATATAAAGTCGCCCCGGATGCAGCCGCACCGGCCATTCGAATCGCATGCACTTCAGCATGTGGTTCGCCCGCCTTAAGGTGGGCACCCATTCCGACGATACGTCCGTCTTTCACGAGAACGGCACCGACGAGTGGATTGACACCGGTCTGTCCATCGGCTGATTTCGCCAATTGAATGGCCTGTTCCATGTACTGTTTCATCGTTCTCCCTCCTTTTTCCGTACAAACAAAAGACCCTAAGGAGCAGTCCTTAGGGTCTTGGTGGGAGGGTTTCGTCGAATTTTGGCAAGCCAAATAAACGTTTTCTATACAGAAAAGCGTACGACGAAGCACAGGTCACGTGGACCTGTTTTTTGTTCCTTCTCCCATCCAGACTATACTGTCGGCTCTAGAGTCTCACTAGATCCACCGTTCGCACACGTGCGCCCGGGTCACGGACTTAGGGCATAGGCCCATCACCGCCGGTTGGGAATTTCACCCGACCCCGAAGGAATATTTGTTTGTACAGGTTTACTGTATCGCAATTGTTTTTATTTCGCAAAACAAAAAACGCTACTCGTGAGAGTAGCGCCTCGATTATGCGAGAAAGAGGACGACGAGAAGCCCGACAATCCAGCAGTAATATGAAAAATACTTCAATTCGCCTTTTGCCATGATGTGCTGGAACCACTTCAATGAAATGGCCGTCAACACGTATGATGCGATAAATGCCAAAATGAGCGGACCGAACAAATCACGCGTGTCTGGGTTTGTGAACAACGTCGGACCGTCCAAGATCATCGTCCCGAGACTAATCGGAATGAACAGGAAGAACGAGAACCGAAGCGCGGATTCCTGTTTGATTCCGAGGAGCATCGCCATAACGATAGTCGCTCCGGAACGGCTGATCCCAGGAATGAGCGCCACGGCCTGAGCAAGTCCGATCAATACGGCGTCACGTAGCGTAATGCCACCGTCGCCCTTGTTTCCTCGCATATTCCGGATGAACCAGAGGGCGAGTCCCGTAATGATGAGTGTATAGCCGACTGTCGCCACGCCACCGAGCACCTCGGCGATCCAGTCACCAAACAGGACACCGAGCACACCGGCCGGAACGGTCGCGACAAGTAACAGCCCGATGAACTTCACGTCGACCATCGTCTCATCCGAACGGTCTTTCTTAAATAAAAACGTCCACAAACTCATGATGAGACGAACGACGTCTTGACGATAGATTGTTAAAACCGCAAGAAGCGATGCAAAGTTTACGAAAACTTCAAATGACAATCCCGGCAAGTCAATGTTAAATAGTTCTTGGAAGATGACAAGATGTCCGCTCGATGAAATCGGGATGGGCTCTGTGAACCCTTGAATCAATCCAAGTAACGTATAAAATAACCAAACTGTCATAGTGATGATCCTCTTTTCTGTTTTTCACTCAATGCGGCTATTTTAGCAGAATCGGTCTTTCATTGACCAGCCATTAAAATTTTTTTGCCGTAATTTCAATATTTGATTGATTAGTCTGAAAATTAAATTTATTATAGAAGGGTACTCATCTGGAGCGAAGGCGATGACCCCAACTCTCCAGCTGGGTACTTTTTTATAAAAATATTACAAATTTAGGTGATTAAAACTTTATGTTTACATTTCTCTCAAAATTCGATTTAATTTGTAATAGAACTGTTACCATTTTTTGAAATTATCAACTGCGACTTTAGTCCTATCCAATTCCTAGGAATTGTTTAAAATTTTTCAAAATCACGTTAATAAATCCGAAAAACAATCCGATAGTATGATTGTAGGAGCATTTTTTTATCTTTGTCGATTCAGATTTGAGTCCACGGAAGGAGGAACCATCATTGAATCAAACGCTATCCACTAAATCCCATCACTTGTCTACCGAACAGCAAAGGATGATCCATTGCATTCGTCTTCTCGGGGACTTGTTGAAGGAACGTCCACGCCGTTCTGTCTATCGCCGCTTCGCAATGGAACAGAATTGGCCGTCTCCTGAGTCGATCATTCGTCAGTTCGGGTCATGGGCTGAGGCACTTGCCATCGCAGGCTATGAATGGCATGGAGAGTCAACCGTCGAATTGCCAGACAAAATGCCGAAGTATACACGCGAGGACATCATCGAGACGCTCGCCATTTATTCGCGAGACATGGGCTCGATCATCACCTTGAAGAAGTATCAGCAATGGCGAAAGCTCCATCCGAAGGCACCGAGCCATTATCATATCGTCAAGACGTTCGGTTCGTGGCATGATGCCTGTGCCGAGGCAGGACTTGAGGCGAGTGTGACCTATTCGAAAACAGAACTCTCGAACGCCCTTCGTGAAGCCATTCAGGAAATGGGCTTCTCGCTCTCATTCGAAGCTTACCGTGAATGGGCAAAGCGCAACAACAAACCTTCAACGAAAGCGATCTTGCATCGCTATGGCTCCTGGTCAGCCGCCGTTCATGCGGTTGAATCTGAACTTTATAATACGAACTCATAATCATTTCATACGAAAGGAGGATCCACCATTTTGGGGATCCTCCTTTCATCTGACCTCTGTCGACAGATCATGATAGTGGGCGACACGATCTCGCCCGTTAAATTTCGCCCCGACATACATGGCCCGGTCCGCATGTCGCAAGACTGTATCGAGGTCTTCATATTCATAAATCGTTTCAATCCCGATACTCGCCGTCACCGTGATGCGCGTGCCTTCTGTCCCAAAATCATGGCGCTTCAAGGCGTTTCGTATCTTTTCACCGACCAGATTGGCGGCCGCCTCATCCATTCTCGGGAAGACGAACACGAACTCTTCGCCTCCGTAGCGCGTCACCAAGTCCGTCGCTCGAACATTGCGAGTAAAGAGTTGACCTGCTTCAATCAACACCTCGTCCCCGAATGCATGCCCGTATGTGTCATTGATCGATTTGAAGTGGTCCAAATCGATCAATAAAACAGAGAGCGGATAGGACGCCACATCGTTCAAACGTTCTTTCGTCCAACGTCGTAGTGCCCGCTGATTATGTAATCCCGTTAACGGATCTGTCAAACTCTCGTGTTGCAAACGTTTGCGTTCATCGATGCGTTCGATTGACCAAGATAACGTCTTGAGGAGGCGGTTCACTTCAACCGCAATCGGAGTTTCGTATGCCCCGTTTGCTGTCGTCGATACCATGCAGCTGACCGCCGTCTCTGCTCCCCAAACGGGTTGGATGACGAGCGCCGAATGATGTAGTTCTTGTTGCTGTTGCTGCAATTCGGGATGCCATTCATGAAGCGAGTCATAGACGAAACATGGCTCATCCTCATCTTGATAGCGTTCAATCGTGAAGGCATCCGGCACACTCGGGATGACGCGACCGGTCATATCATAAAACGTCCGCTCCCCGTTTCGGTTGACCTGCAACCATCCACGCTCCACTTCGACGATATCACGTAGACCGTTCCAAAACTTCTCAATCAACAGTTGCTCGCTGTCCACGCGGTACAGCTGTTCTTTCAAGCGTTCGACTTGGTCGACTCTCGACTTGGTTTCTTCCGTCTCCGTCGCTTTCGACATCGTCATCTTTAGGACAGATAGTACGAAGAACGTGACGATGAGCCCGACATAACCAAAGATGAGATACGACTCGATGGCAATCATCGCGAACAGTAGTTCGAGTGATACGACAAGCCAGTCAAATCGGATCAGTCGCCACATAATCGGGAACGGGATCCGTTCTCCGACCATGAAGTAGGATAAAGCGAAACTCATCATAAGGACAAGGAACAGAGTCCCCAAAAAGGCTACCATCGCCCATCCTTGTTGCATCAAATGAACGGGCTCTCCGATTTGTCCACCGAGTGCGATATAGGCGATCCCCGGCAACAGAACGACCAGACATTCAATCACCGTGTTGAGCGGATAGAAATGAAGGAACCGTCTTCGCCCGACGCGACGATTAAAGGCTCGCACCTGAAACGTGAAGAGGAGCAATTGCCCCATCAACAGTGCGGGCGCCAGTCCGTATAAAAAGAATGTGATAAAGACAAACATCTCATGGAACGTGAAGTGAAGATGCCTGCGCTTTAAAGGATTCATGACGAACAATGCCCCAAGCGTATAGATGAACCAAAACAACGGCCAGTCGAACGCCTCAAGGTTCTGGAAAGTCAAATACGTCACTCCCGTGAAGACGAGCGTCCACGCGAACCAGCTCCGAACTAGGTACTTCCGAAATCGCATCGTCTTCCCCCCTTTTCTCGTTCATTTTTTCTAGTATGACCCGAAATGCAAAAACATTCCAGCAATTGTTTGAAAGTTGAGACAATGAAATATTGAAATAATTCCCAATTTGATGTTTTGCTTTTCTAGATGTCGGCAACAACTTGGATAAAGGGGGCTAACCATGGACTTTTCTCTATTTATAATCACGTTTTTGATCATCTATTCGCTCATTATCACACTTCTCTATTTGCGGAAACAAAAGAATACGTAAAAGGGCGATCCTCGTAGGAGGACCGCCCTTAATCATTATTTCGCTTTCAAATAAGAAATTCCAATTGACCCGGATCCCGTATGCGCCCCAAGAAGTGGTGCGAGTGTATCAACTCTGATCGGAATCGTGTCACCGAGTTGTTTTTTCCACTCCTCAGCAAGCTCAGGGACATTTCCGTGGAAAATCGAGACGTCCTGACATTCACCGGACTCGATTGCCGCACGTAACACTTCGAACAAATGGGCTTGTGCTTTCTTGTATGTGCGGACCGTTTGATACGGGACAATCAAACCGTCTTCGAATCGAAGTACAGGTTTCAATTGAAGCATGTTCCCGATGAGCGCCTTCGATTTAGAGATTCGACCGCCTTTTTGCATCTGCGTCAAGTTTTGAAGCGTCAATTCGATGCGGACGTCCTCGACGCGCTTCTTCATGTATGCTTCCACGTCTTCAAGCGCATCGCCTCTTTCGACGCGTTCAATCAACTCCTCGAACATGAGTCCCATCGTATAGATACCTGCCCGTGAATCGAAGGCGAGCAACTTGAACTCCGCAATCTCAGCCCCTTGAACGGACGCCGAATACGTCCCACTCAGGTCAGACGATAGGTGAATCGCGATGCCCATATCGTACTCTTCTTTCAATTTTTCATAGAGTGTGACGAAATCCCCGATCGCGGGCTGACTCGTCGAGACGCGCTCTCCCGCGTCAATCCACTCGTAAACCGTTTTCGCATCGACTTCGATTCCATCTTTATACGGCTGGTCCCCTTTGACGACATAGAGCGGGACAATGTGGATGTCAGGATGTTGCGCTAATGCATCTGGAAGGACAATCGTACTGTCCGTGATGTAAGCAATCTTCATAAAGAGTTCTCCCTTAAAAAAAGTTTTTAGTACCTGGTTATATTATTTTATCACAGGTGAAGCGGTTTCACTATTTTTTCAAAACATCCTATGTGTAGCTCGTCCAATCACTTCTCGAAAAGGGTATGCCTTAGATAACAAATAAAGGAGGCGTGTGTGGCATGATCGAACTACGGAACGTCAGCAAAATCTATAAGACAGGCGACGTGGAAACGGCCGCCTTGAAAGACATCGACCTCACCATCCGGGATGGCGCGTTCGTCGTGATCCTAGGTCCAAGCGGGAGCGGGAAGAGTACACTGCTCAACGTCATCAGCGGACTCGACACGGTCACCTCAGGTAAGATCACGTTCGGCGACACCGTGCTGACCGACCTATCCGTCGATCAGATGACTGCTTTTCGACGCGACCATCTTGGCTTCATTTTCCAACAATACAACCTTCTTCAAAACTTGACCGTCTATGAGAACGTACAAATTGGTTCTGACTTAACGAAAGACCCGCTGCCGATTGATGAATTGCTCGAACAAGTTGGGCTCACAGCGTCACGTGATAAATACCCCTATCAACTATCGGGCGGTGAGCAGCAACGTGTCTCCGTCGCCCGCAGCCTCGCCAAAAATCCCGCCATCATCTTTTGTGACGAACCGACGGGCTCACTCGACGAGGAAAATTCGAAGAGAGTACTCGAACTATTGGAACGATTGAACAAGACGTATCAAAAAACAGTCGTCGTCATCACACACAATAATGGAATCAGTGAGATGGCGGACGATGTCATCAAGATGAACTCCGGTCGAATCGTGGAGGTGACCCATCATGAGACCCGGGTCGCGGCACGTGACATCCATTGGGGATAAGGGGGTGGCGACATGCTGTATAAAAACGTCTGGAAGACATTAAATCGGAAGTGGATGCAACTCCTCGCCATCGCCATCATCATCGTCATGAGTTCACTCACGTACACGATGATGTTCTATGGCATCAGTGGAATCGAGGTCCCGACTGAAGAGTATCTGGAAGAATCGAATCAGGAAGACTTTGCGATTGACATGCTCAATCGGGTGACGGAAGAGGAGTTACGCGACCCCGCTCTCGCCACGCTCGCGGAAACAGGAACGTTCACATTGACTGACATCAAACAAGCCGATGCGGAAGTCTTCAATCGTCTGATCGCATCGCGAATCGCTGCCGTCGAACAGGAGATGCCGGATGCTACGATTGAACTCCGTGACTTAAAAGCCATCACCTACACGTTCGATGATATTGAACATCGGGGATTGATCGTCAAAGAATCAGACACGATCAACCGCTCCTACCTCGAAGCCGGTGATCGACCGAGCGCGAATGACGAAGTCGCCCTCAATAAAAAATATGCAGAAGAGAACGGCATCGACATCGGAGACACAATCGACATCGGCAAACCGTTCACGGTGAGTGGATTTGTCCTTTTTCCGGACTATACGCTCCCACTCTTCGATGATAACTTCTTCAACTTGGACCCTGGTTCACAGACCCTCCTCTTGATGACGGATGAATCGTTCGAAACATTCATCGGGCAAGAGTCTTTCCGACTGTCCGGGGTGACCGATCAAGCGATCAAGACCGACATAGACCTCCCGTTTGTCGTCTCGGTCATGGAGACGGAAAATATTATCCGAAGTGGTGCCATCTACAGTGAGATTTCATCCGGCAAGGCGATGGCGCTCGGACTCAGTCTCTTTATCGTTTCTATCGCTGTCATCATCGTCGCCATCCTGATCTCGAATATGCTCGAGGCGGAACGAGGACAAATCGGACTGTTGAAGGCGATTGGTTATAGTCGTCGGCAAATCGCATCGCCTTACTTGGTGCTCATCTTGGTTTTCGCATTCTTTATGCTCATCATCGGTTATTTCCTGGGGCTTTATTTCGCGAACCCGTTGAAAGAACTCTATCTCGACTTCTATCTTTTACCGTCCATCACCATCGCCCAAAGTCCACTCGTGTTCGTGACAGCCGTGTTCGCCCCGCTCCTCTTCTTTGCGCTCGTTGCAGGAGCTGTCATCTATAAAATTATGGGTGAGAGCGCCCTTGCCCTCTTGTCACCACGGGACAATGTCTCATTGAATCGACTCAGTCGACTTGTCAGTCGCCTGTTGAGACGGGCGAGTGGCAAGACGAAGTTCAAATATTTGTATGCCGTCAAGAGCACGGGGAGTTTTCTCATCTTCTTTCTCGGTATCCTCTTCTCGACGATTCTCATCGTTTTCGCCCTCATGATGAACGGCGCCGTCGACCGTATGACCGTTGGCGGATTGAACGAAGCGGTGTATGAATACGAGGCGTATACAGACGGGACACCGGTTTTAGAAGCGGGACAAGAACCGTTCCTCACCTATCCGTTCGCCTTTGTCGAAGATAACCTGATCACCTTGAAGGGACTAGACTTCGACAACACCTTGTTCCCACTCCAAAACGAAGATGGGGATGTGTTGACAGTTGAACCTGACGGCCTTGTCGTCTCTTCCTCACTAGCCCTGAAGCTCGGGCTCGACGTCGGTCAAGACATCGATGTCGCACTCGACGGGGACACGTTGACCTATCCCATCATCGGGATTGCCGATGAATTCTCTGGCGACTTCGCCTATTTGCCCCGGGCGACGTTAAGTGAACTACTCACGGACGGGGCGACGGATGACCTGTTCAACGGCATCTATGCGACGGAGCGTCCGAGCGAATCGGACTATTCGACTATTCTGTCACGCCAAGGGTTGATTGATCAGTCCGAATCGATCAACCAATATATGAATTTCATGATGAATGTCTTGATTGGTGGGGCGTCCCTCATCGCTTTCAGCATCCTGTTCGTCTTGACGGCACTGACGGTCGAGAAGAACTATTACGTCATCTCCTTGTTGAAAGTGATGGGATATCAAAAACGGGAAGTCCGCTCCATGATTTTGAACAGCTACTTCATCTATGCGCTCATCTCTGCCCTCTTGAGCATCCCCATCGCCCTGTTGACGCTTCGGGTCATCATCGTCGTCTTTGCAGAAGATTATGGACTCGTGCTCCCACTTGACTTCGAATGGGTCTATATCGTCTATACGCTTGGCGCTGTCGTTCTCCTCTTCTTTATGAGTACGTTCATCAGCCGCCGAAAAATCGATCAAATCCCACTTCAGGAAGTATTGAAGACATATCAAGAATAATTCATGCCAAAATAGGGCATAATAAGAGATAGACCAGGTCTCTCCTGAGGAGGGGCCTGACTTTTGCAGAAAAGGATGATATACATGAATCGTACACAAGTTATGCTCGCCATTCCCGGAAACTGGTCTTCCGCAGAAGGCGTCAGCGAACAAATCAGTTTACATAGTGAAGGCTACACGATGGCCGGTCTGTTATTGCTCGAAGATGAGACAGGCAAGGCGTTCACCGTTGAAGTCGTGGAACGTGACCCAGCCCTCGCCGAGGCGATGCTTCACGCGAGTTCTGGCGGATTCACCCCGAAAGTGGCGAAAGGAATCGCTCGTCACACGCATGTCGTCTACTTGATTGTCGACGTCAACGATTTGACAGACGTCGCCGCGGCGCGCCGTGCCGCCAACGCCGTCTTGAACGCAGGTGGACTCGGGGTCATGGTCGAGTCAGCTGGTGTCGCTTACTCGAAAGACGAGTGGCAAGAGTCAAAAGAAGAAGACCTCGCACTCGACTACTCGCTCCTCACGGCCATCACAGAAGAAGAGAACGCCTATATGTCATGGGGAATGAAAGCGTTCGGTCATGCGGACGTGGCCGTACCGATGACACTCGACATTGAAGATGCCATTCACGTGATTCATTCGTTCAACTTCCACCTCATCTCCGGTGGCGCGATGTTCGGCGACGGCGACCATTTCGCCTTCGAGGACGGGCGTGCCTTCACGGTCGAGATGGGAGAAGACGAGCGGACGACCATCGACAACTTATTGCATAACCCGTTTGGCTTGATTTATCTCGTCCCACAAGCAGCAGAATAAGAAAGAGGCTGGACATAACTCAGTAGATTCATAAGAAAGAGGCCTCCGTGAGCGAACAAGTCGCTCACGGAGGCCTCTTGTCATTTTTATGGGTTCGCGCACGCATTTCGGACTAAAAAGAGGGGTCCTGCCACCGAAAATCGGTGACCGGTCCCCTGTTTTTATCACAAATCTTTAAAATCGGCTAATTATGTCCGAGCATCCTGTTCACGCTCGTCTCATTTCTTGCATGCGTTCGAGTTGATGCGTCAGTTCGCCGATTGGCACGAATCGTGCCCGACGGAGCATTTCTTTCCCGTTGATGAAAAAGAGGACGACCGGAACGGTGAAGATGGAGAAGGCGCCTGCGACTTCCGGCACCTCGTCCGAATCCACCGCGACCGCCTCAATTTCCGGAAACTGATGGAGCATCTCTTCAATCTGAGGTTTCAGCGCATGACAGACACTGCATCCCGGATGTGACACGTAGACGAGCAGCTGTTCCGTGCTCGCAATCCGTTCATTCAATCCAGTCAAGGTTGTCATTGCTTCCATCTTGCATTCCTCCTACTTAATTAAGAGTTGAGCCACAAGACACCGACCGTCTCGAATCCTGCATGTACCGCAATCGAAGGACAGAATCGAGTCCGTACGACTTCGAGACCTGGTAGTTTCGACTCGATGAGTGCGACGAGGTCATCTTGCATATTCGGTGCGAGAGCCGTCTGAACGAACACCCGGTTGTCCTTCACACCGTTTTCCGCATGACGACGTTCGAGTTCACCGACCATCTCCGCATAAGCCTTCTTCAATGAACGGGCCTTTTTGAACGGGATGACTTTCCCCGTCTCATCGAGGGTGATGATCGGCTTGATGTTCAAGATGTTCGCAAGGAACATCTCACCGGAAGAAACGCGACCGCCTCGGCGCATCGTTTCCATGTTTCCGATGATCATGAAGAAGTTCTTCTTATCGCGCCATGCTTCGAGAAGGGCGACGATTTCCTCTACTGACTTGCCTTCAGCTTCAGCGGCCTTCCCGATTCGGACGAGTTCTTGTTGCGCCTCGAGTGCGGCATGCGAGTCGATGGTATACACGGTAAAGTCAGCCGCTTCGGCAGCTGCTTTCGAATTTTTCGCCGTACTGCTCAATCCATTCGAGCAATGGACGGCGATAGCACAATCATATCCCTCTTCTTTCAAGCGTTCGTAGCGGGCGATGAAATCTCCGAAGATCGGTTGTGACGTCTTCGCTTCTTTCTTTTGGTCAATCATATACCGATGTAGGTCTTCGAGAGAGAGTTTGGTTTCACTATAGCCGTTCCCGTCCACGATCAATTGAATCGGAACGATATCGACACCGAGACTTGCTGCCTCTTCTTGAGAGAAGTTGGCCATACTGTCGGTAATCCATGCGATTTTTGTCATAACTAAAAAGCCTCCAATAGTCGTTCATTTTTGTCCAATCCCATTATACCTTATTTCCCGCCGCTATTCCTACTCGACCGAACGGGACGAAAAAACAGAGCGACACACGGTCGCCCTGCTCCTCTTCATTTGGTCGAGATCAATTTTGTATGGGCGAACTCATCATGCGGCAACTCGAGGTCTTTATTCGACTTCATCTGTTGAAGTGCACGGATGAGCGGAATCCCAAGCGTCGCCGGGTAGACGACGTCTTTATAGAGTGTCCGCTTGATGACTTGCTCCAATGAAAGCGGGCGTCCATCCGCACTCACGACCTTAATTCCGACGACACGGTCTCCTATCGTCTGACCGTTTCGATACAACATACAATAGACTTCTCCGGCCATCGTCACAACGGTCGGTAAGTAATACCGTTTCACTTCTTTGTCTGGCCAAATCTTTTGACGGACTGCCTTTTCAATCAGTTTTGCCGGTGTCTGAAAGACGAGTTGGTCGATTTGACCAGCGACGGCTCGTTTCCAAAGTGGGACTGCCACAGCAATCATCCTTTCTCTCGGTTCTAGCCTTTCAATTCCTCTTTTACCAGCTGACGAAACGCTGAGAACGGACATCCACTTCTAGCAAACAGGTTCGGTGTCTTGATCTGATTGTCGTAATGCTCGTGAAAAACGTGCGTCGTCGCAGGAGAGAGAGGCGGGATGAGCCAACTCCATTGCCCGGTGACGTCACGCCCCGCGTCCCGTTCGTTTTTTTCGAACCGCTTGAACTGTTTGGCAGCCGTATGGTGGTCGACAATGGTCACACCTTCCCGCTCGAACGATTGCAGGACGGCGATGTTCAATTCGACGAGTGCCCGGTCGCGCCAAAGTGACCGCTCTTTCGTCGTATCGAGCCCGAGTGACCGTCCGACGAGCGGCAACAAATCATAACGGTCCGTATCGGCCAAATTCCTTGCCCCGATTTCTGTCTCCATATACCAGCCGTTAAACGGGACCGAGGTAAACCGTAGACCTCCGATCTCTAGTTCCATATCCGCAATCGCTGGGACTGCGTGCCATTTGATGGTCCGTCCGTCAAACAAGTCCACATCCTCGTGCCGAATGTCCACCTCAAGCACGGCCTCACTCGGTAACTCAAACAAGCGGACGTCGCGCCCGTCCGTGATCATGAGCGGGAGGATATCGAACGGCGTGCCGGCTCCGACCCATCCGAGTTCTTTCGCGCGCTTCGTCATCGTGACGGACATCGGGTCTCCGATGATTCCGTCAGGTGTCTCATATCCCGCGTACCGAATCAATTGTGTGTTCAATAGTTTGAACTCGTTCGGAAGAACCGTCATCGTCGAACGGATTTTTCCGCCGTTCGTGGCGAACCGAAGGTGGTCGACAAGATGGGTGTAGACAGCCTCAAACGTATCGGCGTCCCGTGCGTCAATCACATGGAGTGTCTGCCAAAACAAGCGGCCGATGCAACGATTCGAATTCCGCCACGCCACCTTGGCACCCTCACACAACTCTTCCGTCGTCAATGAATAGGTGCCCGTGCGCTCAATTTCATCTTTGATTTCTCGGAGGCGTTCGGAAGGGTCGTCATGCCATTGCCGCATCCAGTCGCTCGCTTGTTCATACAGATTCATATCTAAGGTCTCCTCACTCGATTCTCTCTTTCCCCATCTTAGAGAAAAGGAGACCCCTGTTTCAACTATCTATTCTCACAGAAGACAAGTCGGATACTCAAGACCGCTCTGGCTGATGGACGAGTTCGATGTAGTCGGTGACTTCTTCGTTTTCGCTCACTTCCTGCTCGAGGGCGGTCATTTGCGCCTCGATGGTCGGACTTGATTCGTAGTCGGCGGCATATTGATATAGCCCATTCGTCACTTCAGTCATTCGACGTAAGCGGACAGGCAAGTCTGTACCGGATACAAAACGAATGATGAACGTGACGTCTGAATTGCTTGAGTCAACCGCTCTCAATTGTCAGGATGAACCGTTTCTCGGGTTAACGCCTGTTCGTGATACGGCGCAAACTCTTCCGCATCGGCTCGAGATCATGCGCAGTTATCGAACAGCAGTCCCATCTTTTCGTTCAAATCGATTAGTCAACCTTTTGTATCGAGTACGTAAATAGCATCCGGATACTGTTCAATCAGGAGCGAATCCACATGGAACGGGGGAATCCGTCCAGTTGACAATAGATCCGTGACGTCACCATTGACGCGATGAATCCATTTTTTGAAAATCGCCATACAATCTCTCCTTTCGAAAGAGATGGAAGTTTCAAATGGAAGTTCTCTTGTTCATACAAAATGACTAGTTTATAAAGCATTAATTACCAATTACCCATCATTGTTCCATTAGAAAACCCCACTTATTTAAAGTGGGGTCAATGATTAGTTCCGTTCGAGGACGAACGTCTTGTATGCAGGCACGCTTACTTTTCCAGTCGCGCGCTTGATTGTCTTCGTTCCGGCACGGTCGCCATCGACAATCACGTTCCAGTTCCCTTTTGGAAGGGTGACTTGGACATTCGTCGGGTTGGCGTTATGCGTGATGAACAAGTCGTTCTTTTGACCCGGTGCATCTTCGTCAATCGTGTACGTGATGACGTTCGCTTCCGCTTTGTGGAACGTCAAGAATCGTTTCACATCGCTCGCTTTTGTCATCCGAAGACCTGGGTTGGCTTTACGCATCTCAATCAAGCCTTTCATGTATTGGACGTCCGCCTTGCGGTCGGCTGCCCGTTTCCAATCGAGCTGGTTGATCGAGTCCGGTGATTTGTACGAGTTGTGGTCGCCTTCCTTCGTACGCATGAACTCTTGTCCAGCGTGGAGGAATGTCGTCCCTTGACTCGTCAAAATGATGCTTGAAGCGAGTCGGTGCATCTTCGTCTTGTTCACTTCAGATGCGATCGGGTTCGTCAACTCCAGCTTGTCCCATAACGTGTGATTGTCGTGGGCCTCAACGTACGTGATGGCTTGCGTCGGTTCTTTCGTGAATCCTTTAATCGTGTCGTTATACGCGATCTCACCGACGATTCCCGTCTTCACGCGATTTTCCATGCCTTCTTTTCCGTTGACGAATCCTTTGTCCTCATCGAAGAAGACGCTACCTTTCAAGCCGTCACGGATGTTGTCATTGAAGTGGGCGATGCCCGGCATGTCGTAGGCGTTCTTTTGATTTGCTTTTAATTCAGCATCGAGCGGCGTACCAAGGTCCCATCCTTCTCCGAAGACGAGAATCGACTTGTCGACTCGATTCAACTCCGAACGAACCTTGTTCATCGTGTCGACGTCATGGATTCCCATCAAGTCGAAACGGAATCCGTCCCAATGGTACTCTTTTGCCCAATAGACGACCGAGTCGACGATCAGCTTTTGCATCATCGCCCGTTCGGATGCCGTATCGTTTCCGACACCTGTACCGTTGGCGAAGTCACCACCTGCTGTGTAGCGGTAGTAGTAACCCGGTACGATTTTGTGCAAGTTCGACGCCTGCGCATCGAACATGTGGTTGTATACGACGTCCATGACGGCACGTAAATTGTTGTCATGCAATCCTTGAATCATCTGTTTCATTTCCATGATGCGTACTTTCGCATCGTAAGGATTCGTTGAATACGACCCTTCTGGTGCATTGTAGTTTTTCGGATCGTATCCCCAGTTGTACGTCGCCATCGGATTCGTCTCATCGACGGAGGCCGTGTTGAAGTCATAGACCGGAATGAACTGAACGTGTGTCACGCCGAGATCTTTGACGTGGTCGAGCCCCGTCTTCGTTGCCGTTTTCTTTCCGTCAACGAGAAGACGCGTTCCTGGTTCGATGACACCGAGATACTTTCCTTTGTTTTGGATGCCTGAGTCGTATTTGTCCGTCTTCACATCAAAGATGGAAAAATCACGGACATGCGTCTCATAGATGATCGCGTCAGTCGATTGTTTCAACTTCGGTTTCATCGAATTCCAACGTTTTGGATCTGTCTCTTTCAAATCGACGATGACACCTTGGTCACCGTTCACGCCGACAGCCGTCGCATACGGATCGACCGCACGGACCTTCCCTGTCGCATGGGTCACTTGGTACGTATAACCGATGCCGTCCAGGTCACCACGAACTTCCGCCACCCACGTGCCGCGTTCACCGCGCTTCATTTGAATCACTTTCTTCATATCTTTGTCGTTCGTCGGTCGGTTCGTCGGCATGTTCCACAGTTCGAGCTCGACTTGTTGAGCCGTCGGTGCCCAGAGGACAAACTTCGTTTTCGACTTTTGGTACGTGACACCGAGTTTACCGTCGTATGCATATTTCGCATCGAATTCTTTCGAACGAAGAACTTTGCCGGCTTGGAGCGTCTGTTCTCCGAACTCAGGGTGCGAGGCTTTGATGACTTTCGCTAAATCGATGTCTGTTTTGAATTGAATCGTCACCGACTTGTCGCTAGCTTTTTCAATCGATTCCACCGTTGCCCCGTCTACGCTCAATTCATCGATGAACGCATCCGTGATGACGCGGTTCGTTGTGAGTGTCGCTTGACGGAACGTGTCCGCCGAGAACGAGACAAGTTTTGGAGAGCGATCGATTTGTGGCTCTGAATAGTAGATTGTCGAATCTCCTTCAACGAGCCAAATCTCTTTCGCAGTCCCGAGAACGAATCGGTCTTCCCCATCCTTCTCCGTCCATTCTCCTTTTTTCGTGATCAAGCCCATGAGTTTCTTCGATTCCGGGTTGGCGAGTTTCACGTTCGCGACGGCACCGAAATTATCAGCCTCATCGAAGGCGATGCTCTGCCCGTCACCACCGTCCGGCCAAGCCCAAAGACCCCAGTCCGTATATGTATTGTCGTAACGGAAATAATGAACTTTCATATCGATTTCCGTCGAAGCCGTCTCCCCGTCCGGGTTTGACGTATAGATGGTCGGATCGCCTGACTTGATCCACACTTCGGCGACGCCATCTTGAATCATATCGCTTGTGATGAAGCGGTCGTTCTCAGAACCTTTATCTTTGTCCCAATTATCCGTGCGGACGATGAGACCGATTTTTTCAGGTGAATCGACTGGGAATTCGTAAGCCGCCACCTTTCCGAATGCATCTTCCCCGTTGAATGTGAAGCCTTTGTTCGGGAAATAATCTGGGCCGTTCGCCCAAAGCCATAAGTTCCAATCCTTTTCGTTATCCGGCGCCTCTTGATAATGGACGACGACAAGCGTCGACTTCCCTTTATCTAAAGCGGACGTCGGCATCGGAAACATTGACAGAATTAGTGCAAACGTTAGCACAACTGCCCATACGGGTCTCCACTGCTTTTTGACCATGAGGGTTCCTCCTTGTAGCACTATTTCGAGAAAACGCTTACACAAAAAATTGTAAACGGTTTCCTTGAGTGAAGCAACGTTATTTTAGAAAAGGGTCAATTGGCATCATTTTCTTTGCAACCTGTCTAAGAAATATGAACTAAAAAGACGGATTCCACTCATCATCACAGAATCCGTCAAAGTTTATTCCATTCATCGAGCGACTCCAAGTACCACCGATAGCTCATCTTGATTTCTTCATCTGTCAAATCCGCTGGTAAGAGTGGTCGTGGGACGAGACCTGTGAACTTGGCACCTCCGACATGCGCAAAAATATAAGAGGCGACTTGCTCAGACATATACCTCGTCAAAAAACCGGTCACATACTTCCCGTCTTTGCTCTCGAAGACGATGTCGAGTCGTCGTCCTTCCTGTTCATCGATGATCAACTGGTTGTAAAGTCGATGTGCCTCGTCTTTGTACTTGTATCTCATCCCGCGTCTCGCATTGTCATCAATCTCCCACTGATGGTCTTGTCGCTCTTTCGTCGTGAAGATTTTCTCGAGCGTTCTTGGGTCATCAATCGTTAAGCAACAAAAGATATGTTCATAGGACAGTTGATCGTCGTTCACCAAGTCCATGATGTCCGTCTTCGGGATTATCCTTGCCTTGTAGCGCACCATGACACGACGGACGACTTCTTCTTTGTCAAAAATGAGCCACTGCTTCCGTCGCTCAAACTTCTCATGTAACATCTTATAATCCATCCGCTTCACCTCACGTACAGCATATCAGAAAACGACGTCCGGCAGTTGCGGACGTCGTCTTGCTTAGTTCCCGTATTTTTTGAACAACTGATAATTCTTATTTCCACCTGACAAGTTGTACACATCGGTGAATCCGAGGTTACGGAGCACGTTCTGTGCCGCGTTGCCCGTCACGCCTCCGTTACAGTAAACGACAGTCGGTTTGTCCTTGTCCATGTCTTTCGCCGCTTCCCGAAGGTTACCGAGTGGGACGTTGACCGCACAATCGACACACGCCTTCTCGAACTGTGCTGCTTTCCGCGTATCGATGATTTGCATGTCTTCCCCGGCATCGATTCGTGCCTGAAGTTCGGCCGGCGTGATGAGTCGAGCCGCCTTGTCGATACTGTTCGAAAGCACCATCCCCGTATACATGACCGGGTCTTTCGTCGTCGAGAACGGTGGTGCGTAGGCGAGGTCGAGGTGGAACAAGTCGTCCACTTTCGCCTTAAGGGTGATGGCCGTGACGAAGACGTCGATTCGTTTGTCGACTCCTTCAAATCCAACGATTTGGACACCGAGCAGTTGACGCGTCGCACGATCGGCGACCGCTTTAATCGTCATATCTTTTCCACCCATATAAGCAGGCTTATCCGGTTTCGTGTTATGAAGCACCTCGATATCGTACCCGAGTTCACGTGCTTCTTTTTCGGCGAGACCCGTTTGCGCGACGGCAAGCCCGAACACTTTGAAGATGCCCGTTCCGAGGATACCCCGATGTTCGAGGTGACCGCCCGTGATGACGTCCCCGGCGGTCCGCCCCATCTTGTTCGCTGTCGAACCGAGTGGACGCCAAATCGGTTTCCCAGTCACGATCGAGAAACTCTCCGCGACGTCTCCTGCCGCATAGACATCAGGGAGGTTCGTCTCCATCCGCTCATTGACGGCAATCGCTCCTGTCTCACCTAGTGTAACCCCCATCTGCATAGCAAGTTCGACGTTCGGACGGACTCCGACAGACAAGATGACGAGGTCGGTCTCAATCGTCTTCCCACTCTCCGTGACGACCCGTTCGACGTGTCCGTCACCGACAAGTTCTGTCACGGTCTCTCCGAGCATGAGCTCGATTCCGTTCTTCTCGAGGTGTTCCTCAACGCGACACGCCATATCCTTGTCGAGTGGTGGCATCACTTGCGGTACACGTTCGATGATGGTCACGTCCACACCACGAAGCTTCAACTGTTCCGCCATCTCTAGACCGATGAAGCCGGCTCCGATGATTGTCGCATGTTTCGGGTCTGTCGAATCGACGAAGGAGCGTGTCGCCTCCGCATGTTGGATGTTTCGAATCGGGAAGACGTTGTCCGACTTCACCCCTGGAATCGGTGGGATGATGCTCGACGCACCCGTTGCAAGGACGAGGACATCATATGAGTCCGTGAACGTGACACCCGTCTCTAAGTTTTCAACCGTCACCGTCTTCGCGTCTTTGTCGACAGCTGTGACGTTATGGCGTGTCATGACGTCGATGTTGTAGCGCTTCTTGAAGAAGGCCGCATCGCGCGGTGTCAAATCGTCACGTGACTCGACTTCTCCGCCAACGTAGTAAGGAATCCCACAACCAGAGTACGAGATATCGTAATCTCGATCGTAAATCGTGATTTGTGCGTCTTCGTTGTTCCGACGCGCTTTCGCCGCAACCGATGTCCCTGCAGCGACTGAACCGATGATGACTAGTTTCATATATAATCCACTCCTCAATAAACTAATAAGCTGATGTATAGGCCGAGCAACGTGATAGCCAATGTCGGAATCGTCAAGATGATCCCGACTTTAAAGTACTGTCCCCATCCGATTTTGAGGCCTTTCGTACGAAGGACGTGGAGCCATAGAAGCGTCGCTAGCGACCCAATCGGGGTAATCTTTGGACCGAGATCGGAACCAATGACGTTCGCATAGATTAACGCTTCCCGAATCTGTCCGGTCGTATGCGTCAAGTCGATAGCGAGCGCATCAATCATGACGGTCGGCATATTGTTCATGACCGATGACAAGATGGCGGCCAAAAAGCCCATCCCGAACGTGGCACTGAAGCTGTTAACCGCGAACCAATCGATAAAGTTCGCCAATACTTGAGTGAGTCCGGCATTTTGTAAACCGTAGACGACAATATACATCCCGAGCGAGAAGAAGACGATGGCCCACGGTGCACCTTTGATGACTTGCATCGTCTGGACCGCTGACGAGCGGTTCGCCATCACGAGGAAGAACAAGGCGATGACACCCGCGACGAGCGAAACGGGGATCTCGACTAAATCACTCGTGAAGTATCCGATGACCAGTAAACCGAGTACGACCCACGATAAGCGGAACATCGTATGATCTTTAATGACGGACGAAGGTTCAGCCAACTGTGAGGCGTCATACTGTTTCGGGATATCTTTTTTGAAATATAGATACAAGACAAGCAGACTCCCCGCGACCGCGAACACGTTCACGAACACCATCCGCGCGGCGTACTCGGCGAACCCGATGCCAAAGAAGTCGGCTGAGACAATGTTGACGAGGTTCGAGACGATGAACGGAAGACTCGCCGTATCGGCGATGAATCCGGATGCCATGACGTATGCCAAGACGACCGCGTCCGGCAGTTTGAGAGCCCGGACCATCGCTAAGACGATGGGCGTCAAGATCAGCGCTGCCCCGTCATTTGCAAATAAGGCTGCGACGAGGGCACCGAGTAACGTGATATAAACGAAGAGTTTCACCCCGCCACCTTTGGCAATTCGCGCCATGTGTAAAGCGGCCCATTCAAAGAATCCAATCTCATCTAAAATGAGTGAAATGATGATGATTGCGATAAAGGTGAACGTCGCGTTCCAAATGATGCCCCATACCGTTCCGACGTCATCAAGATTGACGACGCCCGAAACGAGAGCGATGACAGCCATCCCCATCGCCGAGTAACCGATGCCGAGGCCTTTCGGTTGCTTGATGATGAGGAAAAGCGTCACAAGAAAAATTAAACTAGCAATCCACTGCACAATGTAATCCTCCAATAATCTCTATTTATTTTTTAGCAACTCGGCTGCAAACCGTGCAATACGAGTGTCATTCCCTCTTCTGTTGATTCAACGTCGAGCGTGACGTTTGCGGACAACGCTGTAGCTTCGTTCGCCACGGCAAACGTAAGGTCGTCGAAGTGCTTCACCTCATCGGTCGCTTCCGGTGTCGCTACGGCCAAACCTAGTGTCGGTCCACAGCAACCGGCCTCCGTGATGATGCGGACCGATTTTGTCTGCTCCTCCTCTAGCGCTGTTTTTAAGTAATCGATGGCTTCATTCGTGATCTTCATTTCACTTCCTCCTTCAATAGTTGGGATAACGCGGAATATCCGACTGGCAAATGTTCTTGCCAGGCGAGTATCGTCGGACGCCGATAGCTGTTCACACGTTCGAGCCATAGGACTTCATTCGCGACTTTCACGGTCAATAGTTTGCTTGTGACATCGAGTGGCGTGAACGATTGATTAACGACCCAAGCGAACGGTAGAATCTTAGCCCGATTCAAATCTGCTACGAGTCGTTCAGCTTCATATACCGGCGTCGCTTCAGGCAAGGTCGTGATGATGACGTGCGTTTGTTTCGGATCACGTAATTTCGGCAACAAATCTCGGACTGCTTCCGGGACAACGCCAGTCGAGCGTTCGAGTTCGCGATGATAACTCTCGGTCGCATCTAACAGAAGAAGCGTGTGTCCGGTCGGTGCCGTATCGATGACGACGAAACGGTCTTTCGCTTTCGCTACCTGATTCGCAAAGGCACGGAAAACGGCGATTTCTTCGGTGCACGGCGAACGCAGGTCCTCCTCGAGCATCATACGTTGCTCTTCATTCAGGCCCCCTGCTTCCTTGAACACATCCTGTCGATACCTCTCAATCTCAACTTTCGGGTCAATGGCATCGACCGTGAACGTATCTGCAATGTTTGTCCCAATCGTGAAAGCGACATGAGCGGCCGGATCCGTCGTCGTCAAATGAACAGAGTGCCCTCTTTCATGAAGCGCGACCGCAATCAGCGAAGCGAGTGTCGTCTTCCCGACGCCACCTTTCCCCATCGTCATGATGACACTTGTACCGTCCGCCTCAATCTCATCAACGAGTCGATCAAGTGATCCGTAACGACTCGAGTCATAGCATGCATTTGCGACAGCGACCGTCTCTCCGTTCACAAAGCGCCGAAGTGCAGAGACACCGATCAGATTTTCGTAAGCATATGGAAGTTTGAATGCCTCGAGGTCAGTTATGCCTTCAGGAAGTTCACGGAGTGCTTGTTGCTGACGCTCGATGAGCCGCTTCGTGTATCGGTCTGTCCCTTCATCCTGTTGGACAAGACCGTTGATGATGAGCTGCATTCGCTCGATGCCGATGGCGCGAAGTTCGGTCGCGGCACGCTCCGCTTCGATGAGTGTGGATGTTTCGGGACGGGCAACGAGAAGCAGCGTCGTCTCTTTACCATCAGTGAGCGTCTCAACGGCCTTTTTGTACTGCATTTGTTTGTCAGCTAAACCGGCAAGCGGACCGAGGCAAGACGCACCAGTCGTGTTCGTCTCCAAAAATTCATCCCATGCACGCGGCAAGGTGAGTAGGCGCAACGTATGACCGGTCGGTGCCGTGTCAAAGATGACGTGATCGTACGTCTCACGGGCTGACACGGACGTCAACAAGTCCGTAAATTGGTCGAATGCCGCAATCTCAACCGTACAGGCACCGGATAATTGCTCTTCCATCGACTGAATGGCCACGTCCGGCAATACACCTCGATAAGGTCCGACCATGCGCTCCATATATTGTTTTGCCGCTTCTTCGGGATCGAAGTTGGCGATGGCAAGCTTTGTTTCCGGAACGAGGCGCGGCGTCTCATCGAGTTCCATCTCAAACACGTCTTGTAAATTACTAGCCGGGTCGGTCGAAACGAGTAAGACACGCTTGCCTCGGTCGGCGAGCGTCAGGGCGAGGCTTGACGCCGTCGATGTCTTCCCGACGCCACCTTTCCCGGTCAAGAACACATAACGGGTCGGTTCAATCGTATGAAAATCAAATGTCTTCATGAGCATATCTCCTTATTTCTTCAGTGAGATGCGAACTTTCGGCTTTTCTCCATCTTTCTTGGCAAATGCGTCAACTGGTAGTCCCGTCAACTCCGCAATTTCTTCATCTGTTAAATAGGCACCCCGTTTTACGATTTTTCCATCAACTACTGTGAGCGGTAGCATTTCGAGCCCATTTGCAATTTCAGCTTGCACCTTGACATTTTCAACGAATCGATTCGGTTCCGATGCCAGATTATAACGAGCAACATCGAAGCCTCGCTGTTTTAACACGTAGTGAATTGTCGCCACTCGCGTCAGTTCTGGATCGATGGATGGACCACATAATCCTGTTGGACAGCACATTGCCGGTTCAAACACTTCAAGTTTCATCGTTGACTCCTCCTTAAATTGCACATTCGGTGTCACAGTCGCAACTCACATCGATTGTCTCAATCTTGTCGAGCAAATCGACGACAATCCCATAAAAAGGGCTCGTCTCATTCAAGCGATAGTGGATCCATTGTTTGTCTCGGCGCTCTAATAATAGTCCAGCCTGACGCAACATCTTCAAATGACGGCTGATTGCCGGCTGTGAGATGTCAAAACAGTCGACGAAACTACATGCGCACTGTTCCCCTGCTTCCATCTGTTTCAGCATGGTCAATCGAGTCGGATCACCGAGCACCTTGAGTACTTTGCTTAATTCTTCTGCAGTGTACATTTCCACTTCCCCTTTCTGTATAACCTAATTGTTATATAACGTATCCGTTATGAAATTACCATACTTTTCAACTTCATTCAATTGTCATTTCAAAAAAAATCCGTTATGATGAAACACGTTGTGAAAACACGTAACGTTGGAACATTTCCTTTCATATAGTGTGGCATTTGATCTTCGTGAGACTCGAAGATCAAAGTCAAAATATAAAGAGAGGTGTGTTCTTCTTGGAAAAAATGAATACAATCAAACAAGACTGGCTCGGTAACGTCCGAGCAGACGTCCTTGCGGGGATTGTTGTCGCTCTCGCCCTCATCCCTGAGGCGATCGCGTTCTCACTCATCGCTGGCGTCAACCCGATGGTCGGGCTCTATGCTTCGTTCATCATCGCCATGGTGATTTCAATCGCAGGCGGTCGCCCTGCGATGATTTCGGCTGCGACCGGTGCGATGGCGCTCGTCATCGTCTCACTCGTCGCCGACCATGGTCTTCAATATTTGCTGGCCGCTGGGATTCTAACGGGTGTCATTCAAATCGTACTCGGTTATCTCGGCATCGCCCGCTTAATGAAGTTCATTCCACGCGCCGTCATGGTTGGATTCGTCAATGCGCTTGCCATTCTGATTTTTCAAGCGCAACTATCCAACTTTGACGGGGAAAGCTGGATCATCTGGGCAATCGTCGCCGCGTCACTCGCCATTATCTTCTTATTTCCGCGAGTCACAAAAGCCGTCCCTGCACCACTTGTCGCCATCGTCGTCATGACGATTTTAGCCATCACACTCGGTCTCGATACGAAAAATATCGGAGACATGGGAACAATCTCAGCAACACTCCCGGAATTTTTATTCCCGAACGTCCCGTTGACGTTTGAAACGTTGTTGATCATTCTTCCTTACTCGATTTCCCTCGCATTCGTCGGATTGATCGAGTCGCTCTTGACGGCACAAATCGTTGACGATATGACAGGAACGGACTCAAACAAAAACCGTGAATCGCGCGGACAAGGGATTGCGAACATCATTGCTGGGTTCTTCGGTGGGATGCCAGGATGTGCGATGATTGGGCAATCGGTCATCAATGTCTCATCGGGTGCTCGTGGACGTCTGTCGACACTTACAGCCGGTCTCGCGCTCTTCATCATGATCATGACAATCAGCAACGTGCTCATGCTGATTCCGGTCGGCGCGCTCGTCGGGGTCATGTTCTTCGTCTCGTACGCGACGTTCGATTGGGGTTCGCTCAAAGCGATGCGTACCGCACAAAAGTCGGACACGGTCGTCATGCTCGTCACCGTACTCGTCACCGTCGTCACACATGATTTGTCACTCGGTGTACTCGCCGGAATTTTGACAGCAGCAATTCTCTTCGCTGCTAAAATCTCAAACATTGATCTCGAGCGAAAGATCGATGCCGACAAGGCTCGTTACATGGTGAACGGACAGCTCTTCTTCGCCTCGACGTCTGAATTCGTCAATCAGTTCGATGTGGCAGAAGACGCGGAAGCGGGGATCAAACACGTCACGATCGATTTTGCGAACACGCATCTGTGGGACGACTCGGCCATCGGGGCAATCGATAAGGTCGTCTTCAAATATCGGGAAGTCGGAATCGAACCGGTACTGCTCAACTTGAACAAAGACTCGGAAAAACTGCTCAACACGCTCGCCCTTCACTTGAAGCAACAAGACGCGAACGCGGGGCACTGATTCATCATTTCCCCGTTTCGCCAAATCACCTATACTAAAAGTAGAACGTGCGAAAGAGGAGGAGTTTTTCATGGGAAAGGTATTTTTAGCGGCAGATGGTTCTGCCCACTCGAAACGTGCGCTAGAAAAAGCGATTCAGCTCGCAAAGGCGTCAAATGCATCGATTGACATCGTGCACGTCATCAGTGCGAAGGAATCGAAAGAAGCGGCCCTCAATTCGACAGGGAAAATCGACTTGGAGACGAAGCGAAAGCAAATGCTCAAGCCACTGTTCGATTTGACGGAAGCAGAAGGCATTGCCTACGAATATATCGAACTTCGTGGGGAGCCGGACGTCGAGCTCGTCAAATATGCGAACCATGAGCCATATGAATACGTCGTCGTCGGATCACGTGGATTGAACACGTTCCAAGAGTTCGTGCTCGGTAGCGTGAGTCATAAACTGGCCAAACGAGCTCTCGCTCCTGTCATCATCGTGAAATAACGCATCGTCCCCATCTCCGTCGTGAGATGGGGATTTTTTTATGTCACATACAGGGGACATACCGTGCATGTAGAATGTTTTAAAGACAGCTAATTCAAAAGGAGGTTCTCGCGATGGACATCGCAAATGACCCGAATACACTTTTTCTCATCTTACTACCTGTTTTGATTTTGCAACTCATCCTGCTCGTCGTCGCCTTGATTGACTTGTTCAAACGCGACGTGACGAACGGTCCGAAATGGGTATGGCTTCTCGTCATCGTCTTCATCAACATACTAGGCCCAATCATATACTTCTTATGGGGACGGACTCCGCGATGAAAATCACACATGTAACGAAGCGATTCGGCGCCTTCACGGCGCTCGATGATGTCAGTTTCGAATTACGACCGGGTTGCACGTCCCTCCTTGGAGAAAACGGTGCCGGGAAGACGACGCTTTTGAACTTGCTCGCCCGCGTCACCGAACCGACAAGTGGCGATATGACCGGACACGAACGTATTCGGATCGGCTATTTGCCTCAGCGCCCTGCCCTCTATCCATCGTTGACTCCCGTCGAGACGATTCGGTATGCCGCTGAATTGACGGGGACCAAACACGTCGAGCCGATTCAACTATTGAAACGAGTCGGGCTCGAACCGGTCGACCGGCCGGCAGCGAACTTATCGGGAGGGATGCGACAGCGTCTCGGGATTGCCCAAGCGCTCGTCCATGACCCGGAACTCTTACTGCTCGATGAACCGGTCTCGGCACTCGACCCACGCGGTCGACGAGAAGTACTCGATCTGTTGAGTGACTTGAAACGAGAGCGAATGATCCTGTACTCGACGCACGTCCTGCCGGATGCCGAAGAGGCAAGTGACTGGGTGCTCCTGCTTCGACAAGGCAAATTGCTCATGGAAGGAACCGTGACCGACCTGCTCGGTTCGAAGTCGACCATCGAGTTGCGTCTCTTTGATGATGAGACGAGTGAAGCAGACTGGGCACAGTTAGAAGGCGTGACCCGAACAACCAAACGTGGTTCGACGTGGACGTTTGAGTCAACGGACCGGAATCTCGCCGAACGGGCGATTTTGCGGCGCATCCTGGAACGGAATCTCATCATCCAATCACTACACGTCGGGCACCCGTCACTCGAATCTTTATTCTTGGAGGTGAACGCCTGATGCGTACCGCAATCTTTAAACAGGAATGGCGAGAGTCATGGTCGAACAAACGACTCATTTGGATCCCAATCGTGCTCATGCTCCTTGCCTCGATGCAACCGCTCACGCTCTATTTTCTACCAGATATCCTCGCTTCCGGTGGCAATTTACCGGACGGCGCCGTGATTGATCTCCCGACACCGACACCAGAAGAAGTGTTGATTTCAGTCAGTGAACAGCTTCGCCAAATCGGTCTTCTCGTCGTCTTGTTGTCGGCGATGCATACATTCAGTCACGAGCGGACGAACGGGACGCTCGCTTGGCTCAAGTCGTTACAAATCCCGACGTCTCGCATCGTTATCAGTAAATGGGCACATTACGTCCTATTGACGGTCGGTGGTCTCGTACTCGCCCAATTAGCGGCCGCTTACTATACGGTTATTCTTTTCGAGGCGTTTGATGTAACCGCATTTCTCATATCTACAGCACTTCTTGTCTTTCATTTTGTCGTTCAGCTCTCCATCTTCATTCTCCTCGCTGCGATGATCGAGAGCGGTGTCGTTGCGGTCGTCTTGACGCTCGGTCTTCATTTCGTCATGTCGCTCCTCATCGGCTGGGTCGACCTCGATTGGATGCCATGGATGCTCGGTCCACTATCGAGTCAGGTGTTCTTGACAGAAGTGAATCTCGTGTGGCCGATTGTGACCGGAACCGTTGTCGTCATCCTATCCCTGTATATGGCGTCGAAACGACTTCGGTTCATGAGTCATACGGCGTAAACGTCTGACCTCACAAACGATTCATTTGCCACTATCTTCCCTTGGATAAAAATGGTTATATTATTTTATATAGCATTTTTTGAAAATCGGGAGGCTTACTCATATGAAGTGGAAAACAACTACCCTATTTAGTTTAATTGCCGGCACCCTCCTTACCTCTCCCCTTCTGACACATGCGGAAGGTTCATTCCAACAGACGGAGGATGGCATCGTCTATACATCGAGTGACGGGACGGTGTTGACAGGGTGGCAAGTAATCGAGGGTCATACGTACTATCTGAATGAAGATGGTACCCTCCTCACAGGTTGGCAGGAAATCGAAGGTGCTACATATTATTTTGAGACAGACGGTCGACTCATCACGGGTCCCCATGCGGTCGACGGCACGACATACACACTTGACGAGAACGGGAAGCTACTCACCGGATGGCAAGAACGCGATGGTCTCGTCTATTATTACGACGAAACCGGTCAAGCCGTCACCGGCTTCCAGACAATCGAAGGCAAACGATATTACTTCAACGAGGACGGGGTCCGACTCTCGGGATGGCAGCAGCTTGGTGACGCCAAGCATTATTTCTTCCCAGACGGCACCATTCGTACAGGCATGTACACGATTGACGGCAAAAAATATTATTTGATGGAGCAAGGAAAGATGGCGACCGGATGGCAGACGATCGGCACACGACGCTATTATTTCGGGACTGACGGGGTACGTCGACAAGGTCTCACCCGAATCGGTGAAAAAGTGTATGGATTTCATCCCTACTATGGGTATCGCCTCGAAGGGTTGCATCGGATTAACAATCGTCACTACCTGTTCGGAAAATACGGCGATCGTAAGTATGGCCTTCAACAGATAAATGGTGTTATGTACGGCTTCCATCCGACCTATGGCTACCGACTAGAAGGTGTCCACACATTGAATGCACGCGTCTATTCATTCGACCCATATGGACGTCGTGAGTACGGATTTCAAACGGTCGATGGGAAGAAGGTCGGATTCCACCCGACTTACGGATACCGCTTGCAAGGGAAATTCCGATTAGATGGAAAGACGTATCACTTCCATTCGACCGGTGTGCCGGAGAAAGGATGGAAATATACGACCCAGTACGAATATTATGCTCCGGCCTTGACGAAAAAGACGGATTGGCAAGCCATCGACGGCAAGTGGTATTACTTTGATACATACGGAAAGATGTATCAAAACCGTCGTGTCGGAAACGCCTCATTCGATGCGCGTGGTGCCTATTCTCAGGCACTGTCCGTCTATAAGATGAGCGTCCCGCTCTATCGTCAGTTCCCGATGGGGTATCCGTCAGGCTGCGAGTTCTTCTCCCTCAAAATGGCACTTGAAGAAAAAGGGCGTGCCGTCAGCGCCTCGACCTTATATAACGAGATGCCAAAGAGTATGTGGAACGCTCGCTATGAGAACCGTCTCTATCGCTGGGTCGACCCGAACGTCATGTTCACAGGAGATCCGAAAGGGACGCTCGGAAAATATAAGAACTATGGGATTTATCCAAAAGGCATGATTGGATTCGCCAGTAAGTATCGTCCGGTGAAAGACTTGTCCAATCAAGGGCTCGGCTCGATCGAACGCGAACTGTCGATGGGCAACCCGGTCATCGTCTGGGCGAGTGTCGACTTCAACAAACCATACGGCTACTTCAACTGGTATACCGCTTCGAACAAGAAGTTCACCGGCTACGTTAACTATCATGTCATGTTGGCAACCGGCTATGACAAGTCAAACTTGTATATCAACGACCCATATCGCGGTCGCTTGGTCATCCCTAAGTCAAAAGTGAGCGCCGTCATGAGCGCGACGGGATGGAAAGCGCTCGCGGTCAGATGAGTAAAAAAAAACGTGTCTTTCATCGAAGGACACGTTTTTTTATGTCCGACTAGGAGAAAAGTATGAAATTAAGAAATATAAATTCCTATTTTTATTATTAAATATTGAAATTAAATTTCCAAATGGTACACTCCTGTTAAGAAATTGAAGCGCTTACATGAATCGAAGGAGGAGTTTCTGATGAAAAAGTGGGTGGGTGGTATGGCTGCGTTGACGATTCTCACGACTTCCATCGTCTGGTTAGACGCCGATGCGAAGTCTGAACCGAAAAAACCAAAGGTCGAACTCGGGGTCGACCGGTTGATGGAAAACCCGGAAATCTTGAAAGGAAAACGGGTCGGACTAATCACGAATCCGACCGGGATCAACGCGGAGAGAACGAGCATCGTCGACCTATTTGACCAGTCCGACGACTTCGAGTTGACGGCATTGTACGGACCAGAGCATGGCGTTCGGGGAGATGCCCAAGCCGGATCGACGGTCAGCTCCTATAGCGATGACGTGACGGGGTTGCCTGTATATAGCCTATATGGTGCCACGAAGAAACCGACTCCTGAGATGCTACAAGATGTCGACGTGCTCGTCTTTGACATCCAAGACGTCGGGACACGCTACTATACGTATATCTATACGATGGCGTATGCGATGGAAGCCGCTGCCGAGAACGGGATTCCGTTTGTCGTCCTCGACCGTCCGAACCCGCAAGGCGGGCTTCGCGTTGACGGTCCGGTGCTCGACCCGGATTACTCCAGTTTCATCGGTCTCTATCCGATTCCGCTAAAGCATGGGATGACCGTCGGTGAACTCGCGCGACTGTTCAACACCGAGTATCAGATTCAAGCCGACCTTGAAGTCGTAAAAATGAAAGGTTGGAAGCGTTCGATGATGTATGAGAACACGGGACTCCCGTTCGTCATGCCGTCCCCGAACATGCCGACGACCGACACGGTCAATGTTTACCCTGCGACCGGATTGTTTGAAGGAACGAACTTATCCGAGGGGCGCGGGACGACGAAACCGTTTCAGCTGATCGGCGCGCCGTATATAAAAGCGCATGAATATGCGAATGAGCTGAACGGGCTCGACTTGCCAGGTGTCGCTTTCCGGGCTGCCTCGTTCACGCCGACGTTCTCAAAACACGCGGGCAAACTGACGCACGGGGTTGAGGTCTATGTCACTGATCCAGCTCGATTCGAATCGACAAGAACTGGGATTGCGATGATTCAAACGGCTCATGACATGTATCCGGACGACTTCGAGTTTTTAGCGAATGACTTCATCACGAAATTGACAGGAAACGCCTACGTGAAAGATATGATTCTCGAAGGAGCTCCGCTTGAAGACATCCTGACGAAAATCGAGGACGAGCGGGACGCCTTCCTCCCGATTCGAAAAGAGTATTTGCTGTATAAATGAAGCGAGGATGGGCTCACGAAGAGTCCATCCTTTTTGTAATGAAATGGTAAAAACAAAAATCACCCAAACAATATAGAATATAGGGAGTCCTACAAAAGGAGTCGATTCCATTGAAGAAGCATCTCTCTCTACTACTCACCATCATTCTGACACTCGGTGTGATCGGATCACCACTCTCTATTAGCCGTGTCCAAGCATATTACGAAACGTCAATCAATACGACCGGTTACGTGACCAACATCAGTCAACTCAACGTCCGGCAGTCGCCTTCTTTGAGTGCGAAACGACTTGCACTCATCCCACGAGACGGTTCGATGCGCGTCCGGACATCGTTCCAATTGGACGGCGTGCGTTGGTATAAGATCCAATGGGGCAGCGGTTACGCTTATCTGCCCGCCAAGTATGTCCGCTTGTCCACTGCTGAAGTGAAGTTCACGAAACCGACGTACGTCAAGCCGTCGAGCGTTTATTTAAAATCACGTCCGCTCACGACCTCTTCGAACGTCAAGTTCGTCCGGCAGGGTACCGAACTTGAGACCGTGTCATATCGCTATACCGGCACATCACGATGGTACAAGGTGCGCTACGGTTCATACACCGGGTACATCCTCGCCAATCATGTCAGCTTCACGTCGCCCGTCAACGTGTTGACTGAGACAAACAAAGAACGGAAGGCTGCCGGTCTCTCTCTTCTCGCCGCTTCGAGTGAGGCGAACCGTGTCGCCCAAGTCCGTGCTGATGAGATGGCGCGTACGGGTCAATTCTCGCACACGCTCAAGGAGAACGGTACACCCGGGGACACGTTAGACGCTTACGGTGTCTCGTATCGTGGCTGGGGAGAGAACATCTATAAAGGATCGAGCGACCCGGTCCGGGCGGTCGATGCGTGGATGAACAGTAGCGGTCATCGCGCGAATATCTGGAATGCGAATTATACGCACCTCGGGATTGGCAAAGCGACCGATGCCCAAGGGTCGACCATCCATGTTCAAATCTTTTTGACGAAATAACCGCTGAAGGACAGTCACGTCGTGGCTGTCTTTTTTTCGCCAATTAAAAAAGCGGATTCGCATCCGCTCTCGAGCCTTAGGCACTTCTTATATCTCATGCTCTTTCACGAGCACACGAAAACGCGGTCGGACGGTCAATTCGATTGACGTCACGGTCCGCTTTCGATCTTCAGCTAGGACGATCAATAACTCTGCGTGGTCTCGCCGGTCTTCTAAAATCTCGACCTTGCTGACGGTGCGGAGCAGTTGATAATATACGAGCTCCCCGTCCCCACCTTTGATATTGATTTCAAACTCGTGATAGCTCGGTGATATTTTAAAGTAGAACGTCTCCCCATGCTTATTCGTGAAACGAAAAATCGACTCATCATAATAGAACGGGAGTGTCGAATCCATTCGTTTCGGTTCGACTGTACAAAACGCAGAAAGCACGATTTCGTCCGGGAACAATGCCCCCTCTTGTTTATTGAATTGCCATCCTTTCATCCAAATCCCTCATTTCAACACTATAATTATCTGAATAATTAGATTATTGCACATTTCAAGTGTTCCGGACAGGTAAATTCGTGACAATCCTCGAACACCTTTGTGTAGAACGAGAAACATTTCACATGAGAAAGGAGTATCACGATGTCCATTATCTCGCTCGACCATGTCACGAAACGGTTCGGGGATACGATTGCCTTGAACGACCTCACTCTGAAAGTGGAAGAAGGCGAACTCTTCGGGTTGCTCGGACCGAATGGTGCCGGGAAGACGACCGCCATTTCGGTCATGTTGAATCTGTACGAGGCGGACTCCGGTTCGATTCACATTTTTGGAAAAGCGATGCCAAAAGACGAACTGGCCATCAAACGCCGCGTCGGGATCGTGCCGCAACACGTCTCCGTCTATGATCAGCTGACCGTCTATGAGAACATCCAATTTTTTGCGGAGCTGTATGGATTCAGTCCGAAAGAAGCGAAACAAAAGACCGAGGCCGCGCTCCACTTCGTCGAACTCGATGCCCATCAAAAGAAACGTCCGCCCGAACTGTCCGGCGGTCTCCTACGTCGCCTCAATATCGCCTGTGGCATCGTCCATGAACCCGAACTCATCTTCATGGATGAACCGACCGTCGCCATCGACCCGCAGTCGCGAAATACCATTTTAGAGAACATCCGCGAACTGAATCGCCGCGGTGCCACCATAATCTATACATCTCATTACATGGAAGAAGTCGAACTCCTCTGCGACCGAATCGCCATCGTTGATGAAGGAAGGATCATCGCAGAAGGAACGCAGGACGAATTGAAAGACCGTGTCATGACACTCGAGACGGCCCGGATCAAAGTCGATGCGCTCACACCAAATTTGCTCGAACGTCTCGACGCACTCGAACACGTTCAAAAAGTAGAGTATGAAGAACCGTATATCGAGGTGTCGTTAGACAAAGACACGCCGCTTGCCCCGCTCCTTGAGACGCTCCATCAAGAACGCGTCCACTTCACCTCCATCACGGTCGACCGCCCTTCCCTCAATACCGTCTTTTTGGCATTGACGGGGAAGACGCTCCGGGAATAGGAGGGACGTCATGTGGACTTTCATCAAATATGATGTGAAACAGCGGCTTCGTGATCGTGCCACCCTCTTTTGGATGCTCACCTTTCCGCTCATCCTCATTTTCGGACTCGGGACGATGCTGTCGGCCGTCTTCAGTGACACGTTCAAACTTCCGGTCACGAACGTCGCCTACGTCGAGTCATCGACCGACCAATATCGAGAGCCGCTCGAGGCTTTTTTAAAAGAGGAAGACATTCAAGCCTTCATCCGACTTGTCCCATACGTCGATCTCCAATCTGCCGAACAAGGTGTGAACGATGGCGATGCCGATGTCATCTTGCAACTCGATGGACCTGACATCACACTCTTCTATGAGGAGCCGACGACGGTCGAGTTCGACGTCCTCGATGCCATCCTAGGTCAGTATACAGCCATCGCCAATCAACAGATCACGCTCGCGGAAGCAGGCGTGTCGGCCCCATATGTGAATGAGGCTTGGCTCGATACGGAAAGTGTCGACTTAGCAGGACGTACCCCGACCTCGCTCGAGTATTTCACCGTCACGATTTCAATCATGACGGCATTGTTCGGGTCGTTTTATATCACATCGATGGCACGAGAAGAGCAACCGAATACAGGCAGTTACTTACGCATCCAAGCGGCCCCAGTCCGAACGGTTCAATATCGACTTGCGCGGACGTTCAGTCGCTACGTCATCATCTTGTTGCAGCTTATCCTCTTGTTTTGGTTCAGCCACTTCGTCTATCGCACATTCGACTTGGCGAACGTACAGTTCGGCTATCTGATTCTGTCTTGGCTCGCCTTGACCGCGTATGGGGTCGCCATCGGATTTCTGATTGTCAACTTGCCGAAGTTGAGCGCGACGACAAAGGATGCGATCGTCAACGGATTCGTCGCCATCCTCATGATCTTATCCGGTGGCTATGTCCCCGGTTTTGACCAAGTGACGCTGAACTATGCGCCGTGGGCTGCCTACGTGTTCATGCCGATTTTCATGCGGGACGGAATGCTAGCCGTCCTCCTACGTGAAGGTGACATGAATCTGTATTGGCAAAGTCTCGGATTGCTCGGGATTCATCTCCTCATCTTGATCGCATTCAGCTACATTCTCTCGAAAGGGGTGAAGCGTCATGGTACTCATTAGACATGTGGCCAAACGGATGCTTCGAAAGAAAGGGCTGTGGGTGTTCACCTTCGTGTCGATGTTCGGTTTCGCGCTCATCCTCTCCTTCGTCGGTGGAACGTCCAGTTTGAACGCATCCATCGGGATTGTCGACCGGGACGGTGGACTTCTCGCCGAACGCCTCATTGACGAGGCCGAACGGTTTGGTCGGGTCACGTTGCTCGAGTCGAACACGGATGATGTCTTGTTAGAAGGAGAAGATATCGTCCTCATCATTCCTGATGACTTCACGGAACAGGCGTTCACAGGAGAGATGCCTCGCCTTTCCTTCTCTGCAATCGCCGGGAGTGATGCCTCGTTAATCGAGCAAGCACTGAACGGTCATCTGTCCCGCGAACGCCAACTGCTCGAAGCGAGCGGCTACGATAGAGCAACGTTCGAACAGCTTGCGTCAAAAGAGACGTCGAACGGTTACACACTTTCAAGTGAACCGTTCCAGGAAAGTGTCGCCACGACCGCCCGAACACAAGCCTTCTTCGGTCTGTTGTCGTTCATCATGATGTCGACCTTTCTCCAATTCATTCCTATGTTTGTCGCGGATGATCGGGACGAGAAGATCTATGCGCGGTTGTTCGCCTCACCGGTGACACCAAGGCGTTACTTCGCCTCCCTGCTACTAGCCTTTTATCTCGTCGGCTTCATCTACGTGATGCTGTTGATTGGCGTGAGCCTCGCTTTATACGGTCAGGATGTATGGACACATCTCCCGACCGTATTCGCCTTGTTTTCTTCCTATCTGCTCGTCTGTCTAGCCCTCGGTGGTCTCATCGCCGTGTTTGCGACGAATCGGGAGAAGGCGAACATCTTTCAAATCTCGGTCACGATGGCATCCGCCATCACCGGCGGGGCGTTCATCAGCCTGCTCTGGTTGCCGGATTCATTGAAACTTGTCGGTCGTTTCCTGCCGACCTATTGGTTGAATAACGGTGTCATCACGATGTATGAGGGACAGTTCCCGTATCCCTCCATCCTTGTCATGATTGGCATGACCGGAGTCGTCTTCCTCCTCACCATCCTCGTGTTGAAGAAACGACCCCTGACCGTCTAATACAAAAGCGAGCCCCCCATATTCAGGAGGACTCGCTTTTTATTGTTGAAGTGTCGGTACGACTTTTTCAAAGAAGACGTCGACGAGAGATGGGTCAAACTGTTTGCCCGCCTCTTGTGAGATGATGGCGAGTGCCTCGTCAATCGTCTTCGCCTGTCGATACGGTCGCCCCGTCACCATGACATCGAACGTATCCGCAATTGCGATGATTCGTGAAGCAAGAGGGATCTCAAAATCTTGTAGCCCTTTCGGATAGCCTTTCCCGTCCCATCGTTCATGGTGCGCCAAGACAATTTCCGATAAGGCGACATATTCGGGTACGGTACTTAAAATATTGTAACTGATTTCCGGGTGGCGTTTGATTTCATACCATTCCGATTCGGTCAGCGCGCCCGGTTTATCCAAAATATCGTTGCTGATTGCCACTTTTCCTATGTCATGGAGAATAGCGGCCGTTCGAATCTCATTCACTTCAGCATTCGTGAAGCCCATCGCTTCTGCCAGTTGCCCCGCTAAATTGGCGACTCGTTGAGAATGCGCTTCTTCTCGTGGAATCTTCTCATACAGCGTGCGCATGATGATTTGAATGGAATGGTGGCGTCGACTCTGCTTTTCAGAAACCTTGTGGTGATACATCCGATCTTCCGCTAAATTGAACACCTCGGTCAATTCGACATTCGAGTCATGTTTGACCGCTTCACCGAATGATGCGGAAATCGGTAATCCTTCAACCGTCTGCTCGTGGAAGAGACGACCGAGACGATCCGACAGCTGTTTCGCCTCATCGAGCGTCGTATTCGGAGAGATCACAACGAACTCATCGCCTCCGACTCGTGCCACTTCATCTTTCGCGCGCAATTCATTTCGTAAAATATTCGCCGCTTCGACGAGCAGCTGGTCTCCGACCAAGTGTCCGAACGCATCGTTCGTGAGCTTCAACCCGTTGATATCGATGACGATGAGTGTGAGCGGATAAAAGTGGTCATCATCATAGCGCTCCAACGCCTCTTCAAAGTAGCGTCGGTTTTTGATGCCCGTCAATTGATCGTGATAACTGAGATACTCAATCTCTTTCTCATATGTTTTTTTCTCCGTGACATCTCCGATATAACCGTGCCACAACACGTGACCATCCGCTATCTTTTCCGGACGGGATGATCCTAAAATCCAGACGGTTCGTCCGTCCTCGGTCAAGACGCGAAACTCAGCATCCCAAATCGTCAAGTTGCGATAGGACTCATCAATCGACTGCATGACAAGCGGATAATCATCCGGGTGCATCCGTCGGAAGACAAGACTCGCGTCCGTCTGTACCTCTTCTGCCGAAATCCCCAGCATATCTTCAAAGCCTCGGCTAAAGAATGGGAAGTTGAAACTTCCATCAGGCAATAATTCGAATTGATAGATGGCACCCGGGATTTGATCGGACAATTTCGTCAAAAGCCGATCTCGGTCTGCCAACTTTTCTTCTAACTGAACTCGGTCCGTCACGTCTTTCGCGACCGCATAAATATAATTCCCTTGAAGTTTGCAATGCCACTCGATCGATCGATACGTATCGTCGATCGTCCGGAAACGGTTGATGAAGCGGAACAACTCACCACGTTCCTCAAGTTCCATAAACGCCGCTTCCGTGATGGTATCATCATCCGGGTGAACTAGACTAAGAAAGTCGATATTCTCCAGCTCATCAAGTGAAAACCCTAAAATTCGTTCCCATGCATCGTTCAAATGGAGCACTTGTCGTGTGTTGAAGGCCATGATGCACTCCAAGTCGAGGGTCGCGAATCCACCGAACATCGATTTTTTCGTCTCTCCGATTTGATGATCGGCTTTCGTCAATTGCTCAAGGACGTGGACGAGATATAACTCTACGAGCCCTAGCCGATTGGCGACCTTCCCTTTTTCCATCACAATCGTCAAGTCTCCGTATAAAATACCGTCTTTCTCGATTTTGAAGAGAACGACTTCTCCAAGCGAGAAAATTCGAAGTAGATTTTTGACGAGACGTGTTGGAAGCGCACCATCAATAAGTGGACCAATCCCATCAAAGACACGAGGATTTGATTGTTTGAACAGGTCACGACGTTGGTCCGTCATTGGCCACTTCTTCCCGACTGGATGAAATCCAAGAATGTCGAGGCTTCTCTCTAACATCTCATCGATTCCTGATAATGCCACTGTCGTATACGATTCGCCATCCGCATCCATCAAATTGAGAGCGACCGCCTTCGCTCCAGTGAAGTCACGAATCTGATCAAGAAATTGTTGATTCATTAACAAGTCACTACCCGTCGAGACGAAGCGATGCGATACGTTGACGAGCTGTTTTAACGCATTGTTCTCTTGGACGTGTGGCGTGATGTCGTGAAACATGACGGACACAAACCCCGTTCGTTGGCTAAACACAGACATCTCGAACCAACATTTATTACGGCGAGAATAGTGTTCAAACGTTACCGTGCCGCCATCACTGACGACGTGTGCCACTTGAATCATCCATTCCCGCTCACTATATTCAAAGTCTTTTAGGGCGCTTGACACTTTTTTTCCGATGAAGTGTTTTCGCTTCCCTTTCATGATCTTCTCAAAGGCAGGATTCACTTCAAAGAATTCATAGTCAATTGGCTCCGAAGCGTCGTCGTAAATCACTTTAAACTCGACGTAGCCTTGGGGCATATAACGCAACAATGTATCGTATGAAGAATGAATGGGGTTTGTCACGTCACTTCCTCCTCAGCAAATAAAATCTCCACTTAGTTTACCTCATTTGTGATAGATTCCCTATTTTTTCCGAACTCATTCCCAACTTTTGATTTAAAGTTTTCGTAAACTGCATGCTCTTTCCTTGTCCCAGTTCCTATCTTTTGTTAAACTGATTTCGAAAACCGATATCGGATTTCGATATTAAGGAGATGACACGTATGGAAGACCGCGTCTTGCGGAAACTGTTTCTCGGATTCATCCACATCCATATTTTGCACCACGCCGCGGAACACCCCGTGTACGGAGCATGGATGGTCGATGAGCTTCGGGAGCACGGGTACGAAATCAGCGCCGGGACGCTCTACCCGATCTTGCACGGGATGGAGAAAGACGGGCTCTTGATTCGTGAAAACGAGACGGTCGATGGACACGTTCGCAAAAACTACGTGACGACCGAAAAAGGACTTTCTGTGTTGGCGGAAGCCCGTCAAAAGGCATACGAGTTATTCAAAGAAATTAAGGAGTGAAGATATGACGACACAACGTGTGACGTTCAAGACGTTACTAGAAATTTTATTCGTTTCAACGAGGCTCGGTCTCACCTCATTCGGTGGTCCGGTCGCCCACCTCGGTTACTTCCACGAGGAATATGTGAGACGACGCAAATGGATGGATGAGAAAGCTTACGCCGACCTCGTCGCCTTATGCCAATTCTTGCCCGGACCGGCGAGTTCACAGGTCGGGATCGGGATCGGGATTGTCCGCGGTGGCATATTAGGTGGGATCACCTCATTCATCGGCTTCACAACGCCGTCGGTCGTTGCCCTCATCCTATTCGCTTTATTGTTATCCGGACTCGACGTCTCCGATGCAGGCTGGTTATACGGCTTAAAAGTCGTCGCCGTCGCTATCGTCGCCCATGCCATCTTAGGAATGGCGAGTAAATTGACACCTGATACAAAGACACGAACGATTGCCTTTTTTGCCTTGGCAGGCGTCCTACTCTGGCAAACGACGTTCAGTCAGGTATTATTCATTCTCCTCGCGGCCCTCGCAGGATTCCTGATGTTCAAGCCGGACCGCCTCGATACGAAATCGAGTGCGTTCCCGATTTCGAAACGTCTCGGGGCCGTTCTGCTGTCGATTTTTGGGGCACTTCTCGTCATCTTACCGATTTTACGGGAGACGTTTGAGAATCAGACGATTGCCTTGTTCGATAGCTTTTACCGGGCCGGTGCCCTCGTCTTCGGCGGCGGACATGTGGTCTTGCCACTACTAGAACGTGAACTTGTCCCAGCTGGTTTCTTGAGTGAAGAAGCCTTCCTTGCAGGATACGGTGCCGCTCAGGCCGTTCCTGGTCCGCTTTTCACGTTCGCTTCTTATCTTGGAACGGTGATTAACGGTGTGCCGGGTGGCATCCTTGCGACGGTCGCCATTTTCTTGCCGGCCTTCTTGCTCATCCTCGGGGCACTTCCGTTTTGGGACGCGCTCCGTCACAACCCGAAAGTCGCCGGTGCCCTCATCGGTGTCAACGCAGCGGTCGTTGGGATTTTGATTGCGGCATTCTACAGCCCGATCTTCACGAGTACCGTCAACGGTGCGGTCGACTTCGTGTTCGCTGCCTTCCTGTTCGTGATGATTGCTTATTGGAAGTTACCACCGTGGTCACTCGTCATCGCCGGGGTACTCGGTGGGACGTTGATTAATCTGATGTAAAGTGCAAGGGACCTCGTGTCCCTTTTTTTTATTGGATTTTTACGTCATTTGATTGTTAATCTTTTGAAACCATTCCCTCCTCCACGCTCGTTATACTGAAGAATGGATTCAAAAATAAGGGAAATGTCCGCTTTACTAGAAAGGAAGTGGGGGCATGCAACCACTCAAACATACAACGTATATGCCTGGTCTCGACGGCTTGCGCACGTTCGCCGTCTTGGCTGTGATTTTATATCATTTAAATGTACCTTACATACCTGGGGGATTCCTCGGTGTCGATGTCTTCTTCGTCCTGTCCGGTTACTTGATCACCGGTATCTTGATTCGCGAATGGACGAAGACCGGCACAATCAATTTGAAAAAGTTCTACATCGCGCGTTTCCGTCGTTTGTTGCCGGCGCTCGTCTTGATGCTGTCGGTCGTGATGACATATGTGACGCTGTTTGACCGCTCCTTGCTCGATACGGTGCGCCAAGATTCACTGGCGGCACTCGCCTATGTGAACAACTGGTGGTATATCTTTCACGAAGTCTCCTACTTCGAGAGTTTCGGAAAGCCATCACCGCTTCAAAATCTATGGTCTCTCTCCATCGAAGAACAGTTTTATGCGTTCTGGCCGTTGCTCCTACTCGTCGGTCTCGCGTTCCGGAAGCGATTGCTTCAACTGCTCGCTGCGCTTCTATTCGTCTCCGCCGCCTGGATGGCGTTCCGATATGTCCCGGAAGCCGATCCGAGCCGCGTCTACTACGGGACCGACACGCGATTGTTCGGTCTGCTCATGGGAGCCGTCCTCGCCTTCGGTTGGCGTCCGGACACGTTTAAAGAAACGATCCCGCATATCGGACGCCACATTTTGAACTGGACCGGCGCCGTTTCGCTCATCGTCATCGCCGGGATCATCAGTAACGTCAACGCCTACGATGCATTCCTCTATTATGGAGGTTTCTTGCTCGTCGCTTTCCTATCCGCCCTATTGATTGCCGCTGTCGCCCATCCGGCGACCATTTGGTCACGACTGTTTGGAAGCGTTTGGCTTCGCGTGATCGGTACACGGACGTATGGGATTTACTTGTGGCACTATCCGGTCATCATTCTATCGACACCGCTCGATCGACTCGGGACGTTCTCGCCACTTCTTTCCGTCGGGCAAGTGGCGTTGACGCTTTTGATCGCCGAGTTGTCGTATCGCTTCGTCGAGACACCGATTCGTCGAAACGGATTCAAACAAGCGTTCCGTCAGCTCGTCTCAACACCGACGCACCCGAACGCGCGCTTTGCCGCCACGGCATGTGCGACCGCACTCTCACTCGTTCTCGTTGGGAATTTGACCATCCTGGCGTTCTCTGAGTCGAAGCCGGTCGAAGATGAAATTCCTGTCGTGAAAGTACCGATGCCAAAAGACGAGACAAAGGACGTTCCGAAAGAATCGGAATCCAAGGAGACGGAGGAAGTCCCGTCTGAAGATCAATCGACAGAAGAAAACAAAGCACCAACTGAAAAACCAGAAGAACGAACATGTCCACCGGCTCTCGCGATTGGCGACTCGGTTATGCTCGGATTGAACGAATATTTGGCAGATGCTTTCCCGAATATGAAAATCGACGCCCAAATCGGACGTCAAGTTCGCGATGCAATCCCAGTTGCCTCTCAGTACCAATCTTATAATGCTCCAGGTCACGTCGTGTTCCTCCATCTCGGAACGAACGGTGCCTTCAAAATGGAGCAACTCGAGACGTTGCTCAAGCAGTTCGAACGAGCAGATGAAATCTATTTGATCAACACACGTGTCCCACGTCCATGGGAGAGTGAGGTCAATAAAAAACTCGCTCGGGCCAGTGAGCTTCATGAGAACGTATCCCTCATCGATTGGCATGAACGCTCAATCGGAAAGGAAGCGTACTTCGAAAGTGACGGGGTCCATTTAAATATTAAGGGCGCCGAAGCGTTTGGCCACGTACTGAACGAAGAAATCGGTTGTCAACCAAACTAGGCTCTTGCGAGTGCAAGAGCCTAGTTTTTTTCTTTCCTAAATACGTAACGTCCCAACAACTTCACATACGCCAACATTTCACGAATCATATATCGCCCTTTCGCAAGCGGTGGGGTCGGTGCATACAAAGCATCACTCTCGAGCTGAAAGTACAGTCTCGCAATCAGACGAGCGCGCGGCACATGAAAATCATTTGTCACGATCGTCACACCGGATGCTCCGTCCCAAATTGAGCGGCTATGCTCAAAGTTCTCGATTGTCGACGTCGATGTCGCTTCCGCATGAATCCGTGTTGCATCGATTCCTTGCGCCATCAGTTCTCGTTCAATGACACGCGCCTCCGCCATCCCTTCATCTGGTCCCTGTCCACCTGTTGCGATCAGTTCGACATGAGGATGTGCCTTCGCATAGGCGGCCGCTACGTCAATTCGATGTTGGAGCGCGCGGGACGGTCGAGTCCCATTCACTCTCGCCCCAAGGATGATGACGAACCGGTATGTACCAGTCGCGTTCTTTCTCATATTGTCACCTCATATTCGTCCATTCTCTTTTAACCATACTTAATCAAGAGAAAGATTGCACGAATCCATTCTTTTTACAAATTATAGTCAGTGTTTTGGTATATATATGAAATAAAATTACCAAATAACCATAAAATGTTTTAATATAAAGGAGATAAGACTTTTTGAGGGAGGACTGGTGACCCATGACAGATTCAGATAAATGGTTATCCACCCGCTTCTTGTATACACGTGATGCACAATTGTTTGCAGAAATCGAAGTCGTCGAGCTCGACCCATCTCACTATAAGTTTGTGATTCATCCGACACCGCTTGGCGCCGGGGAATCTCCTTATATGCGACAAGGTCCCCTCGACTCAGACCATCTCCCCTCTGCATTTTCTGATGTGAGCCGTGTGTATACGAGACAGCTGGATTGCCTACGTGCAGCGACACGTCTCGTCTCTTCGATTGGACCCGCTCGCTTCACAACACATTGACTAAAAGAACGGAGTCGCATCATGCGACTCCGTTCTTTGTTATCGTTTCGATAATTTGACGATAAATGGAATTGGTTGATCGATTCCTTCATATTTCGCTCGCAAGACAACGATATGCTCTTGGTCATCTCGTTGGATGGTAACATTGGATCCTTGAACCGTCACGAGATCCGGGTGTGAACTTTCCCAATTCGTGATGCTCTTCGCCCCGATGCCAAGTAAACCTCCATACTGCGTTGGTAGAGTGGCTGTTTGCGCATTACCCGTCAATGCGTTCACAACTGGATTCAAAAGGGTGCCAAGCGAGTCGAGCAACCCACCGAGTAACCCCGTATCGACATCTTGTGTGGACATATTGATGATTTGATTTGTACTAGCATTGCTGACGGTCAAGGTAAATGGCGTGACCACATCATTTTCCCGAACGTCCCCCGTACTCGTCATCAGTGCCGGGTTACTTGAGGTCCATGTGAGCGGAGTACCATTCAAGCTCGTTGGTAACGACAAATCAAATACCGGATACAGCGTCCCGAATGACGACTTAACTTTCGTCACATCGTCTGCTAATACCAACTGAACATTCGCTGCAACCGACCCACTAAACGTCTTCGTCCGAGTCAATCCGTTCTTTGTGACCGAAGCCGTCAGGATGAACGATTTCGCATCGGTCGGATCTTGTTGAATCACCCCGGTGTTCGAGATGACACCCGGTTGATTCGAGGACCAACTGACGTTGATTCCGTTTGATGCGGACGGAAGTGAGATGTTGGTCGACAGGTTAATGAGATTACCAAGGTTGATGGCATTTAAAGCCGCGTCGAGCTCGGCTGTCAACAACGCATCATCTTTTGGTACAAGCAAATTCGTGAAGGTACGTGATTTCGTCACACCGTCCTTCGTCGCATTGACCGTAATCGACACCGTTTGATCCGTCGTGCCACGTGTGACAACCCCACTGTTCGAGACGACCGCTGGATTCGATGAGGACAGCGTCGTTGTACCACCAGTGAATGGCGGTAGGACAATGTTCGATGTGAGTGGACTTGTAATCGACAGTGCTGCCAAGTAGTCATCTACTTCCCCTTCAGCCCCGCCTTCTTTCTTCGGTACAAGTAAACCGAGAAAAATTTTCGTTTTCGTGATCCCATCTTTTGTCACTGTGACGACGAGCGAAATGGATTGGTCCGTCGTACCTCGGGTGACAATCCCACTGTTTGTAATAACCGCCTGATTCGAAGACGTCAAGGTCACCATCGCCCCAGTAAGAGGTGGGAGTGTGATATTCGAAGTCACTGGGCTTGAGATGACCAGTCGATTCAAGTAATCATCAATGATACTGTCCGCCGATGAATCTTTTTTCGGTACGAGGATATTCGGGAAGGACTTCGTACGCGTCACCGCTCCCTTCGTTGCCCGTACGGTCAAATTGACATACACGTCTTGATTTCCTCTCGTAACGACACCAGAAGTGGAGACGACTGATGGATTGCTCGATTCAATCGAGAAGACGACACCCGGATAGGACGGCAATTCGATGTTCTTCGTGAGCGGGTTATCGATTTGAATGCTGTTGAGCCAGAGGTCGAGCTCTTCTTCGTCCGTCTGGGAGCGCTTCGGAATCAAAATGTTATTGTAGGTGATTGATTCCGTGATGTCCCCACGTTTCGCTTGAATCGTGAACGTCACAAGTTCATCATTCGTTCCGCGCGTCACTTTACCAGCACTCGACAAAGCCGACTTGTTTGAATCAATCGAGAATGTCACACCGTCAATTTGCGGGAAGACGATGTCATTCAACAATGGGTTCGTCACTTGGATATTCAATAATAGACCTTTTAATAGATTGCGAATATCCGATTCCGAATCACCCGGAACCTGTCCGCCTTTTAATGAAACGACCACCAGTGATGTCCGCTTGACGCCCGACTGGACATACATATTATAGGACGCAGGTTTGAGCGGTAGAGATGCCACTTTGTAAGATCCATCTTGTTCAGGATAAATCAGCTTTTTATACTGTACTTTGGTTTCTCTGTTTTCAGCAATCAAGTAGTGACGTACGCCTCGAGCCGGATAATGAATTTTACCTACGGCCTGAATCTGTTCATTGTTCATCAAAATGGAAAAAACGGGTTGGGTCAATTGAACATCTCGCACCACAAGCTTCGCTTTTCCACTGAAGTATAAGTTTAATCCACGAGCTTTATAGCTGACCATTCTTGTTCCTAGCTTACTTGTGTATGCTTGGTCCCACTCCAATGGATAAGTGGAACGCTGACCATTTGCAAAATAAGCAGTTAATTTGGTCGGCAAATTCGCCTTTTGACCTTTTCCGACCGCACGAATGATTGGCGTTGAAACCTTGATCGGATAGTTCTTCACTCTCACATACCAGGTCGCTTTCTTGTTCGTGCCCTGAACGCTTCCAACGATTCGTTGAGTTCGATTCAAGTACTCTTTTTGAAAACTGACTTTCGACCATTTCACTGAACGATAAGCGTACGCCCGTTAGATAATTTGACTTTCACACTTTTTGGATAAGTAAATTTCTTAACCGCATACGTAACTCCTCCATAGTGTGTATACGATTTTGGTGAGTAGACATGAGTCACAGATGAACTTGCCTCAACCTTCGACCCCGGTACAATGGTAAATCCGACAAGTAAGAAAAAACACAAAAAAAGAGCAACGACTTTTTTCATTCATGCATCCTCCTTTACTAACTACAAGGTGACAGGTATACATGATGTGCGTGCCTCTAAGGTGTTAATCATTTTTACCCCGAAAACGAAATAAATATATAAATTTTGTAATATAAATAATACAAAAGCAACATAAAAATACTTATTTTTACTATTATGGTGTCAGAAGACTTTTGGTGACATTTATCACATAAACAATGAATAAGTTCGCTATATTTAAAAAGAGAACTTCTGATTCGAAGTTCTCTTTCCATAAGTCGCTATTCCACTTCATCAGATAATCGCTGAAGTTCCATTCGCAACTTCTCGATTTCCAAAGACTGTTCCTCATTCATCATAAGCAGTTGGTCGAGCTGTCGTTTGGTCGTCACTAACTCATCGCGTGTCTCTTCAAGTCGTTGTTCCCGATCTGTCAATTTCCATGTACAGATTCGGTTCGAACGACGAGCATGAAGTTGATCATAACGAATATGAGGATAGCGCTCGACCAAATCGATTTCTCGAGCACCTTCTTCTATCACCTGTTCAAGCACCTCGAGTAGGCGTTGTTGCGATTGTTCGTCTCGAAAATGTTGATCGACAAGTGTAGCCGAGAAGCTCGCAAGGTTCCGTCGCTTCGTCTCATCCATCAACTCGAGAATCGCCTCACCGATTTGTCCTGGTGAATACCCTTCATACTTATTCCCGATGCCTCCAAAGTTCGTACTCGCGATATCTTGCCACGTCGAAGGAGTGACCAAGCCTTGATAGCTTTTGCTTCCGACAGCGATGGTCGGTTTACCGAGCGCCATCCCTTCCAGCGCAGACCGTCCGGGACCGATGACAAAATCGGCACGCCGCATCGCTTCAGGGAGTTGGCTTTGTTCTAGCCAACCAAGCCACTCAATGTTCTGTCCTGTCCCTGCCAGTGCAGCTTCATAACGCTCGGCGTATTTATCTCGCTGTGTTCCGTCACCGATAATCAACCAGTCAATCGGTAAAGACCGTACCGTCTCGTCTTCTAGTGCATCTAAGAAGACGTCTAGTATAAACAGTTTGTCCGAATCCAGGCGAGACGTGAATAAGCCTACGATACGTTCTGATGGAGATGTTTCCTCCGACGGAACAAAAGTCGCATCTACCCCATTCGGGATAACCGTAAGTTTTGATTCGATTTCTGGACAGTGCTCAGTCAGGTGAGTAGCAATCCGTTCCGATACCGCAATCACTCGCGAGACGCTCGGATGATACTGCTCAATCTCATCATAATACATCCCGTGGATGACGAGGACGAACGGGATTGCGTTCGCCTCCGCCACCGCGAGACCAAATTGACGCGCGTCGAACGGATGCGCATACACGACATCGAACGGCTGTGATCGGATTTGATCGATGACACATTGCACGTCCTCACTCGAATAGTCCGTCTCGACGACTTGCCCGCCGATTTTCCTTACTTCATCGGCAAAGGGACCAGGTTTACAGACAACGGTCACCTCATGCCCCTCTCGTAGAAACACTTTCAAAGAAGATAAGATATGGAGGTGTAATCCTCCCATTGCGGAGTGAAAAAACACCGGTAGTAATATGTTCATGATGAGCACCTACCTTTTCTCCGTAATCGATTGATTAGGGTTACAAGCCTTCTTGATACATCGAACCAAGACCACGGATGCGATCGTTGTGAACGAACAGCACCGCATCTACCTCATTTTCTTTTGCGTAATCCGCAATGCTGACATCATAGTCGTCGAAGTAACGGACATCAAGCGCTGACACCGTTCCGAATGACTCTCCAAGATAGCCAAGCATCGGGTTCGCATACGAATCTTTTAAGACGAGCAAGTGATAATCATTTTTCGGATTGTTTTGTGTGATTTTCGATTGGGCATAGTTATCACCCATGAACAAGTTGTAGTAGTTCGTGAATTTCGTCGAGTTCTTCAAGACATCCGTATCTAGGACCGAATGACCACAGTCGTCGCCATTTCGACAGACTGTCGTAGTAAATCCGTCTTTCGGTTCAAGGTACGTAAATTGATCAGGTGACTCGACATAAGGCATCGAAATTTCACGGGCATGAGATCCGTAAAACGGACCGTCTACCGATTTGATTTCCATATCCTCCATCGATAAGGCAGGAGCATCAGGGAACTGCTCGCTTAAGCGTTCCATGATTTGTTCATAAGCCATGAATGCCCCTTCCGGACGCCAGTGGTGATCCGTCTTAAAGTAAATATCTTTTCCTGGCTGATCGCCAAGCGTTTCTTCTAAGTCGATGAGCGGAATCTCATTCTCTTCAAGACGTGCATGAAGCTGTCCTCGGTTTTCTGCATCTGCCGACTCGATGTAATCTGGGAAGATTCCTTGTCTTGTCGCATAAACCGGTTTACTTGGGGCCGAGGCGAAGTAAGATGGAATGTCAGCTTCGCTCATCTCTTTTTGAAATTCTTTAAAGAAGATCCCAAGTGACGAATAGTCGCTCGCCACAGGATCTGGTGCATACAAGAACTCATCGATACTGATGACACCGTTGTTCATCTGTTGTTGCAGAACGTTACGTTGCACCCAAGCTTGTGTCTCAATCCACATGTAACGCTCAAACACCTGATCGTTTGCTGATGCCTCGAACTCTTCCATATATGTTCCATCCAGAATCGTCTCGACAGATGGATCCGGGCGCTGTGCTAGCATCCGTCCCTCACTATCCGAACGTGCTTGTTCGGTGCCAAAGGCGTAAACGGCGAGTCCATAAAAGATGGTGCCAAGGAAGCCGATCAATAGGATACTGTTGACCACCCAAGAGAGGCGCCGCCTTTTCGAACGGACTTGTTCGCTTTTGGTTTGTTGTTCCATTGTCAGCCCTCCTTAGAACCGGAAATAAATGAATGGGTTAAATGTACTCGATACGACATATGAAATCGAGATACCGAAAATGAGCATGATATACGCCGCTCGTGCAAGACCAGCGCTTGCAGCAAGCACAGGACGATCCGTACTCACTTCATGACGCAAGAAGCGGGCGACTAGCATTTTCGGAAGCGGTGTAGCAGCAATCATCGAGATGACAAGCACGACACCGTACTGAACAATGTAGTAATATGCCGTTTGATCGAATACTTGACCTCCGTGTAATCCAAACATCACTTGCAGATACTCTGTTGCGTACGTGAAGTTATCGGCACGGAAGAATACCCAACCGATGACGACGATGAAGAGCGTGAACGCGTGGGCGAGCCATGCCGGCCATGCGGCAAGCCATTTCCCAAGAAATGCCCGTTCGAGCATGATGAAAATCCCATAGTATAATCCCCATGCGATGAATGTCCAACTCGCACCGTGCCATACCCCGGTCAATAACCAAACGATGGTCAAGTTGCGATACGTCTTCCAAGGACCTTGACGATTCCCGCCGAGCGGGATGTACACATAATCTCGGAACCAGCTTCCGAGCGAGATGTGCCAGCGACGCCAAAACTCAGACACTGATTTTGAAATATACGGATAATTGAAGTTCTCAAGGAAATGGAACCCAAACATCCGACCGAGACCGATCGCCATATCCGAATAACCTGAGAAATCAAAGTAAATCTGTAGCGAGTAAGCGATGACACCGATCCAGGCGAGTGTCGTCGACAAATCCCCGGCCGATTGACTGAATACCTGATCCGCGACGTATCCACAACTGTTCGCTAAAATCATTTTCTTCCCTAGACCAATGACGAATCGTTGAATCCCAGAGACGAAGTCATCGACTGTCTCACGGCGGTCCACGATTTCATCTGCGACCGTTTGATAACGGACGATCGGTCCGGCAATCAATTGTGGGAAGAATGATACGTAAAGTGCCAAGTCAAACAAGTTCTTCTGTAGACGCCCATCGTTTCGATACACATCGATGACATAACTCATCGCTTGGAATGTAAAGAATGAAATCCCGAGCGGAAGAGGAATATCCGGGTCGTTCAGCGAGAAGCCAAATACCGAGTTGACGTTCTCAACGAAGAAACTCGCGTACTTGAAGACCCCAAGCATCCCGAGGTTCCCGAGAAGCATGAGCACCATCGTCCATTTGATTTTCTTTGCATCATCACGATACTTGTCGACCATAAAGCCGAACACATAGTTCATGACGATCGATGCGAGCATGATTAAGACGAACCGTGGTTCACCCCATGCATAGAAAAATAAACTTGAGACGAGTAAAATCGTATTTTTTAACCAGCGTGGTGACACGAAATACAGCAGCAGCACGACCGGTAAGAAATAAAATAAGAATACCGTGGAACTAAATAACATACCGTATGGTCCCTTTCTCCCTTAAGACTTGCTCCGCTTAGCGGAACGTCACATAGAGATCATCAAATCGTACAGTGGTCGGTTCAAGCGTTTCTACGATGTATTTGTAGGACATCTTGAAATACTTGGCATCTTCCATTTGTTTGACGACTTCTACAACGGGGTTCACCCCTGGGTTCAATGTGAGCATGAAACGCTTATTCGATAAACGTTCTTCGTCTGAATACTGCATGACGTACAATTCTAGTCGGATGGCGCGGTCGCCTTCGACATAAACGGATGTGTTGACTTCCATTTCTTCCCCTTGATCCATCTTGGCATCAGCCAAAAAGATTTTCGATGGGGGAATTTCAAATTTCAAGTCAAATAGTTGAACATAAATCGAGTCCTTTAGCGATTGAGGTAAAAAAGTGACCTCTGTCTTGTATTCCTCTTCGCGCATCGACATATGATTTTTATGTGGTCCACGCGGATAGTAATGGTAAATCGCCGGACGAATTCGCTTCGTTGACATGCAAGCACCTCCGAATCATTAGGATAATGATACAGAAAAGAGTTGCTGTGCCGGGCACAAAACAACTCTATTCGTTTTCATTTAGTTGGCAAGGATGGCATCGACGATTCGACGTGACGCCTCACCATCACCGTACGGGTTCGATGCTTGTGACATCGCTTTGTATGCCGTTTCGTCAGACAAGAGCTCATCCGCGAGTGAGAAGATGTTCTCTTCTTCAATCCCTGCGAGTTTGAGTGTTCCTGCAGCTACACCTTCTGGACGTTCTGTCGTGTCACGAAGGACGAGGACAGGTACACCGAGAGATGGTGCTTCTTCTTGTACGCCACCTGAATCCGTTAAGATCAAGTGCGACGTCGCCGCATAGTTATGGAAGTCGAAGACGTCGAGCGGTTCGATCAAGTGGACGCGTTCGACATCGTGAAGAATCTCGTTAGCGAGTTCACGAACGACCGGGTTCATGTGGACCGGATACACGACTTCAATGTCATCATACTTCTCAATCAAGCGACGGACCGCACGGAACATGTTACGCATCGGCTCACCCAAGTTCTCACGACGGTGTGCCGTCAACATGACGAGACGACGACCTTGTGAACGGATGCTGTCGAGCAATTCGCTCGCATAGTCGTCACGGACTGTCGTTTTGAGTGCGTCGATTGCCGTGTTCCCTGTGACGAAGATCATCTCTTCGTTCTTGCCTTCACGAAGGAGGTTGTCACGCGACGTTTCCGTCGGTGCGAAATGAAGGTCAGCCATGACACCCGTCAATTGGCGGTTCATCTCTTCCGGGAATGGTGAATATTTATTGTGTGTGCGCAGGCCAGCCTCAACGTGACCGACTGCGACTTGGTTGTAGAAGGCTGCGAGTGATGCCGCGAATGTCGTCGTTGTGTCCCCGTGGACCAACACGATGTCTGGTTTCGTTTCAGCGATAACCTCGCCCATCCCTTTCAATACGCGTGATGTGACATCGTAAAGCGTCTGCTTGTCCTTCATGATGTCGAGGTCATAGTCCGGTTTGATTTCGAACAACTCGAGCACTTGGTCAAGCATTTGACGGTGCTGCGCTGTCACGACGACAATCGGTTCTACCCCTTCACGTTTTTTCAACTCAAGTACGAGTGGTGCCATTTTGATGGCTTCTGGTCGCGTCCCAAAGACGGTCATGACTTTTTTCATAGGTCGTTTCGCACGGTCTGACTTCGCCGTGCTTCCTCCTCCCAATTGCTCACACTTCGTTCGATACAGCGACCGACGAATGGCGTGTTTGTAGTTGTTCTTCTGTCAAAGGCGGTAAGATGTATGTCTCTCCGAGCTCTGTCGCATCGACGACCGTCGTACGACGTTTGAGCTTGTCGGCTTTAAACGAGTCTTGTTGCTCTTTAGACAAGTTGCGGAACCATTTCAAAAACTTGTTGTACTCCCGAACAACTTCATCGACTGGTCCATATTCGCGCACTTCTCCGAACTCGAGCCAAAGGCCGAGCGTACAGAATTGGCGAACTTGTGAGACCGAGTGACTGATGAAGAAAATCGTCTTCCCACGATCTTTGAACTCGTTCATCTTGGCGAGACACTTGTCGGTGAACGTTTGGTCCCCGACCGAGAGCGCCTCATCGATGACGAGAATGTCCGGGTCGACGTTGATCGAAATGGCGAATCCGAGACGGGACTTCATCCCGCTCGAGTACGTCTTGACCGGCTGATTGATAAAGTCACCGATATCGGCGAACTCAATGATGGCCGGTGTCAAATCGATAATCTCCTGTTTCGTCATCCCGAGCATCAACCCTTTGAGCTCGATGTTCTCGAGCCCAGTCAAGTTGCCGTTCAAACCAGAAGAGATCGCAATCAACGCCGTCTTTCCGTGAAGTTCGATTTTTCCGTGAGTCGGCGGCATGACGTCAGCCAACAAGTTCGACATCGTCGACTTCCCTGACCCGTTAATGCCGATAATCCCGACCACTTCCCCGGGTGGAACTTCAAACGTGACATTGCGAAGTGCGTAAAACTGTTTGCCCCCTGCTTTACTGAAGAAGATCTCTTTCAGCTTATCAGATTGCTTGTTATAAAGCGTATATCGTTTCGATACGTTTTCAAATTTAACCTGGTACATAAGGTCCTCCTCAAATGTAATCGATGAAGTGTCGACGGAAACGCAAATGAATCATCGACCCGACGAAGAAGAGAACGAAGACGATGGCCCAGTAATAGAGACCGTAAGCCCAGTTAGTCGCCAACCAGTCGGTTCCGAGGAACATCGACCGATATCCTTCGACTAAATAATAGAGCGGATTGATTTGTAGGATATTCGCGAGCTTCGCCGGCGGCACCCAAAAAATCGGTGTCAAATACATCAACATCCGCATCATCGACTGAAGAAGGTTTTGAAGATCGCGCACGATTGTCGTGAGCGCGGACGTAATCAAGGCGAGCGAGTACAGTAGTGCAAGCGCACTGAACGCCAAGTAGATAAACCAGAGCGAATGCAGCCCCATCGGGAATCCGAATGCCCACATCAAGATGAACGAGACACCGACTAACGCCACGTGGCGATAGAAGAGTGCGAGCAAGACGTATGCCGGAATCGTCGAGATTGGGAAGCTCATTTTGGAGACCATGCCGATTTTCGAATAGACGGAACGGGCCGTCGAGGTGATCGCCGAGGCAATGAAGAACCAGACGACAATCCCTGCGACCAACCATGGCAGAAACGGCACGCCATCAATCGGCCTGCCGCTTCGAATACCAAATCCAAATACGAACCAGTAAACTCCAATCTGCAATAACGGTGTCACGAACTCCCATAAAAATCCGAGGTACTGCATCGAGTTGTTGCTTTTCGTCTCATACGTGGCGAGACGGAAAATCAAATACAAGCTCGACTTTAGCTCTGAAAGAATAGCTTTCGCGGATTTAAACATGTTCATTCACCTGAATCAAAGAACGAGATTCGTTTCCTTTGTATATTTGTAGAGGTTGCCGTAGTTGACGACCGCTACGTCTTCACCTTCTGGTTTCACGATGTTACGTGTGTCGAAGATCATCGGACGACGCATTGATGACTTGAGCTCTGCAAAGTCGAGGACTTTGAACTCATTGTGGTCAACCAATACGAGGACGAGGTCTGCGTCTTTGAGTGCTTCTTCTTTTGAAACGAGCTCGAAACGGCTTGATGTTGATTTTTCAACGTGTGAATCGTGAACAGAGATGTTCACACCACGGTCAAGCAAGATTTCAGCGATTTCAACCGCTGGGCTTTCACGCATGTCGTCGACGTTTCCTTTGTATGTCACACCAAAGACAGCGACTTTTGCGTCTTCAATTCCAGCAGTCAACTTCTGAACGTTGTCTGCAACGTAGTGTGGCATCGAGACGTTCGTCTCACGTGACAAGTTGATGATTTTCGCGAGGTCAGGTGATTTCGCGACGATGAAGTACGGGTCGACCGCGAGACAGTGTCCACCGACACCTGGTCCTGGGCTATGCAAGTTGACACGTGGGTGCTTGTTCGCCATCTCGATGACGTCAAGAACGTTGATGTCTAAGTCGTTACATACTTTTGCGAGTTCGTTCGCGAGTGCGATGTTAACATCACGGAACGTGTTTTCCATGAGTTTCGACATTTCTGCCGTCTTCGCATCCGTTTTCACGATTTCACCTTCAACGAATGTACCATAGACGCGTGCGCCTGCTTCTGCACATTCTGTCGTGATCCCACCGACGATGCGGTTGTTGTGCACGAGCTCATGAAGGATTTGTCCAGGCAATACGCGCTCTGGGCAGTGTACGAGATAGATGTCTTCACCGACAGTGAATCCAGCTTCTTCGACGAGTGGTTTGACGAAGTCGTCCATCGTACGTGGTGCGATTGTCGACTCAACGATGATGACGTTGCCTTTTTCAACGAATGGCAACACTTTGCGTGTCGCATCCAAGACGTACGTCAAGTCACATGATTTGTGCTCGTCGTCGTTGTTCGGTGTTGGGACCGCGATGATGAAGGCATCTGCTTTCTCTGGAGAGAGTGATGCACGGAACTTCCCTTTTGCCACGACGTCAGCGACCATTTCGCCGAGACCTGGCTCTTCAATGTGGATCTCTCCACGGTTCAATTTATCAACAACATGTTGTGAGATATCGACTCCGACGACGTCGACGCCATAGTTCGCAAAGACAGCCGATGTCGGTAATCCGATATATCCAAGACCTACTGTACATACTTTCATTGTGTGGTAACCTCCAAATGTTTTGACGCGCTTTTTAAATAGCGCATTGTCCATCATTTTATTTCACATTCGATAATAAAACAATACTCATTATACTCTTGAACAATTCTTTGGTGCAATTACATTTTCATGACAATGTCGTCGCAAATTGTTCGTGTGTTTTGCCTGAAATGATTTGTTCCATTTCTCGATAGAGACGATCGAGCGCGAAATGTTTACGGGCATACGCCTGATAGGCTTTTGCGTCCGTCATCAGCTTCTCGGAATCTTCTTTATAAGAGAGGATCGTATCGACAAATTTCGACGTATCCGTGACGAGTAGTTCGTCTGGGTAAATCGTTTCCGCGCCCGTCCAGTGGCGGATGAGCGGGTATGATCCTGCTGCCATCGCTTCGGCCGGTGCGAGATGGAAACTTTCCAAGTCACTTGTCGAGAAGACGAATCCGATCGATTGGAGCCACGTGTCGACGTCATTGCCGTGACCATCGAAGTGGACGTGGTCGCGAAGTTCTGACTCCTCGATTCGTTTCAGTAGCGCCTCGTAGTACGCGCTCTCCTCTTCGCGCTTCCCAATCCAATAGACGTCTTTTGGATGGTGTCCTTTGAAGTGGAGCTGGTACCGTTTGTCCTTCTTCAGTAGCTCTTCGAGGACGTCGAGCGCGAGGTCCGGACGCTTCAGTTTCGGGTTCATGCCGATCATACCGAGACGGAACGTCAAATCGTCTGCCTGTTTCGGTTTGTCGAGCTTGTCTGCGTCGACGGCGTTGTAGATGACTGTCATCTGGTGACGCGGGATTCCGAACAGACGATGCATCTCTTCTAACATATACGGTGATACGAGGATGATACGGTCGATGTTGTCGAGCGCATATTCCCGTGGAAATGGTGTTTCTTTTTCCTGACGATGAATCCGGACGATGAGGCGTTGATGCGGCAACTTATGTTGCGAGTACCAGACGGCGTTGCCGAGGCCCCATTCACAGAAAATGACGTCTGCTTGTGCGAGACATGCCTTGCTGTGATTCACATCATGAATCTTGTGTCCGTCCCACTGGTCGATGAGGACCCGGTAGCTCGGGTCGGCCTCGAAACGTTCCATGAACATACGGATGAATTTCAAGTCGTGACCGGCGAAGAGGATCGTCGTCTTCTGCATCTCCCAAATCGCGTCACGGAGACGTTCGAACGTGCTGGCGAACGTATAATTCTTCGCCATGTTGTAGAGCCGTTCCGCCGCATCCTTATAGATGGCTGGATGCGTGAAGGCGAGTTCAACCTTTTCGATAAATTCGTCTTCCGAATTGACGAAGAGCGGGTAGCTCGACCCGAGCAACATCTCGTGCATCTTGTTGCGGTTAAGGAGGACCGGCTTCCCGAGCGCCCCATATTCGAGGAGCTTCGTCGACAACTCGAGGCTGTCGTCAAGGTCCGGGTGACGCCACGAGATGCCGATGTCACTCTCTTCGATGAGCGTCTCGACGTCCGCACGCGGGATACCTTTCAACCAGTGGACCCCTTCGTCCGTTTGAAGGCGATGCGTCACTTCTTTACGGAAGTTTGGGTTGTTCGGGTCTTGGTTGAACTTGTCTCCTGCCACTTTCAATTTGACGTCCGGCATCCGGACTCGTACTTTCTCGAGTGCGTCGAGAATTTCAGCCGAGTACCAGAGTGGCGCGAATTTTCCTGTATAGACGAGACGTTTCGCCTGACGTTTGAACGTCGGCGTCGCCTCACGCATATTCGGGATCATCGGATTCAAGATGAGGAACGGCTTCGGCGTCTGTAAAAACGTCTCGAAGTATGCCTTCATCTCCGCCGTCTGACAGAGCATGCGAGCCGAACGGTCCGCAATCTTCTTCAAACGTGCCAACTCCTCCTGTGACGCGGCCGATGAATCATGCGTGAAATCTGTGAGATAAGTCCACGTCTTTTTCATCGTATGTTCATAATCGGAGAGCGCATAAGCGAGCTGGAACCCCCGGATGAACGTCATGTCATACTGTTTCGTCTCGACGAGCTCGTGGATGAGTTGGGCCGCCTCTTCCGGCTGGAGCACCTTCTTCTCATAGTACGGCTCGTCTTTCTTCGTCGAGTCTTCCGTAAAGACGTCGATGAAATTGACGCGGTCGAGCTGTTTGATCGACGCCGTCACTTCCGGTTTCACAATCGAGCGCTTCAAGAGCACGTCGACCTCGATGTTCGGGTCCTGGTTCAACATATGCACGACCGACGTGAGCCAGATGGCCGATCCGTCGATCAAGTTCAAATTGACGTCCCCGTATACGAGGATTCGGAGCGGTTGCTTCGTCATAATGTTACCTCCTGAAGGTCCGCTTCATCCATGGCGGCACCGGCTTTCACATATTGATACGGGTCGACACTGAAGATGCGTTTGCCAGAACGAGCAAGCTCGTTCAAGCTCTCATCCGCTTCAAAGATGTGGAGTGCCTCCTCCACCGTATAGAAACGGAGTGCCGACGGCTGCACGATCGAGCGGGACGGTGTCGCATCAAACACATAACGATACGATTCGTCATGGTCCTGTTTGACGAGCTGACCGTCATACGTATAGTAGTCCTCTTTCGTCAGAACGTCCGCTTCTGCGTAGCGTGCCGCGAGCAGATAATCGCTCAAGTAGTTCGGACCGTAATAATCGTCCGACTTCAAGTGGGCGACCCAATCGTACGATTCGACCATCTCCGTGAACGAGGTATAGTGCGTCAAGTAGCTACGCATATACGTCGAAATCGACGGCGTGTTGTACGTATTGTATACATCGATGTGATCCTCGAACTTATCGAGGAACATCATGAGATGTTTATGCTCATAACGTTGCGCCTCGAACTGAGCGACGACGCGTTCTGCCTCTTCGCGCGACTTGATGAAGGCGACGACGGCAATCTTCTCGTGGTCGACACGGTACGGGATACCGACGTCTTGGATGATTTTCGCGAGACGTTGCGTGTAAGTGTGATACGTCAACACGTGACGCATACCACGCATCGCGATGTCCTCATAGAATGAGTCATCTGTCATCAAGCGGCGGAACGTTTCATCCAAGTCAGATTCTCCGTCGTCAAGGAAGACGTAATCGCCAAGCATGGCATCAACCCCGACCGAGCGTGTACTAACGACCGGTGTGGCGCAGGCGAGTCCTTCGAAGACGCGACGTGAGAACATCGTCGGTGAATCGTTGACCGAGTTGACGTTCAACATGACTTTATATCCTTTATACGCCTTGGCAATCTGGTTGTATTTCAAACTGCCGCGAATCGAGTGACGGAACTGTTCCGGGAATTGAAGTTGGTCGCTCTCCCCGCGTTGGTTGATCGCATAGTTACGGTCGTAAATCGCAAGACCATACTTGTCTGCTGCCGCGAACAGTCTGTCCATGTCAGCTTTACGTGATTCGTGACGGTTCGCATAATACGAACCGGCGAAACACGCGTAAGGCTCACGAGTCCCTGGTAAGCGGATCGGATTATGTTCTTTCGGCTGCGCCGCGAACGGTAACGCATCGACACGGTCATGACCACAATCTTCTTTATAGTTCGGAACGCGGTTCATGTCGGTCGTATACACATAGTCGAATCGCTTCGCCGTTTCAATGAAACGGTCGTAGTGAATCGGGTCTTCTTTGTTCCAAAAGACGGTCGGGATATTGTGATAACGGCACCAAGCGAGAAGCGCATCGAGCTCTTCCCATGTGTTCGTGCCATATTTGACGATTTTCTTCTCCCATGCACCGGCGTTCCCTTTCCACGCCGATTCGACGACAAGGACGTCCGGTTGCTCATCGAGGAGCACCGTCTTCCAGTTGTCCGGTGTGAACGTGATGAGCTGGCATTCTGGTTTGTAGGATGCCATCGTGAACTCATCGAAGATGGCCGCGACCTTCAGTTCGTGTAGTTCACGTGGGATTGGTGCGAAGAAGCGAGCCTCGCGCACGTCCATCCACGTCGGGTTTTCTGTACCATCGCTGACGAGTTCTTCAGCGACACGGATGCGGTCGATCCGAGCCTCTCCGACACCGTCGACACGGAGGGCGAAACGAAGGAAGCGGATGCCACGGTCAAAGTAGAAGACTTTCTCGCTTCCGATTTGAACCTGTTGCATGATCTGACGCTCCGTTGCCGAGTAGGCGATGATGTAGAGGACGACGTTCGCCCCTTCATCGGCCACACCGTCAAGCGTGACACGGTAACGACTGTTCGCCTTCACTTCATACGGGAACTCTGTCGGGAGCAGTTTGAAGCTGTTGTTCATCTCGGCATACGAGATATAGCGGCGCTGATCGTCCTCGCCTTTCAACTGGACGATGAGTTGGTCATCTCGACTCTTCAATTTGATGAGGTCGGGTGCCGGGATCGTCCACATGTCCGGTTTGAGGGACAAGACGTCTTCACGGCGGACACTCTTCTCGCGAATCATGCCGATATTCAAGTTCTCAAGCTGTCCTGACCCGTTCACGCGGATGAAATAGCGGATGGAACGGTGTGACGGTGCGATGCGGACGATACCGCTCAGTCCGAGTGGCACTTCAATCAAACGATCCTGCCCAGACACCGTATACGTCGCGATGAATAGCGAGGCGTCCGCTGTACCCGTGCGGTCCCCTTTCAAATAGAAACGGTACAAGTCATCGTCCATATCACCCGTCTCAAAATCGATGCCACGTTCCGTATCGACGTGTGGCAGCGCGACCTCATCGACGCCATAGTGTGTGTATTGGTTCCCTTCGGCACGGACGACGAGCGTGTCTCCGTCGAAGTGAGCAATCTCACTCTGTGGTTTGAGAGAACGGAGTGACGACGACGTAAGCGGATAACGGAAATCAAAAGCATCAAGTGATACGTTCGCAGCCGTCCCTTCGACTGTCCAAAGCGACAGCTTGCCGAGCATGAGCTCGACGAGGCTGAACGCTCCTGCCCCGTTGACTTCAAGATGAGCCCGGACGATTTGTTCACCCATGCCGAGCGTCACATCGACCTGATCGCCGTCCTGTACCGTCACGTAACGAGTACGTCCACCTTTACGCACGACTTCTAACGTCAACGTTGGCATCAGACCTTCGCGCGATTTGACACGCATCATAGCCGTGAACGTCTTTTGACCTGATTCGACGAGGTCGTTCACCGAGATGATATCTGAACTCGCGTTCGGTCGGTACGTGACGGTGACCGGCTCGTCCCCAGAGAAGACAAGGTCCGTCCCTTCAACGTGTACGTAAGGTGAGCGTGTATACCAGTTCGGTACGAGTTCACGTAGTTGATGCGATTTGTTCGGGCGTTTGTTCAACACTTTACGACCGAGTCGCTTCGACCGTTGTACCCCAAGGTAAGCGGCGCGACGTGCTTTTTTCTGCCAATCCATCCTCATATCCTCCAAATCATCGAGTCTTTCGAGCTCGATTCTTTATTTGCGAATGCGTCGTGCAACCGCCTGTGCCTTCAAAATCGCTTTTCCGGCTTTCGATTGCACAAGACGACGATACTTCTGATTCAACACATCATATTTACGTTTCAAGTCACTGAGCGCTTGCTCTTTCTTCTCGAACGTCTTCACGGTCCATTCAAACGTGTACAGAAGATCTCCATACTTTTGAACGAGTCGTCGATGCTTTTGACGTAATAGACGTTCATCATGTTTCAAATGACGAATCTCTTCTTCCTGCAGTTTGATTCGTTGTTTCAACAATCCGATTTCTTTTTCAAATTCGTTGCTCATGCTCTCACCTCACAAGTATGCGTCAAAGTAGAGACGCTTCAATTCTTCTGTTTGTCCTGATTCATATAAGTCGACGAATTGTTTTACAATCGGCGTCTCTAATTCCATCGGACGATACTGTTCGATGATTTCATAAAGCATACCGGCATTGTCGACAAACTCTTCCGGTTTGCTTCGGCGTAAGAAGACCAAATACCACATCGAGAAGAAGCGTTCGAATCGTGTGGAACGGTATTGATCGAGTACACCTTCCCGGGCGAATGCTTTTGCCCGGGCCGTTTCCCGAATGACACACTTCGTAAAGTACTTCTTCGTGATCGTGTTGACTGTCGAACCGGCGACAGCCGCGTAATAATCATGAATCGTCAAGTCGAGAAGAGCGACGCGTCCTGCGCTGAGGAACATCTCTTGGAAGAAGAGCGAGTCTTGCCCGACCGCACCGATGACCTGTTTCAAATCGTGCTTCTGGATGAAGTCTTTTTTGATGACCATCGTCTGGATACTCTGTACCTTGAAGTTGTGCTCGAGCAAGTACGCTCTCGGGTCTTCGATGACGCGAACACCATCTTTTTCAAGGCCGTCTAGCTCAATCATGGCCTCACGGTTCGCAAGCTTCAACATACTTCCGACTGCGAGGTCAAGCGCGTCATTCTCTTTCATGATACGGAATAGTTCCGCATAGCCGTCGTTGACCGCTTCATTGTCCGGGTCAAGGAAAGCGATGTACGGTGTCGTTGCCAATTCGACGCCTTTGTTTCGCGGACGCGACGCACTGCCGCTGCCTCCGTCGTTGAATGAGTACGTGTAGACGTTCGGATACTTCCGCACGAGGCGTTCGATATAGCCGATCGTCTCTTGGTCCGTCGAACCGTCGTCGACGAGCCAAACCTCCATGTCTTCAAACATCGAGCTACGGCGAAGACTAGAGAAACATTTGTTGTAGAGATAACGACCGTTGTTATAAATCGGGACGATCATTGAAAGCGCATAGTCGCCCGGTTCATTCGGGACGAGTACGTCATCTGCCGCGAGCAGTTCGAAATGATCGATGGCATAGCCTTGTCCCTCGATACGCTGGTCGTCCCGAAGCGTCTCAAGCGACAGGTGGCTTGCCGCAAACATCGTTAATGCGACGTCATCGTATCCCTCTACGAATTCATGTACAACGTCCTGCCCTTTCGTCACGAAAGCGACGTCCGTGTATTTGAAGGCGTTGACCATATCCTCTACATAATAGTCGAGGTAGTGATAACGGTCGTCAAATACCGTCACGAAGTCGGCTGTGCGTAAATCGACTTCTTGTAAATCCGCTTCTGCGACAAAACGTTTATGCGGATACGATTGGCGCTCGAACTGCTCACGTGTCGCCGTCACGTCGCCGCGACCGATGACGAGGACGTCACGACGGACTTCGTGGTGAATGCCGAGAACGAATAACATTTCGTTGAAACGATCATAAATTGTATGGTTCGAGAAGATGGTGCGGACACCAGATAGTTGATGCTCGAGACGCTCTTCGTCTGTATCGAACATTTCTAAAATCCCTTGTGCATCCAATGCGCTCGTCGCGATGAATACGTTCGGGAAATCGTTGTTGACGGCCACGTTGTAGTTCGTCAAGACGAGTTGTCCCCGTGCCTGTGCCTCATAGATGGCTTGCGCACTCATCGTCGGACTGTTTTTCACTTCATTGACGTGAAGAATCCAGTTCGAGGTTTCTTTCAACGCCTCGATCTCCTCTTGGTCCCCATGGACGAGGACATCTTGAAGTGATTTCGGTGCGAACGACACCTTCGATTCATCCGCTTCGCGAATCACATAAAGAGACTTATTCGCATCACGAACACCTTGTGCGAGTGTCTCCAAGTCTTTTGCAAAACGTTGTACCGGGAAACGGTTCGTGACGACGACCGAATCCGACTGAACACGCGTCATCCCGATTGGATTGAAGCGAAGTGGGTCGATTCCCGGACGGATGACAAAAACGCGCTCATGTCCGGCTTCTTCGATATAATCCGTCACACGCTCCTCGTTTGCCGTAAAGATATAGTCACACTGTGCGGCGAGTGAGGAGAAACGATCGTAGTGATTCGTATCGAGAGTAGTTTCAAACACGACACGAACATCAATTTGTTTGGCTTTGCGAATCAAATTCTCCAACCAGTGACGGGAGTGCGAACGCGGTGAGCCCATGTGGTGGAATGCGGTCGTCTCATCTTCCACTAGCGCGGCCGAGATGAGAAGGAAATCAATCTTTTCGATTTCAGCCAGCTCTAAGAAGCCCGTCACATTCTCAAATAAATGGACATGACAAAGCCGCTCTAACTCTTTCGCTCGTTTAACAGGACCGACGAATGCCACTTGTACGTCCGCCTTCTCATAAAAATTGCTCCCATTCGATGCGATACGAGTCACATCTTGTTTCGGGAGTCGCGCTCGAGCTGATTCGAGTTCCGTTTTTAAGGTAGCTTGCTGTTCTTCAAACAATTTATCGTCAAGACGCGGGCGTTGTGCCTGTCTCGACAATGAAGGAAGGTCCTCAAGGGTGATCAAGTCATCTCCGTTCAATGCTTCTCTCCGGTCGACCCGTTCTTTTTCTTCTTTCAACCACGCAATGTGCGCTTGCACATCGCGCAGCGTCGCTTTTACATCCATACGTCCGCTCCACCTTTTTTAAGTAATCAGTATTTCTTCATCTTATCGTATCTTAACAGAGTTATATGTCGGTCGCAATTTGATGACAAATGTACACGCCTGAGTTTCCTATAAAAAAGACGGACCCATTCCTGGATCCGTCCGAAAGTAATCAATGATTGTCTTATTCAGCTGCGTTGACGTCGACGATACGTCCTTCAACAGCAGGTGTGACTTCTTCGCCGAGGCTGATCAAGTGATCGCGGAAGTTTTCCCAGTCGATGAGACCGAGGTCATTGACGCGACCGTCTTTGAATGCCGTTTCAAACTCAACATAGTTGTCTCCACCTTGCGCTGTGAAGAAGTTCGTTGCGACTTTGTAGCTCGTCGCGTCTTCGACATCGACAAACTCTGTGCCGTTGTTGTACTGCAAGCTAACGATGCGCTCGCCAGCCGGTTTTGAGCTGTCGAACAATACTTTGAATCCAGATACGTGGAGGAATCCACCGTTCTCGATTGGGTAAATGCCAACGCTACGCTCGAAAGCAGCTTTTAATTCGCTACCTTTCAAGTCCATGATGGCAAGCGTGTTTCCGAATGGAAGTGTCGTCAACACTTCACCTGTCGTGACAGGACCTGCATCGATTGATGCACGGATTCCACCACCGTTTTGAACAGCACCGATGACAGCAGAATCATACTCTTTCGCTTTCGTGAGCATACCGTCTGTAATCAAGTTACCGAGGGCTGTTTCATTTTTACGGACACTCGGTGCTGTTTCGTCACCTTTGTCACGTGGGTTATCGAGTGGAGCTGTGAGCGAGACACCGATTGGGTCTTGGCTGATTGTATCCACGACATCTTTAAATGGTGCGAGCAACTCGACCGCGTATGGATCTGGTTGAAGTGCTTTCACATCAATCAAACTACCCGCATGTTTGATGACTTTTCCATCCTTGTCGAACTCGACATCAACCGTTCCGAGGAAATTGCTGTATTGGTCCGCTTGAACGATGACCGTTGGCTCTGTTTTTCCTTCTGTGATGAGGACCGGAGCGCTCAAACGAGTATGCGTGTGGCCACCGACGATGATGTCGATTCCATCTACGTTTTCAGCAAGCAACAAGTCGTTGTCGAACGCCGGGTTGTCGTTATACCCAAGGTGTGAGACAGCTACGATTTGATCGACGCCCATCTCTTTGAACGCGTCGACTGCTTTTTGTGCTTCTGCGATGTAGTTTTGGAATTCAATTGGGCCTGGGCTAGCGATGGATGCCGTCTCTTCTGTTGTCAAACCGAAGAATCCGACCTTCTCGCCATCCACTACTTTGACGACACCTTCATAAAGACGACCGTTGTACGCTTTTTGCGAAACTTCGTCACGGTAGAGGCTCTTCATGTATTGGTCATTTGCATAGTTGACGTTCGAGCTGACGAACGGGAAGTTCGCATAGCGGACGAAATCAGCAAGTTCTTTATGCCCTTGCTCTGTACCGAGATCGAATTCGTGGTTACCCGGTACCATCAAATCGTATTTCATGTAGTTCATGAGTTTGAGGTCAGCTTGACCTTTGAACTCGTTGAAGTAAAGTGATCCTGAGAAGACGTCCCCTGCGTCGATCAAGAGGCTGTCTGGCTTCTCTGCACGGATTTGCTTGATGGCTGTCGCACGTTTCGGTGCGAGATCGAGTGCGGCGTGCGTGTCGTTCGTGTGCATGATCGAGAGCTTGTATCCTTCTACTGTATAAGGAACTTCAAGTGTGATCGTTTTACCACGGTTTGTATATGTAGCCGTCGCGACGAATTCGCCGACTTCACTCGTGTCGATTTTGCTCCAACGTACTGCTTTTTCATACGTCCCACTTGCGAATTTCACTTGTTGCTTCACGATGCCAAGTGCCGGTTTCCCTTGTTTGAACACGAGTGGCTCGCTCGGTGGTAAAATCGCAATCGGGTGATCGAGGACGCGGACGCGTTTCTCAATGTACTTCCCTTTGCCTTTGACGATTCCCTTAGCTGTTTGGAATGTACCTAATTTTTCCAAGTTGACGCTCGATTTATACCAATGGATCGGCGCGCCTTCATATGTAGCATCGAGTGCAGCATCCAAGTCCCCTGCGTACACATACGCTGATTTCGCTTTGACGACTGGTGCTTTCGACGCAGCTTCTGTGACAACAACCGGTGCGAGCGATGCAGTCGATACGGCCGCTACAGCGAGTGCTGTGTACAACTTACGAGATGATTTCTTTGTCATGTCCAATTCCCCTTTCAGATTTGCGAAGAGGACACACAAGAGAAAGCGCTTACACCATTCGACTTTTTACTTACCACGATTACCCCAAAGTCGTCCGTTTTTCCCTTATATGTACAAATCGCTCTAGTTCTAACGTAACGGAAACGCGTCCAATAAACAATCACAAATTGAAGATTTTTAAGGTTTTTACAATTTCCACAAAAAACGATTCCCTCATTATGTAAAGGACGACATCACTTCGTGAGAGCGTCGTGACGTTTTGTCCTTTACACGTCACGACTTTCCTCACACGGCACATGAATGACATGCTTCCCCCCGTTTTCAATCCAATACGAGACGATGTACACCCCATCCCGCTCTTCGACCTTCGTATCGACGACACGCTTCCCGGTCCGGTCTAGTCGAATCAGAGTCAAAAAGCGAACTTCGCTACCATGTTCAATCGAAACGACTTGCTGGCGGGGAGTCCACTCCAAATCACGCATGGATACATGGCTCAGTTCAAGTGCCATATAAGCCTCTTCGCTTTTTAAAAGCTGAATGAATTGAATGGCTCGATTCGAGGCATCTTTAAATCGAACGTTGTGTTCTTCTGGTGTACCCGATACCAGGTCCAAACCGGGTGCCAGATGGAAGCGCTGGACAAAGAGATCCGCTTCCGGCGCGACAATCCGATCAAACACGACAAGCGTTCGCGCCTTATCGTACACGACATGCCGAGTATGAATGGCCTCTTTTCCAATCAGACGGCTCACTCCGGTCGCCGTCATCTGTTTCCGCGCCTCTTTCACCTCTAGGATTCCGCTCTCTCCGATTCGCTCGATCGACAAGTCGAGCTCTTCTCCGAGTCGATGTACCGTATTGTGCGCCGCGACACGTAGTGCTTGCGCACGCTCAGGTCCGTCCACATAGCCATACCGACCGGTTTCGACGATGAAATCCCGCCCCAATCCATATAGTTCGAGACTCAAGTCGTCGGCATGTTTATGTGCACCCCCATGGTATCCCGCTGTCATCAGAATATAGGTGGCGTCACGAAACGGACGCTTTGCATGGTGCCAATATTCACGCATGACCGCATATTGAGAGCCTAGATTCGCCAGCAGTTCTTCTGGGCATTGTCCTTGTGTCCCTCCACTCATGGCAAAGGCTAGTTCGGGAAACGTTTCAATCCGAGGAATTAAACGGCTTCCGCGAAGCTGTCCTCCCGTATCCCCCACGATCGGCAAGGTTTGGTTCGGTTTAATGAAATGCAAGAGGCGCTTTGGCATCCGGTCGATGCGTCCAATCCCTTCCGGCAACGTGAATCCATTTAAATCGGCCCAGTCTCTAAATCGACTTAGCGTATGGTACACGTAAACGTGATAGCCGGGCGAGTGCTCCAAATGGGTCCCGTCCTCCGAAAGGCAAATGTCGAGTTGCTTATTCAACCGCGCACGCGCAATCCTTCTCCAATCCGCACTGCGATCAAACTCCGGAAAACAGGAAGCAATCGCAAACAGTGCCATATCTTGAAAGAGCCCATGGTTATGGAGCGGACGATAAAAGGTAGGGGTCGCCAGTAATGTCGCATGTTCATATAACAGATGTAACAAGCGGCACGTCACACGGGCATCATGATGGATCGGTGCCTGGCGATACGCTTCAAAGAAACGGAGTATATGGAATACTCGAATCGCCGTACCGTGCGCATGGTATGCTACACGCCCCCGCGGACCGCCATGCAGCGGATGATGGCTCTGCCAGCTATCGATGATTTGGTGTGCATAGTGCAAGTATCTTTCGTCTTGCGTCACCTCATAGGCATGAGTCAGTTGATTGACCGTCGTCAAATAGTGGAGTTGGAAAAGGAAAGAGTTGTTGTTCACAAGTGGTAACATTTTGTTCCAATCGAACGTCCGAACATCACGGACGGTCAATGTATGCGGAAGCGATGGGATATACCATCTTCCGCTCAACGTCTCTTCTGCAAAATGAACCGCCTGTTCATCACGGATTTGTTCATAATGGTACGAAGCGAATGTGCGCTTTTGTTTCATATAGTCACGGACGAGCAGTCGCTCCATCTTGTCCGTCAGTTTGATTTTCGAGAGAGGTTCAGTCATGAGGAGCATCACGTCCGTCGCGCGGACGAGTGCTTCCCTTCCTTCTCTATGGACAATATAATATCGACCGTATGGACGGATGAGCCGTACCGTCTCAGTCGTCTCGAGCCGACTGTCTGGCACCATCCGTCTTCCCTTCCATTGATAACACATCGTCCCTGCCGAGATGACGACGTCCCAACCATCGCTCGCTTTCCCCGAGAGCGAACCCCGAAGTTGAGCCACGATCTGTTTTGCATGTGAATGTTCCATTCGTTCCCTCACTTGTCAGTTGTTCTACTTGAAAATTCTACCTTAGCAAATGGTGGGATTCAACAACTACTCTCATCGTCCACGTAAAAAAGCCTGGCAGTCGCCAGGCTTCAATCATTTTGGAACGTCGAGAGTATGGGTCTCGCCGTTGGAAAGTGTATAGGTGAGTTCATACTGATTAGCTTGTTCCTTGACCGCCGTGTCGACAATCGAGGTGTTCGTCCGGTCGATCCGCATGAGTGTGATGTAACGCACGTCCGTACCGTATTCAATGGAGACGACTTGCTCGCGAAGCGTCCACTCCGCATCACGAACCGAGAGATGACTTGGTTGAACGGACATATATGACTCTTCGTCCGTCTCGAGTTGCATCAGTTGAATCGATCGACGGCGGCTGTCTCGGAACGTCACGTTCTGTGCCTCGGTCGTCCCTTTATATAGTTTCAGACCCTCTCCGAGGTGGAAGCGCTGAACGAACATGTCCGGCTTCGGTGAGGTGATGCGGTCGTAGACGACGAGTGTTTTCGCCTTGTCATAGACGAGGGTGCGGCGATGCGTTGCCCCTTTCCCAATCAACGCGCTCTCTCCGATGGCGACGCTCGTCTCTCCACGGTCTTCGGTCTTCACGATACGGCTCCGACCGATCATGCCTTTGCTTAAATCCAAGTTTTCCCCGTATCGGTGGACAGTGTTATGGGCCTCGACTTTAAAGACTTCCTTCCGTTCCGGTCGTGCCGAATAACCAAAGCGACCCGTCTCGATGATGAAGTCACGCGCCAGTCCATAGAAGTCGATGCTCAAGTCATCGGCATGCTTGTGGGCACTGCTATGATACCCGGCTGTCATCATCACTTGTGTCGCACCCGAGAACGCCTCAGGTGGACGCGACCAATATTCGCGCATGAAGCTGTATTGGTCCCCGATTTGCTTCGTCAACAAGGTCGGTGCCACGCCCTCTGCCCCTCCGCTCACCGCGAAACTGAGCTCCGGATATTCGTTCGTCTTTGGAATGATGTTCATCCCTTGAAGGTGCCCCGTCGTGTCACCGAAGATTGGGAGCGTCCGATTCGGCTTCAACATGTAGGTGAGCTGATCCGGCATCTTCTCGATATAGCCCGAGCGTGAAGGCAGAACGAACTGGTTAGCCTCGGCCCATTCGATAAAGCGCGATAACGTATGATACACATACACGTGATATCGAGGTGAGTGTTCAAGGTGGACCCCTTCCGGCGAGATGCTGTGGGCGATTTGCGCCTGGAGCCGCGTGCTGGCGGTCGATTGCCACGCCTTACTCCGGTCAAACTCAGGGAACGTCTGGGCGATGGCGGTGAGCGCCATGTCTTGGAAGATGCCGTGGTTATGTTTCGGTTTGTAGAAGTCGGACGAGGCCAAGATCTCCCCATGCTCATACAATGTTTTCAACATGAGCTCGGTGAAGGCAGGGTCCCGATAGAGTGACGTCTCTTTATATACATCCCAGAAATTCAACAAATGGAACACACGAATCGCCGTTCCTTGGTCATTGTATCCCCACTTGAGTCGTTTGTAGTTATAGGCCGGGTGTGCCTTCGTCCAACTTTTGATTAGTCGTTCGCCATATTTCAGATAGGCGAGGTCACCCGTGTCATTGTACGCTTGCGTCAACTGATTGAGGACCGTCAAGTAGTGGAGCTGGAACGGGAACGAGTTGCTGTCCACGGCCGGGACGTCCTTATGCCAGTTGAACGTGTCGATGTTTGGGACCGACAGATTGTTCGGTTTCGTCGGGATATACCAGTTGCCGGCGAGCGCCCGATCGGCGAACTGTTTTGCCTGTTCTGTCGACAGTCGGTCATACTCATACGGGATATGGGACTCGGTCTGCCCCATGTATGTATGGACGAGCGGACGGTTTGTTTTCGATTGGATGCGTGCTTTCGTCAACGAACGGGCCGGAACGACCTCCGCCTGGCTTTTCTTGATATAGATCCGTTTGCCGCCGGACATGGCAAGATAATACCATCCGGACGGGCGTACGATGCGGTATTCTTTCGTCGTGTTCGTCTTCTGTAGTGGGACCAGTTTTTTCCCCTTCATTTGGTGCAGCGTGGTCGACGGAGCGACGCGCACGTTGAAGTCCGAGTTGGCCGAAGCCGTCGTCATCGGTGCGAACAGGAGCATCCCGCTCAACATCCCGATGGATAATCGTCTATACAAAGGTTTCATGATTTTCCTCACATTTCCGGTTTGATTTCACTCTGTAAATTATATCCATTAAACGAATGCTAAACAACTAAAACTTGGATATCATTTACCTCTTGATCAAATCATCACCTCACATCCTCCCATAATGGTTGTTATAGAGAATCGATGCTTCCGATGGATAAGGGATACGGGTTGTGCCATACAGCATTTCCGTGCTGTATCTGATTTGGGCTGACGAAATTTCAACGTTCGTGAGGTGCGAAATCTGCATAACAACCATTATGCTGTATCCACCTAGGAAACTTGAGACGCGCGCGGGAAAGCAGCCCACCATGCCAGATACTAACGAACAAATCAAAGAGTGGGAGCCGATGATCTTTTACGTCATCCGACAGCTCCATCTCCATTCGAACGAAGTCGACGATGCCGCCCAAACGGCACGAATCGCCCTATGGCGCGCCCTTCAAGACGGCAAGACGTTAGGGAAAACGTACTGTTTCATCCGTATCCGCGGGGCCATCCTGAACGAACGGGCCAAACAGGCGAAGACGCTCCAACATGAGGTCGCGAGCGAACGACTCCCAGAACAAGTCGACCAGCGCGAAGTGCCCCTCTCGCTTTGGCTAGACGACAAGCGATCCACTTTACCAAATCGCCATTTCACCTTACTCTGCCATATGCTTCACGGGACCGAGGCATCGCTCGGGTACTCGCCGAGTCGACTACGCGCCTATAAGGCCGAACTGCAACGGATGCTCCGTGAGGACAACGAGTAAGAGGAGACAGGAAGATGACCTTACACATGAAAGACGCCGTCGCCCAGCACATCCACTATTTACGCATGACCGGAAAATCGGACAACACGGTCAGCCAGGCGACCTATAAGTTTGCCCGATTCGAAGCCATCATGGGAGAAGGCAGAACGCTCGACGAATTAAAAACGAGGCAAGACGTCATGCCGTATATCGACACGCTCCGTTCGGAAGGCTGTCAACCGGTGACCATCAACAACTACTTGAGCGCTCTTCGCGGCTTATACGATTGGGCCATCGCCGAGCATCTCGTCACCCATAACCCCTTTCATCAGTTACGGGTGAAAGTGACCGAGCACCATTCAGCGGAGATCCCCTCCCCTAGACAATTGTCCGCTGTCATCGATGCCATCGACGTCCCGTTGTATCGTACGTTTTTAACCGTTCAACTCCATACGGGCATGCGGATCAACGAGGTCCGGCTGTTAAAACTCGATGCGATCGATTTGCAGGAGCGGTTACTCTATGTCCGAGAATCAAAGACGGGAAAGCCCCGGAGAATCCCGTTGAATGACAAGATTCACTCCGTCCTCTCCACCTATCTCGATGAGGAGCGACGTCCCGTCGACTCACCCTATGTGTTCCCGTCTGCACGAGGTGCCTTGATTTGTAAGACGACCATCAATCGTCACCTGACGACGGCTGCCACAGAAGTGCTCGGCTATCCTGTCACGTCTCATACGCTCCGCCATGCGTTTACGACGCACCTTTATGACAAAGGGGTCATGGAGACGACGTTATCTGAATTACTTGGCCACTCCGAGCCGAAGACGACACGTCGGTACATCCGCGTCCGCGAGAACCATCTTCGCGATGCGGTGGAACGGTTGACGTTGGATTAAAGAACATACGAAGAAGACCGACCTGTGAGTTAGGTCGGTCTTCTTTTTACAATAAAGATGATATAGAAAATTAAGGGAATAAACGCACCTCATGGTATACTTTGAAAAAGAAGTAAATCCAAATTTATTGAGGTGTATGCATGAAACGAATATTACTCGTCCTCGTCTTAGTAGGGGCTTGGGGCATGACCCCGACAGACTCCGTCCAGGCTGCGACGAACCCTTTCGATATCCGCTCCATCCCGAATGCGACCGTCTATGAAATGAAGAACGGTCGATTGACGAAAGTGGCAGCGTATTCGACAACGAAACGCTACACAGCCGTCAGTACGTCCGGCTGGTACTACATCGCACTGAGTCATACGAAAAAGATCTACATAAAGAAAAGTCAGGCCAAGCTCTTACTCGGTGACCCACTCACCGCTTCGAATTTGAAGTCGAGTGGAACGGCACGACTCGCGCATGAGTATATGAAACAGATGCCACTTCACGCGCCATATGAATATGAAAAATTGACACCTGCGCGCGCCGTCGACTACGCCAACCGTGCGATTCGTGGGGATTGGTCGATTCCGTCCAAACCATATCAATTGTCCGTCCCGAACGTCGATACGTTTAACTGGCACCGGGACATCCCGAGCTCGTCGAGCAATTCCTATCCGTTCCAAATTCATTATTTGACGGTGCTCAATCAATTGACCCAGGCATATAACGAGACCGGCAATACCGCTTATTTGAAGTACGGGGTACGGGTCGTTAAAAGTTGGACGAAAGCCCATCCGATTGCGAACTACAAACAGTACCGTTGGCCATATAACGACCACGGCACGTCGATCCGGACGTTCCATCTCTTGAATTTTTGGGATGCCTATAAATCTTCTTCGCTCTATAAAGATACGGCGTTCACCGGTCTGATGTTGCGGACGCTCCACGACCATGGCACGTTACTCGCGACGTCTAGCTTCTATAAAAATGATCACAATCATGGGATATTCCAAGACATGGCGCTCACCGCCATCGCGCAAACGTTCCCACAGTTCGACCGGAGCAGAACGTGGAAGACGCTCGCAGATAGCCGCCTCGACAAACAGATCCGCCACAGCATCACGTCGGACGCCGTCCATCTCGAGCATTCACCCGGCTATCAATCCTATATGTATCATGTGCTCGACCGCTTCCTCATCTGGGCAGAAGCGAACCGTTTCTCACTCCCTTCGAGCATGGCACGGGTCGAACAGATGCCGAAGCAACTGACGTATATGATCAAACCGAACGGGACACTCCCGATCTTTGGGGACACGTCCGGTGTCAGACGGAACACCTCGATCATTCCGCATATCGAGGATTTCCCCGAGCTCGTCTTCGCCCTCACCCAAGGGAAGGAAGGGACACGTCCACCGGTCACGGCGAAACGGATCAGCAACCAATACAGCTTCATGCGCGAATACTGGGCATCTCCACCTCGCGCGTTCAATCAGGCGACCCAGGTGATGATGACAGCCGGTTATCACAGCAGTGCCCACAAGCATGCCGATGACTTGAGCATCGACCTGTACGGCCTCGGCCGCGACTTCATCATCGAGACGGGTCGCTACGGCTATACGAATCGCCCCGAACGTCAGCGCGTCTTCGGTGTCGATGCCCATAATACCGTCCACCGTGACGGGGCGAATCTCGACCTCCGCTCCACGATGCGTGGGAAGAGCAACATCAAGACCGTACAAAATCTCGGTTCGACCCTTCTTACGATTGGGGAGAGCCAGCTCATCGGGAACGGGGCGACGCATCGACGGACGCTCGTCTACGACAGAGAACAGACGCTCATCGTCTACGACCGGATCAGTTCACCCGCAACTACGAAGTTCGTGCAACGGTTCCATCTCGCCGAAGGTCTGAAACTCCTTCAGAGTTCGATGGCGACTCAGAACGTCGTCTACGGTGATACGAACGGACGAACGATCCAGCTCATGCAGCTGAACCTTAAAAATTCATCGATGCGCAACAGTACGAGCTTCGTCGCCGTCGAGGATTACGAATGGAAGCCGCGTCCACAAGTCATCTCGTATAATACCGGGAAAGACGTGCGCTACCTCACGCTCATTCGACTCGACCAGTCGAAGACGACGATTCGGTCGGCCAGTGTGAAAGTGTCCGGTTCGAGCTACATCGTGACCTATACGCTCTCGAACAAAGAGACGAGACAAATTCGCGTGCCAATTTAACGAGAAGTATATTTTAAAGTTTCAACACAAGTGTCTGAATCAAATAGACACACCGTCAACACCTTGATAGATTGTTTGACGAAAAGAAAAATAGGAATGTATAGAGGAGATTACATCAGTTGCAGAAGCTAAGTTTTTTAGATGCCCTTCGCGGTTATGCCATCCTCGGGGTCGTGTTGACGCACTCGACACGGTCCCTTCAACAATTGCCCGATTGGTTATACCATATCGGGATACAAGGGTCGCGCGGCGTCCAACTCTTTTTCATCGTCAGCGCCTTCACGTTGTTCTATTCATTGGAGCGCTATACGGTATCGCGCCAGATTCCGCTTCAGGACTTCTACACGAAGCGCTTCTTCCGGATCGCACCGATGTTTTACGCCGCACTGCTCTTCTACTTAAGTTTTGATCTAATCAATCAATTCATCGGGGTTTCGACGGCTTATCCAGACGTGACACTTTCCCTCTTGGTCTCGACGTTGACGTTCACGAACGTCCTGCATCCCGAGTGGTTATTCAGTCTCGTGCCGGGCGGTTGGTCAATCTCGAACGAATTTTTATTTTATGCATGTGTGCCGTTCCTGTTCAAATGGATCAAGACAGCGCGTCAAGGGATTGTGTGGACAACATCGACGCTCGTACTCAGCATCGTCCTGCACCTCCTGACCGAACAGAGTCAGCCATTCATGGACGTGAAGAGTTTCGCCTTTTATTGGTTCCCGAACCAGCTGCCGATCTTCTTGATGGGGGTCACGTTGTATCTCGTGTGGCGCGACCAATCGTGGTCCGTACGAACGCACTATGCGATGACGTTCGGCTCAATTGCGTTACTTATCATACTCGGGATTACTCCGTATGATGTCTATAGCGCGTTTCCGAAACATGCGCTGTTCGGTCTCGCCTTTTGTCTGTTAGCTCTCGGCTTATCCGGCATTCGGGGACGTATCCTCAATCATCCGGTGGTGCAGTACATCGGGCATATCAGCTTCAGCCTGTACCTCGTCCACTTTTTCGTCCTCGACTGGGTCAATCATCTCTTCAACGAGACGTGGACCCAGCAATATAACGTGACGACGGTATGGATGTTGACGTTCCTCGTGACGCTCGTCGTCTCTGGCGTGATTGCGTCTGTCACATACCGGGTCATCGAGCGACCAGGGATTCAGTTTGGACGTTCAATCATCCGTCGACGACAAGAACAGCAACAGCGAAAACAAACTGCATAAAAAATAAATTCTCTACTGTCAGCTATACAAGATGTATAGCTTAAAAAGACGAAATGGCTCGAATCCTTAATTTGATAGGATTCGAGCCATTTCGCTTTACATTGAAATCATATACAGGCGTGTGATGCCATAAATTTGTGTCGTTCTTTCGTATAAGGCAGACAGTAAACCTTCAGTCGTACAAACTCTGTGCTTAAAAGAGTCTCTTCTGTTCGAGCTTACTCGCTGCGGACTTGACGTCGAAATTTACAATCACCTTTTCATAGAACCTCTATGCACCTCCCAATTCGTAGCTGGGTTTTCGTCTGACTGTATGTTTTGGGAGGAACTTCATTTTACAAGAGGAAAGCCCTGTAGACTTTTATATTCATTTTGAATGTTGTACTTATTTATATTATTCATTATTTTTTTGGTGAAAAATAAGAGTTCCCCACCTCTAATATTCTCATAATGTGATCATAGTCTTTTTCGGAAATCTCATTATTTGCAAACATGTTATTTAGTATTGTAATTAAAATCTCTACATCAAACTGATTTGTCTTCAATGTTCCATCTGTTTTTGTGTTTGTACTGAATTTATGACAAAGAATCAATTTTGTTTTTCCGGGAGACTCCCGAACCATTTTAAATATCTTAAATGTTCCGTCTTTTGAAAGGTCAAATTCAAAATAAGTTAGATTTTTCTCACGTCCCATATATCCAGTAATACTTATAGTTATTAATATCAAGCTTGAAACCACTTGAATTAAATGAGTAGACAACCAAAGAAAGTTTTTATTCGAATGTGGAATTAATGCTTCGGGAAAAGACACGTTAAAAATAGCAACTGAGAAGGCATATTCGATGTTCTTCCAAAACGACGATGATAGGATACCGGTACACATCTTAAATTCTACATTTGTATAAATAATCAAGTGGTTTAGCATGTATATCGCAGAAGCAAGAATTGAAATCTCAATTACGCTTTTTATTGCTAACCAAATACGATCTGTACCATTTAGAAAACTATTGTTATATCCTTGTTCCGTTAAATCTCTGTAAAAAGCTTTTCCGATTTCAAAAGTTCTCAAGAACATGCGTAAAAAAATGGCCCATACTAAAAAATGCACTATAAATAATTCTAAAGTATCTGTCAAAACGAGTTTTATTATTATATTGGCAACAATAAAAATAAATATTCCAATGATAAGATTGTTTTGATTTCTTAACTTTATATTTGTAGTTCTTGCATTCATTAAACTTTCCGAGTAACTTCTTTGGTTATTAGTGAAGACTTTTATTAAATGAATCAGTTCAGAGAGGTGTTGACCATCTTTAATTTTTTTAAAAGAATTAGAAACAAAAATTCTAAAATCACGACTATCTTTTAAATCTAGATAGTATGATTCTTTGATTGAATTTCTCTTCATATTTGGTCGGACAAATACCACATGTGCATTTCTTGAAAATTCTTTCAATAGACCGTTAATTTTACTTACATCATTATTAAAGAGCATATTGATTAAAGTAATATTTTCAGAATTTCTTTTTGATTGCTCCGCTATTCTATACTCTATAAACAAAAGATTTTTAATGTAATCCCATAATTTGGAGTCTTCTTTTTTAATAGCATCTTTTATGAAAAAGTATAGTGAAGATAATACATAAATAATAATCCCTATAATAATTATTAATGCTCGTTCATCTTGTCGGAAGTCAATAAATGCACTTGATACTATGAACGAGAATAACAGCAAAATAATGAAATAAAAATTTTTTGTAATGTCATATCTCCATAAGAAACTTAAGACACTAATAAATAAACTTATTGCTAAAGTATAAACATAATAATCTAATCTTACCGAGTAGTCACTGCTATTAAAACTTTTTAGAAGTACAAGTAGAAACATAATAGTACTAAAATAGACAAAATTAAAATCTAAAAGAATAAATCCAGTAATTATCAAGATTCCTGCAGCTGAAATAAACCAAGAAAAAGGTATTGCGGGCAATGAGAAATCTGTGCTAAGAAATCCAATTACCATAAAAAGTGTTATATGTACAAATAGACCTTTATGATATTGAAGAAAGACTTTAACAGAAACAGTTAATGCGTTTCCATGCGGTAAAAACCAAGATCCATCTAGCCTTGAAAAAAAACTCATTACATAAAAGAAAATGTATTGAAGAATTACAAATCCCAATAAATAAATTACATAATCAGTTTTATTTGAAAAATCAATAATATTTATTTCATTCAAATTATCCTTATGTGTAATTTTCAAGAGAAAATATGAATATGCAAGCATCATGAAGTAGAAAACAATATAATAAATGATTGCACTAGCTGTACTTTTTTTGTTCATTAGTTTAATATCCAATCAGTTTATTGTAAATTTTGATTCACATATGACTATTCACAGAATTATATACAGTCTTATAGAATCTTATCCTATAATCTAATCTGCGTATTTCTAGTAACTTTATCCGATTTAATCGATTGTTGATTGAAGACTAAACATCACCTCGTCCCCAGTTCTCATTTCCAAAATATGTTCTATCCTCAACAACATCATAAAAAGATACTTTCATGTACAGATAAAAGAATACTTACAATAGCACTCGCATAAATTAATTTATTTGGAAAAACTCTCTAACATACGTCTTTTCAATATCTCTAAAGAATAATTTTAAGATGGCTTAAAATATCCCATTTTCACCTAAAACTCTATTAATATTCGTCTTCAGTATTTTTATTGGTCCTGTTTTTCTCAAGCTGTTATTGATATTTAATAAGGATATATTAATTGTATATATATGCTACTTTTAAATTTTAATTGTAAATTATCGTATTTACCTATATTAAAAAACGTTTTTCGATATAAAGCTCAACCTAACTTTAATCGAAAGAAATATTGCACTAAAAACTATACTTAGTCAGATTACTTCACTCTTTCAAGAACAAGCGCATTTCTGAGAAAACAACTCACCATATTTCAATTCAATATACCAAAAACAATACCTGAACTTGACGTCGACATTGAACAATACTTGACACAAGATTGGCGAAGTCGCTAAAGTGTTTTTTTGTTTTGTACGATACAGTTTTTAGAGTCTACCTCCAAACGTTGGCAACTTTCTTCAATAACTTTAACCATAACTAATCTAATCAGTTCTCTTCTCGCCGGTTGTAAGAATAGGTCGCCATCAGCTTCGTTCCTCAGTCCTGCTTAGATGGTTATGATCGGACAATCATGGCGCCCGATAAAGATCAGGGGACATCCAACTCCCCTCTCGGATGAACGAGGATCGCGTTCAGACTCCTGATATGAAAGAATGACAGACGTTGACGGGGACGGACTAATTCTTCGGGTCGAGACTAACGACGAGGAAATACTCCCAATCAAGCCCCTTCAAGAATTCTTTCATGAGCGTATAGCCGTCATCCGGTCTGTGGATGGTTCGGCTCTTATAGCGGACACCTCCTTATTTGACGAGTTAGACGCTGACGATGTCGACACGTTTTGCAGATTGATTCTGTTTCATCGTTTCTCCTCCTTTGGATATAAAAAAGGAACTATAGATAGCGAAAAAATCGCCTCCATAGTTCCCTTTCATCACTTTAAACTAAGCAAGTTAGTTTAATTAGAATTATTTTGTAATTACATATGAACCTGTGACAACTTTATTTCCTTTAGCATCCGTGATGATACTAGCAGGAGTTGCATCATTTACAACTTTAAGTGTTAACGTTTGTGCGTATTCAGCAGATGACAAATCATCTTCTAAAGTAATGATATAAGAAGTTTCGAAAGCTGTTGGTACTGCAGCTTCTGGAAGAACAGTGAATGAAGCACCTTCTGGTTCTGCAACTGTCCCAACAAGAACATCAAAGCCAGCTTTAGAAACATCAGAAACTTTTACAGCTTCACTGAATACAACTTTTACTTTGTTAGCAGCAATCAATGAAGTTGAAGTTACTACTGGTTTGATGTTTTCAACAAAGTATTTTGTAGTGTTGTAAGCATCCATTGTTACTCCAGCACTACTCTTCACTCCACTTACAGAAACGTTGCGAAGACCATCGAGGTTGATTGCATTATCTTCGAATTTGATTTCGACTACGTTGTTTGGAAGCAACGTTGCTGACTTGATAACAGCACCGTTGATCATGTAATTTGCTTTGTTCGTTGCCGTTGCACCGTCTAAAGCACGATCAAAAGTAATTTGAAGAGTGTCGTTATCGATAACATCGATACCGTTGCTAGCTACTTGTGGAGAAGTTTCAGCAGCATCCGTTGTAGTAACAATTGATGGTTTACTTGTATCAGTATCAGCACCACGTGTGAATGAAATTGATGTCGCTTCTAAATCAACATTTGATTTATCTTCGAATCCTGGTGTAAGAGTAATTGTATACACAGCACCTTCTTGGACATCCGCAGCAGAACCACTAGCTGGTGTGAACTGTACAGTATTAAGGGTAACTTTATACTCAGTGTCGTTCGAACCTGAAACTGCAGTTAAACCACTAAGGTCGATTGTTCCATCAACAGTGACAAAGTTTTTAACTTGACGAGCGTTCAATGAAGATAAAGCAGCTTCTTTATCAACACCTTCGTTGAAAGTAAGGTGTAAATATTCTACTCCGTTGTCTTTCTTAACTACTGAACTTACAAGTTTAGGAGCCACAGTATCTGCTTTAAATTCAATTACGCGTGAGAAGGCAGCGTTTTGCTCACCTGAAAGATCTGATACCGCATTTACTACTAACCCAACTGCATGAATCCCAGCAGAGAGTGGCGTTCCAAGTTCAACTACATATTTAGTCTTGTCTGTTGAGTCCTGAGTAACACGAGCTTCACCAGCCTCAAGCGCCGCGGCACCTGCTGAAACATCAAGCAATGATCCGTTATCGATTGTAAAGTCAGCTCCATTTAATCCTTGGACTTCTTCGCTGAATTTAACTTCGAACTTGTTAAGACCTAAAGCAGAAATTGTTGAAACTGTAGGTTTTGTTCCATCAAGTTGACCTTTAGCGAACTGAACTGTTGTTGGGTTAGGGCTGATTAAGTTATTTGCAAAGTCAGCTGCGCCTACGATAGTTGCAGTGATTTGTGCACCTGCAGCTTCAGCACCAATTTGAAGATCAACGTAGCCTTTAGCAAGGTTAGCTGTGTTAGGTGTCACAGAAGCTGTAGAACCGTTCGCTAGTTTGAACGTCCAGTTACCTGCACTTGAAAGTGGTTCAGAGAAATAAACACGAACGTCAGAAGCGTTAAGTTTTTCTACTGAAGTTACTGAAGGTGCAGTTGTATCTGAAGCTACAGATACATTCGAAATAAATTTCGGTACAAATACTCCAGTAGTAGTCTTAACAACGTCGCCACTTACAGTCAAGACGTATTTAAGATTGTTCAACGAACCTGAGTCTACATTCACAATGAGTGAAGTCTTATCTGAACTTAATTTTGCAAGTGATGAACCTGAAATCGTTGCCGCTCCAGTACCATCTACTTTCGCAAATGTAAGAACACCAGTTTTGAGAGTTCCATCAGTGTCAAGGACAGATGCAGCATCAATTGCTTTGTTGAATGAGATCTCAACTTGTGCCGCGTTAATCGCCTAAATGTAACGAGCAATTCCCTGCCTATTTACCTCCCGAAACTTGAGTACTATCAATCATCCGTAGACAAAATAGGTTTTTATACGAGTGAAATCCATATTATTTGTTGACGAGCATAGGGAAAAACGAGTGAATCTCGACAAAGAAAAAATCAATTCTCATCCCGTCTCCCCGTTTGTCCCCCTATTATACATAGATTAAATTTCAAGTCTCACTTTCAAATCCCGTTATCCCGAAATTCCCACCCCACGGGACTCAAAGAGAGTCCATGGGGTTAACTGACTATCTCCGTATCACTTAAAGGTATGAAGGAAGGACACTCCTAAGTACATCGGGACTACGGGGAATCGGGTATTCCTTTGCCAGTCATAGCTCTGTTTGCGGGAAATCGCTCCCGCATCCCGCTGAATTTAAACGTATATAGAGGAAACTCGTCATCTGAATTAAATGCTAAGCGCTATATTGCATCCTGGTTTGAGCGCAATTGAAGTAACAATCTTCGTTATGTAATTCCTCTCGTATATCCATCATTGGCATCTTGCACCCTTTCCCACTCACGACAGTTCTATTGTTCTGTCGTGAGTCTAATTGATGAGAACGTGTCTCTTTCCCTTCTAGTCCATAACTTTTCCAAAGACGCTCACTTTTTGACGACTTCTGTCGTGAGTTTTTGGTCATCCTGTAGCACTTATGTCGTGAGCTCAGTTGTACGATTCGACCATGCGCTCGAGATGGTCGAGGTAGTCACGAGCCACCTGTCGGTATAGCGGTGTCGGGATCGATTCGATATAGCGGCGCACCTTGTCCCCGTCCACATCGATTTCTTGTGAGACGTTTTCGGCAAGCAAGATCTCGATTACCTCCTCCTGTTCGAGTAGATCGCCATGATACATATCTGTCGACTCGTTCACTTCCCGATAGTACGTCTCCCCGTCGATGATCAATCGATGAAATGTCGTCATGTCATCCCTCCTCTCGTTTCGCCAGTAGCTTCTTTTCGCCGCACATCAATACACGTAAGACAACTTGTTTATCCGAGACCCGTCTTCCGACGAATCCGGTCCACTCTTCTCTAACTTCATCCGTCACGATGTGCGTCTCGAATAACAGTCGCTCGGGTAGTCCTTCTCGAAGTGACAAAGGGACATACATCTCGTCGACCTCGTCGAGGTAGAGGGTGAATTCCTCCATCGACCATGTGTCTGCAATCGGCCGTTTTCCTGATGCTTGCATCGCTTCGAATAACCAATCTCATACTTCTTCTGACAAGTTCATAGATGACCACCCTCTCGAAGTGAACGATACGTCTCATCGCCGATAATCAGATGGTCGAGCAGATGGATGCCCATAAGCTCACACGCCTCTTTTAGACGTTTCGTCACCTCGATATCTTCTCGTGACGGTTCCGTGTTCCCGCTCGGGTGGTTGTGTCCGACCATCACGGCGGCCGCGTTCGATAAGATCGCGACCTTGAACACCTCTCTCGGATGGACGAGGCTTGCGTTCAGACTACCGATATGGCAGACGTTGAGGGAGACGGGCTGATTCTTCGTGTCGAGGCTGACGACGAGAAAGTGTTCACGGTCGAGCCCATCCAAGAACTCTTTCATGAGTGTATAGCCGTCATCCGGTTGGTGGATGGTTCGCCCCTTATAGCGGATACTCCCTTCTTTGACGAGTTTGATGCTGACGATGTCGACACGCTTTGCAGATTGATTCGGTTTCATCGTTTCTCCTCCTTTGGACATAAAAAAGCACCCTGAGCCGCGATGGTCAGGGTGTATCAAAGGAATAATATATATTTGAAATTAAAAACAACGCCAATCATTATGATATGGCGTTGTTTTATGATGAATAATATTGATTAGCGTGTAGCTGTTACTACAGTTCCAGATTTAAGAACGTTAGAATCAGCATCTGCCGCTGTTGCAGTATTGTTCACTTTCACTGTGATTGTACCAGTTGCAAAGCTGTAACCAGCAGGAGCTGCAATTGTGTATTCCCCAGGCTTACCAGAAACTGCAACAGCAGTATATCCAGTAATCACTGTTCCATTAATAGCAACCTCTAAGTCTGTAGTAGCAACAGGTGCAGCAGCCAATGCTTCGCTGAACTTAACGTTAAGGACATTAGAAGCATCTACCTTAGCAGATTGAAGAACTGGTGCAGTATCGTCTACAAACGATTCAGCACGAGTAGTCTCATCCATAGCTACTCCATTTGTTCCTTGAATACCTTTCACAGTAAGCAATTTAACACCTGATGCATCAACTGTACCAGCAGGAAGTTTAATAGTTACTTGTTGTTTAGTAGTATCAAGGTAGATTGCACTTGTTGATGGAATTGTTACCCCGTTGATTGAGTAGTTAGCATAATCTGTAGCAGATCCAGCTACATTTCCACCTTTAACTGGCGCGCTAAAGTTAAGGACGATTTGACCTTTAGTAATTGTTGCTCCAGCTCCACCAGCTAAAATTGAAGGTTTTGTAGTAGCAACACTATCAGTTACAGTAAAGTTCACATTCGAGATTGCATTAGCATTTGCAGCAAATGATTGGTCAGAGAATGTATTTCCTAAGACTGTAAGTGTGTAAGAACCATTTGGTAATTCACTTGTATTAAGTGTTAAAGTATCTTGACCAGCATTAATATCAGAAACAGTAAGAACTTCAGTAGTTGCAGCATTATCGGCTGTCGCAACATTGTAACGGACTCCGTTACCGTCAGTGACGTACATATTAGGTGCGTACACTGCTGCTGTAGAAGCGCTTAAAGCCTCATCAAATTTAACAGTAAGTCGATCAGTAGTAGCGTTATAATTAGATTCTTTTACTACTGGAGCAGAAACATCTTTGTTAAGTGATACGTTTTGTACGTATTTAGTTCCTACATTTCCTTGAAGATCTTTGTAACCTTCCAATGTAACTGCTACAGCAATAGCTTTTTCGCCAGTTGCATAGACAGTAGAAGGAAGAGCAATTTCAAATTTACCGTTTCCACCCACTGGAGTAATAGAAGATGGAGCTACAGCAATTCCATTTTTAGTTACGTTAAGTGTAGTTCCATTTGAAAGAGCTGCAGATAATGCTTCAGAGAATTCTACAGTAATTGTATTCTCATTTTTCGCAGAAACTGATTTGACTACAGGAGCCTCACTCATGATGTTGTAGACAAATGATCCGCTATATAGACTCATTACGTTTGGCGTAGAAGCAATATCTTGAGCAGACGTAACGATAATCTGATATGACTTTCCTTTTGTTAAAGAAAGACCTGTTACTGTCGCGAATTCACCGCTCGCATCAACAGTTACGTTTCCAGCAGCAACTGTAGTTCCATCGATTACCACCGAAGGTTTGACAGAAGTATCAATTCGTTCTGAGAATTTAACTTTTACATCTCCATTTTCCAATGTCTCAACACTAGAAACTGTTGGTTTAACCGTGTCATTGAAGAAGATAGTCTCAGTATGCTCAGCAATCGTGCGAGTAGCGTCATTAGCATCCTTAATTAAATCTTTCTTAACTTTTAAAGCATATGACTTGTTGTTTACTAATGCTGTACCTAACTCAATGACAACTGATTTTTTGTCTGATTGCAAAGTAATAGTGTCTGCAAGAGTCAAATCAGCACCTTGCAATTGATAGTTAGAAACGAGCTCTGCTGAAGTTTCGTCAACTGCTTTGTTGAAAGTAACAAGAATTTCTTTAGCGTTAATCGCCTTAACGTCTTTAACCATTGGCACTTCAACAACAAAGTTCATAACGTCAGTCTTCACTTCGCCTGAACGGAGGATGAATGAGTGGTTACCTGCAGGAAGTTTACCAGACTTAACTGAAAGTTTGCCGTCTTTAACTTCTGCTTGAACAGCTGGAAGAGCTGCGTTCATGTCGCGGTTAGCGTACACAACGAGTTCAACTTTTTCGCCGTCTTTGAGGTTTTTCACGTCAGCAGTTACTGAGAGAACGTCGTCCATAACTTCGCTCTTCACTTCAGAAAGTTCTACTTTCGAAGCAACTACTTTGTATTTAACTGTTTTTGTTACAACGCCGAATGCTTTGTTAGAGTAAGTGAATGTTCCTTCGAACTCTCCAGCTTTCTCAGTTGAGAAACCAGCGTATGTGACAACTTTGTTGTATTTCACGCCGTCTGCGAAGAGAACTGGCTGAATACGAAGACCTGATGCAGGAACGCCTTCTTCGAGGACGATTTCTTCAGGTTGGATATCTTGTGCGTGGTTCAAGACGCGAAGTTTTTTCTCAACGCGGATGCCTTTGCCTTTTACAAAGCCTTTAGCAGTTTGGAACACGCCAAGTTTGTTCATGTCTACTGACGATTTGTACCAGTAGATCTCGCTACCTTTGTACTCTTTGTCAAGTGCCGCGTCGAGGTCCCCGCCGCGTACGTAGTCCGATGCAAGTTGGACTGTTGTTGATGCTGCGTCTGCTGTGATTGCAGGCGCTACTGCTGATGCTGCTACTGCGAACGCTGCCGCTGCAGTAACGAATTGTTTCTTCTTAGCCATCTGATGTAAATCCTCCCTTAGGTAGATAGGTTTTTCTACCGTCCTCGCCCAACCGATCTCGTTCGGAGTCATGTATCCATAACAATGAATAAAGTACTAATGATTATGTAACCGACTCTTCTTTAGACCGGGCGTTCTCCCCCGGTAGAAGTCTTTGCAAGAATCATCTTGAACAATTTACCAAGACTGTTCTTGGAAAACCTTACATCCATAATATACATAACACTTCCAAGCGACACAAGCGTTTTTTTTCGCAAAAATGGTAACGTTTTTGAATTTTGGAGATTTTAGTTTAATTCATTTTTGGATTTACCTTTTTTGGAAATGTCGAAACACGTCGATTTTTGTTGATTTCATGCGTTTTTCGCGGAAATAATAGTTGAAAACCATTTTTATACCATTAATTACCTTTAGTATTTAATTTACAGTGGCGATTCTCAAAGTCCAATGTTTACCTTAGTTATTTCCAACTCATAAAATCATTGACCTGTTTAACAAAACCAAAGTTATCCAAAAGTAACGGGTATGTTCCATTTTAGGCATCTGTGCCTCTCGTTTCAACCTTCTCTCGTGCCGTGAGGACTTTCGACCCACCCGATTACAGACGAATCGTGTCCTCATGACGCCCTTTTCTCTGCGAGAACCACTTTTCCATCATTCGAACCTTGTCAGGCCATCTCGCCCGTGGCATTCACTCCATACAAAAAGACGGATATGCCCATCGGCATACCCGTCTCCCGTTGTCACTAGCTTATTTGACGATCGCACGTGTCATTTGTCCGGCACGGCCGTTCAAATCTTCCACGTGGACGTAGATTGATTCTCCTTTACGGAGAGCCCGCGTCTTGACGCTGTACGTGCCGTCCGGACGGATCATCGCCGTCCCGAACAATTGACGCTGCGCATTGCGAACGACAACCGTCATACCCGGTGTCGCTTTACCAGACACCGCTCTCGCGCCAGCACGGAGCGTTGTGACCGCTGGACTAGCCGGACGTTTGCCCGCCGCCACGATCAACCGTTCCGTCGACTGATACTTGCCGTTCGTGTAAACGACGCGCAAGACTGTCCCTGCAGGTTGTGGTTTCATCTTGAACGATGCGACCGCTTGCTTCGCTGTCCCGCGTCCGACGACTTGATCGCCGTTATATACGGAGACGACCGTGCCAGACTTCACGTTCACTTTGAAGTTTGCCGCATTTTCCGCCACGACCGCACGGTTCGCGTTCAAACGGAGCATCGACTCGGCGCGGTGAAGGTTCACCTTCCCGTAACCGCCTAACACGTCGTAATACGCCACTGGTAACGAGAACTCGACACTCATGTCTTCAAATGCCCATTCGTCTTCCTCATCCACCGGTACTTCCGGCACATCTCCGCCTGAGAAGGCGACCGGGTCAGCCGTCCGTTGCAAGAGCGTACGGATCGACTCGACCGAGAGGGTCGGGTGTTGTGATTTCAAGAGGGCCACGACGCCAGCGACGTGTGGAGTCGCCATGCTCGTTCCGTCTAAATAAACGACATTCCCATCTGGGACAAGGCTTGCGATTTTCGAACCTGGTGCCACGACATCGACGCCGTATCCGAAGTTCGAGTAATCTGCGACGATTCCGAGGGAGTTCGTCGCTCCGACCGAGATTGTATACTTCGAAGAGGCCGGATAAGATACTTCCGGTTCACTTTCGTTCCCCGTCGCTGCAACGACGACGACACCGCGGTCATAGGCATACTTCAACATGTAACCGATTGTACGACTTTCGCCGCCACCAAGACTCATGTTGATGACTTTTGCTCCAGCATCGACCGCATATTTGATTCCGAGTGCGATTTGATCCGTATCACCCGTCCCGTCTGCTCCGAGCACTTTGACTGGGAGGATTGATACGTTCGGTACCATACCGCGCATCGAGACACCGTTGTCTCGTATTGCCCCGATGACACCTGCTACGTGCGTCCCGTGACCGTTCTCATCGCGAGAGCTTCCATCCCCGTTCGGGTCCGTGAAGTCTTTTCCGTTCGCGACATCGACTTTTCCTTTAAAGTCGAGCAGACGATCATCTACACCTGTATCGAGTACGGCTACTTTGATTGAACGACCTGGAAGACGGAGTGCCTCATAGCCTTCTAATCCGACACCCGCATACTTCATCGGTTGAAGGACTGATTTTTCATTGATTGCCCATTGATACTCATAGCTCGAATCTGTCGCAAACGCTTTGTACGTCTGGACTGGCTCGATGAACTCGACGTTCGAATCGGCGTTCAACGTCGCTTTCGCTTTTGCTTGCATCTTCGTGCTTGCCGACTCGACGTCAACGAGCGCGAAATAGTCTCCCGGACGACCGATCGAGATACGCTCTGCCGATACATCCGTCATCGCGTTCATCTTGCCGATCGATGTCGATGGTTGTGATTTGTATTTGACGATATAACGCGGTGTATCCACCGTTTGAAGCTCCATTCCAATCTGTGCGAACACGTCTTCCACCGTTGAGCCGGCGAGGCGTGTCATATCGACCGATGAAGCCAAGTCATTGACATCCGACTTGATTCCGCTCGGTACGCTTGATTTGACCAAGGCGTGCATGCGGTTGATCGCAGTCGCTTCATTTTTCGTGATGGTGTGACTTTCTTTGTTGACGAGTGACGTGATGAGCGGACGTAACGTCTGAAGGTCCGTCAACGCCTCTTGGCGTTTCTGTTTGTCGAATGCCAACTTGCGGACGATGTACGGGGACGACTTGTAGTAAAGTGCCTCCAATTGACGTCCTTCTTTCGATCCACCAAGGATCTCTTCTTGCAGGCGACGAATCAATTCGAGCAACCCGCCATCTTCTGGCATCGGGAGCAACGATTCGACCGGACACATCGTTCCGTTTCCTTCTTCATACTTCACTGGGAGTTTCACTGATTTATAACCAAGTGAGACATCTGCTGCCGTCGGTGGAATCACCGCGCCCTCTTCATCGATTGTCTCGAGTGGCATGTATTCCACTTTGATGTAATATGGACCTTCCCATGCGTATGGGAATTGGATTTTTGCGACTGACGTCTCTGCGTCAGGAGAAGCGCTCGCCCGGTAACGATCGAACGTCTCATCGGCCGCTGCCGTCTCAGCGCTCGGATAGACCGAGATGTTCGTCACGGCAGACGCTTCCATCGCAATCTCCATATGTGTCATGGCTGAAGCTTCTCGCTCCATCTTGAACCAATACGTGTTCACCGGATCTGTCCCTGTCGTGAAGTCGACAGTCTGTCCTGGTGTAAGTAATGTGGCCCCGCTCACATCGGCCGCGCCAGCTGCCATCGTCCGCATTGGGACGAGCGACACGACGAGCGCAAGGACCGATACAAATGCAACGAGGCGTTGCAAAGCTTGTTTCATACCTTTTCCCTCTTTTCTTAAATAGTGAAGCACTTGGCTCCACGTTGTTCTACGTTATTTATCGGTTTATGTTTCAAAAATGTAACAAAAAGATTTCTAAAACATTTCGATTCATTCTTCAAACAATTGCTCGTTGTTCAACTTTTTCCGTTCGAGCACTTTCAGATTCGTCTCATGGTGGGTCCGGTCAAAGAAAATCCCAGCGACCTTGATGAAACGGAAGTCGATCTTATTCCCGTATCGGTCCGTGTAGTCGATCTGCTCGATTCGCAAGTACCCATGATCTTCGGTCGCGCTCGAGAACCGCTCGAACTTGAACTGGCGATCGATCACATAATAGAAGCGCTCTTCCTCCATGAAATAGATTTCCTCGACACCGTACTCGTTTTTCATATAACGCTCCGTCGAGTTCTCACTCACGACGTTCAGCATCGTCATGCACCAACCGAGTATTAATAATAGAAGAAATGCTTTCATCCACCATAGGAATCGATTCGAGGAGATCGGGGTCACCGGCAGTGGTTTGAGCGAATAGATGAGATCTCGCTTGTCTTTCATGTTGCAACTCCGTTCACCAAAAAGACCGGTGTCTCCACCGGTCCTAAAGAATTAGTATCCTGCGTATTGGAGGGATTGGATGAATGCGCGTTTCTCCGCACCCGATAGGTTGAACTCGAGGTCGTAGTCCGTTCCTTGGACCATGACCGTGACACGGTTTTCCGGACGGACGTACTTGTCGACGAAGCTGATGAGTTTCGAATCTGGCTGGAACAAGTATGACTCTTCGACCGAACCGTCCTCATACTCTTCGTAGTAGACTTCGTAATCGTTGATGTTTTGCGAATAGGTCGCACGACCGACACGGAGCGTTAACTTCTCGAAACCAGCGACCGAGCCATCCTCCGTGTAGCTGCTGAGGAGGAAGGCGAGGCCCGACTTCGACGGATGTCCGACGAAGAGTGGCACGAACGTGTCCGCGTATTTCGTCGTCGAATCTGCATAGAAGACTTCTTTATGAACCGTCAACTTCATACCATCCACGTAGACACGATGGAAGTTGTTGTAGAGCGCGTGCTGTACTGTGATTGTCCTCGATTGGCTGACGTTGCCAGCGCCGTCACGGATGACGAGTGACATCTTCTGCCCCATCGCTTGACGCGGGATCTTCACGATGAACTTCCCAGTCGACATGACCGGTGCCGTGTATGACTTTGTGCCAATCTTGACGATGGCCGTCGCATACGGTTCGGCTTTTCCGAAGACACCGTATGATGCCGCCGTCACGGACTGTGTCAATGTCGCCGTTCTCGGTGCGACGCGGTCTGTGTAGACGCTACGTTTCGAAACGTCGCTCGTCGCGCCTTTCGTCGAGATCGTCTTCGCCGAGAGCCATGAGTAGGCCGGTTGCGGTGCGATGCCACGACGGTAGAGCCCGTTCGCATCGAACTTCCCTTTATACGTGCTGCTGCCGATCGAGAGCTCGACATATTGTCCTGGCTCCCCGACGACTCGTACTTCACGTGACGTCTCCGTCAACGGTTTGATGACCGGTGCGTCTGGACGTGCGTTCGGGTCTTCGGCGACGATGGCACGCGTCGTGTCACTCACGTTGCCGCTCGCGTCGACGAGACGGACGTCGATGACCTTGCCGACCGACTGTGGTGACATCTTGAAGACAGCCTCGCCACCTTCGAGGATTGTACGGACGTATGTCTTGCCGTTGATCAAAATCTCCGCTTTCGCAGCCACTTCACCAGTGATTGTGAGTGCTGTCGACGTGTGGAGTGGTGCCGATAATACCGGTGCGTCAGGAGCAGTCACGTCTTCAGACGTCTCTGCGTTGACGATTGTCGAAGGCGCGATACCTCCGAATGCGAGTGTGGTAGCTAGGAAAAGTGCTGCATATTTCGGTTGTTTCATAATAAGTAGGGTCCCCCTCAAGAATAATGACAATCGTTTACAAATTTATTATAATCTGTCCTTTTTCAAAAGGGTACATAATTTTTCTAAAATAGTCATATATTTTTCAAATTCACATTTCCTTCATTTAATAAAAAAAGACACTCCATCGATTCGGAGTGTCTGAACGCTTATTAACCTTCGTTGATCATCGTCGCTTGTCCGCCTTGCCATAACCAGACGCCATCTTCTTTCACATAAAGATGAAGCATCCAGAAGCGACCTTCGTACGCGTTCGTGCCGAGAATGAACTTCTCCTCGAGCAAGAGTTGGACGACGGCGAGGTCACCGCGTACCGTCTCATCGAACGTGACCGTGTCCTGTGCGATCCATTGAATCGCTGTCGGGTCGACGAACTGGTCTAAGAACGTCTCTTTATCGAACTGACGCCCGCTCGAATCGACATATCGGAACGAGTCGTGCATGAGCGCCCGCATCGCGTCGAGATCGCCGGCCACTTGATGGGCCGATCGGTCGTCAGAAAGTTGTTTCATGTTGAGTGTCTCCATAGTTGTCCCTTCCTTTCCCCGTCCATCATAGCACAGATGGTCGCAAACGAACGAGTGGAATGCTGAGTACGGATTCCTTCAATCATTTCCCTTTTATCGAAATAAGCAACCTTTTTCATCTCCACTATGTATATACTAAAAACTGTAAATTTCATGAATCGAGGTGGAAATGTTGAAACGAATCTTCAGTTTGCTCTTTCTCTTTACCTTCTATTGGACACTCACCGCTCAAGCGGTCGGGTCTGAGGCCTTGCTTCGTGCCGGCACGACCCTCTATGCCGATCCAGAAGAAACGGTCGTCCTCCTGGTCACAGACCAAGCGGAGCGTGTGGATATCCATGAGGTGACAGAGACCCATACGTCCGTCACCGTCGCCTCACAAAAAGGATTCGTCCGAAACGACGCCTTATCATACGCTGTCACCCGTTACGTCCATACGGAGACGGATGCACGCGACGCTGCCGGAAATGTAGTCGCAACACTCACCATCGGGACAGCGGTCGATGTCTTCGATATCGAAGGCGATCTTCTCCTCACGACGGACGGTACATATGTCTCCCGTGACGCTCTCGGAGAGACAGTCCCGGAGGCAGTGACCCGCTACGCTAAAGAGGGAGCGACTCTCTCGTCTTCACCAGATGGTGGAACCATGACTCCACTTGAAGCCGGTCAAACCTTGAACGGCTTCCTCATCGACGGACAGATGCGTGTCGATCTAAATGGAACTGTCGGATACATCCCGCTCTCGATGACAAATCGAATCCCGTTCAAGACGGACTCGCAATTCGTCTTGACGACATCCTCTTATATGAATGAGGACGGAGAGATCGTCGGGACGATTGTCCGGGGCAAACAAGTAAGTATATATGGCACAAATGGCTCGATGGCCCGCCTTTATCAAAATGGCATGTACGTGTATATGAAGCGAGACGCACTCGCTGCTAAGATGCCCCGCTACGCTAAAACGGGGAGCCGTTATGCTCAAAAAGAGACATCGATTTATTTAGACACAGACAAGAAGCAAGTCGTCGGTTCACTCAAACGGAGTCAACTCGTCAGCATCTATGGGACAGACGGTCTGTTCACCCGTGTCTATTACAACGGACAATATGTCTTCGTCGAATCCGCATCGCTTGGGACGACGGAGCCACCTTATCTTAAAACCGGACAACGGTACATCACGAAAAACACACCGGTCTATGCTCGGACGATGAAATCATCCAAGACGACCTTGTCCCTGAAACGGGGACAGCTCGTCTACATCTATGGCACCCGTGGAAGCTATACCCGCATCTTCACGAAAGGGAACTATTACTTCGTCCCGACGAGCGTGACGAGTACGAAAAAACCACCTCGCTTCGAAGCGACAGGGAAACGATACAGCCGATATAACGAGGTCGAAGTATACGCCTCGACCTCAATCGCGAAACAAGTCGGTTCATTGAAACGAGGTCAGCTCATCGAGACATATGGGACGAGCGGCTACTACACGCGCATTCGACTAAACGGAGCCTATCGCTATGTCGCGACTGGCTACCTCGCTGTCTCGAAACCGACCGCGAAGCCGAAGGTAGGAACGGTCTTCTATACACAGTTCAACGGGACGCCTTACTTCTCGGCTGACGTTGCGTATGGTCGTCCGGCCGGCACTCTGCCCCGTGGGACGAAACTCGTCGGGCTCCGCTCGATCGATGCCGACTTCTGGCACGTCCGTCTTCCGTCCGGGAAACGCGTGTACGTATTGAACCCCTATATCGCCGAGACGAAACCAAAGGCGATTCAACCGGCGAGCGTCTATACGGCCGCCCACTATGGGACGACGAAGAAGACGCCGTTCTACGCCAACCCGAACGACACCCGTCCGATCGGGTACCTCGATGCCGGTCGTCGCATCTACCCTCGTGGGAAGAGTGGCGACTCCTATCTCATCCAATACGACTGGCGTCCGGTCTACGTCAAGACGAAAGACATTCGCATCAAACGAGATGCCTTGTTGAAGAAACGGGACAACTCACAAAAAGAACGCATGATTGCCGTCGCGGTGAAACATCTCGGGACACCGTACACGTGGGGCTCACAGTCTCCGCTGAACGGCGGTTTTGACTGTTCCGGTCTCATCCACTACGCAACGAATCAAGCCGGTAAAATCGGTGGTCGCACGAACGTGTCAGGTTACTGGCATAGCGGCCATTTCAAGAACAAACGGACGGGTATCACGAGTGGCCGTCGCGGTGACATCGTCTTCTTCGCCGGCACGTACAAATCCGGTCCATCGCACATCGGCATCATGCTCGATGATGAGTTCTTCATCCATGCCGGGGGCGAGATGCTTCAAATCAACTCGATCCATGACCCGATGTGGCGCCCGTACTTCCTAGGGTACAAATCGTTATAAGGAGGATGCTCCATGTTTCAATATATCGACCCGTTCTTATGGCAACTCGTCATCGTCCCGTTTCTCACCATCGGTGATGGTGTCGTGGTCGCCATGATCATGAAACGGGTTTGGGTCGGCCCTGTGGTGACGTTCTTGTTGAACGCCATCATCGAATTGACGTACTTTGCCGTCTATTATGACCACAGTCCGTTTGATGTCAGCCATCTCAGTTCGTGGAATGTCATCTTCCCGCTGATTTCGCTCTTGTTCTCGTTCATCTTCGTCGGATTGTTGAAAACAAAAAAATCTGCCTGATGTGTCGTGATTACTCGTTATAAGGAGGACTCTCCATGTTTCACTATATCGATCCGTTCCTATGGCAACTCGTGATCGTTCCAACGTTTACGATCGGACTAGGGGTCGCCATCGCATTGCACTTGAAGCGCTTGTCTATCGCTCCCTTGATCACGCTCTTCGCCTACTTGGGCATGGAGTGGTTCATGTATCGGGGCACCCTCTTCTTCTTTACGAAGTGGTGGCTCCTTCCCCTTTTGGCATTGGGGATCACGTTCACATTCATCGGGAAACGTCAGGTGGGGCACGCTTCGGTCAAATGATGCTTGACAATGCATCTTTATCCCGTTAAAGTAACGATAACATTCATACGAACTCGCGATGAGAAAGAAGAGTAGCGCGAAGGGACGTCTTCAGAAAGCCGGTGGTCGATGCGAACCGGTGGCGTACCTTGCGTGAATGGGCTTTTGAGCGTTCAGACCGACATGTAGGCTCTGACGGGTCCTCCCGTTATCGGGGACAGCGAATGATGGTTCGCGATGAGTGGGAAGACAAGGCGTCTTTCAACGAAGGTGGCAACACGGGGAATCTCCTCGTCCTTCATGTCCGATTGGGCATGCGGGACGGGGAGATTTTTTGTTTGAGCGATTGGAGGTGGGCTGGTGACGTACCACGGATATATGCACCGCGGTCATCGTATACGAACAAGACGTGACCCTCTCGTTCGTGGATGAACTGAACGAACGGATACGTTGTGAACTCTCCGTTCAAACGAGGCTTTGATTTTGTATAAAAATCTTGATAACAAATCGCCTCGAGGAGTGGTCGCACACGGATTTCGGACTTGTCTGCTACCGGCACGGTGAACATCCATAACGGTTCGTCCTCGAACGTGCACGATGTGGCGGCCGTCTTGAAGCGAACCGATTTGTCCCGGATATAACGGAACAAGAGGGTCGGCTTGACGGGCTGTCCATGTACATGCCAAACGATTCGGATGGGGTCGCCCTCTTCGAACAACGCATCAAACAATTGCTGGGCATGACGAACGACTGCCTCAAAATATTCAAGATTCAGTTCATATGATTTGATATCAACGTAAGGTGACAGCGTGTCCTCGAGTTCGATGTGCTCGGTCAACGCTTCACCTGAAAATTGGTCAGGTCGTAAGACTGACATCGGCATATCCCCTTTCTATTACTCATTATAAGGAGGTTCTTTCAATGCAACAACGGATCATCAATGGTGACGAACTCACACCGGTGGCAATCTTCCACCGACTACAAGGTGAACGAAAGGTATTACTCGAAAGTCGCGCGGAAGGCAAGCACGGTCGCTACTCCATCATCGCGGCGAACCCGGTCGAGACGATCCGAGTCGATGGGAACGACGTGACAGATGCAACGGGGACAATCTATGCAGACGACCCGCTCCATGCCTTATCCGAACGCATCACCCGTGACGACTTCACTGCACCGTATCCGTTCATCGGCGGTGCCGTCGGCTATATCGGTTACGACTTGCTTCGGGTGTATGAACCGATCCCGAACACGCCGACCGTGACGCGTGATTTGCCGGACGCCCTCTTCCAGCGCTATGAGACGGTCGTCTTATACGACCACCTCGAGGAACAGGTCATCTTGATCGATACGAGCGAGACGGATGCGACGATGCGACTCGAGTCCATCCAGGAACAGCTCGAGACTCCGGAGACGCACGCCCTCGAACCGGTCGTCCGGACGAGCGAGCGCATCTTGACGCCGAAGGACGAATTTATCGACCGTGTGCTCCAGGCGAAAGAGGCGATCCTTGCGGGCGAGGTGTTTCAACTTGTCTTGTCGCAACGAATCGACGCGACGTTCACCGGGGACCCGTTCCACTTTTACCGGACGCTGCGGAAACAAAATCCGAGTCCGTACTTGTTCTACATCGACCTCGGGGAAGCGATTGTCCTCGGTGCTTCTCCTGAAAGTCTCGTCCTTGTCGAGAACGGCAAAGTGACGACGAACCCGATCGCCGGGACACGCCCTCGTGGGAAGACCGCCGAGGAAGACATGCGTCACGCGGAGTCACTCCTTCAAGACGAGAAAGAACTCGCCGAGCATCGGATGCTCCTCGACCTCGGACGGAACGATATCGGGCGGGTCGCCAAAGTCGGCACGGTCACCATCCCGAAACACATCGAGCTCGAACGATTCAAAAACGTGATGCATCTCGTTTCCGAAGTCGAAGGGGATTTACGTGACGATGTGACCCCAATCGATGCGCTCCGTGCCTGTCTTCCGGCAGGTACCGTCTCCGGGGCTCCAAAGATTCGGGCGATGCAGTTGATTGACGAGCTTGAGACGGTGAAACGGGAGGTCTACGCCGGGGCGGTCGGCTATCTCGACGTCCGGGGCGGGTTCGACTTCGCCCTCGCCATCCGGACGATGGTCGTCCAAGGTGACACGGCCCATGTCCAAGCAGGCGCCGGCATCGTCTATGACTCAGACCCCGTATCAGAATATGAAGAAACGCTGCATAAAGCCAAATCCCTTTTGGAGGTGTTCGTATGATTCTCCTCATCGACAACTACGATTCGTTCACGTATAACGTCTATCAGGACGTCGCCCGCTTCAGTGACGTCTGCGTCATCCGGAACGATGAACATAGTATAGAAGAAATCCGTCGCATGAACCCGAACGGCATCATCCTCTCCCCCGGTCCCGGTGGTCCCAAAGATGCCGGTGTGTCGCTCGCGGTCGTTCGAGAACTGTCCGGCTATATCCCGATTCTCGGGGTCTGTCTCGGCCATCAGGTCATCGCCGAAGCGTTCGGTGGAGTCGTCGGACGGGCGAACGAGGTGATGCATGGGAAAGTCTCACGGATCAATACGATTCCAAGCGTCCTCTTTGAAGGGCTATCGATGGACGTCATGCGCTATCACTCGCTCATCGTACAAGAGACCGAACTGACGGTCACGGCCGAGACGACAGACGGTGTCATCATGGCACTCGAACACCCGACCCATCCGACGTACGGTGTCCAGTTCCATCCCGAGTCGATCGGGACCCCGGATGGACGTGGGATCTTCGAACGATTCGTCAAGTTGTGCACTCCCTCTTCCACGACACAACTGATCTAATCCTACCAAGATGAAGCATGTTCATTTCATTCAGATGGACTTGATTTAGCTGACAATGACAAAGGAGAGTGTGACTTTTAACTTTTGTCAGTCTGTAAACTCAAAAGACTGCACCTCCCAATGCGAGGTGCAGTTCAATATGAATAAGCTCCTACAGTAGCCTAGTTTTCTTTAATTGCTGAATCAAATGAGCTATTATCACTCGCCCGTTCACTTGAAACTCTTGAGGATACTCATCTGGTTGAAAGATTTCTGCTCCATTCCGGATCCACTTTTCTCTGTAAACAGTCATAGCTTCTTCTCTCGATAAGAAGACTCCTTCAGTCATTTCCACATCGTCATCATCACCAAATTGAAAACGGCAACAAGAACAAATTTCAAATGAAGGAAGGTTGTACTCGTTGTAAGCCGGTTCTTCTAAACCATCATGACCACACACAGGACAGATATAATTCATTTGTTTCACCTCAAGATTCATCACTTATCCCTGATTGAGACGCATGCTTTTATTCTTTCAGCCTAAAAAGTCTTCTCGCTGAAAATCATGCTTGTCGATCTTGATGTTGTCACATGCCACCCCGCTCGACCGGAGCACCTGAATCGTTTCACGCAACAGCTCATCACTACCAACGATATAGAACAAGGCGTCCTTGTCGGATGCCATCCTCTCCACGCGTTCGTAATAGTCTTTCCGACTCGGCACGAACTCTGACGTGAAGCTTTCGTTCGATTCAAAGACGTCACCGAATAGATACGCCTTCGACGAATCGACGTTCAACGAATGGAGATGCGGGACACCTTCCCCGTTCGCCAAGTACTCGAGGACGACCGGACGGAATGTTGCGAGTCCGACCCCTGCCGATAAGAGATAGACGTTCTTCCCGCTCCGTTCGAGCGGGACGTTCGAATGTGTCTTGAACAAGGCGACCTTATCCCCCGGTACCATGTCGCGCAGGATCGATTTGAACGTCGAGCATTCGGACTTGATGCGGGTCGTGATGCCGATTGCCCCTTCGTGCGGCAATGTCGATATTGACATATGGCGGACGAGACTTCGGTCCGGCTTGTCCCCGGCGTTGAACCCTTCGAGCGCGAGATGCGTGTGCGCCCCTTCCTGCCACGTGAACTCAGGTGGCAAGGCGAGATGGAACGTATATGTATCCGGTGCCTCGGCCACTACTTTGGTGATCGGTGTCCAGTCAATTTTCATGTGAATTCTCCCTTTCGTTAATACACCGCAATCGGCCCATATGGCCCTTCGATGATTTCCAGTTTCGTCTCAAAAATTTCGGATAAGATCTTTGCGTCCATGATCTCATTCACCCTTCCGAACGCAGCGATCTGTCCGTCTTTCATCGCACAGATGCGGTCCGAATATTTCGCCGCGAAGTTGATGTCGTGGAGAACCGTGACGATCGTCCGTCCGAACTCGTCGGCGACGTGGCGTAAATACTCCATCATCTGTACCGAACGGGCGATGTCCAAGTTGTTGAGCGGTTCATCGAGGAGGACGTATTCCGTCTCCTGACAGAGCACCATCGCCACGTAGGCACGCTGCCGTTGCCCCCCTGAGAGCTCGTCGAGATAGCGGTTCTCGAGCGCGGTCAAATCGAGGAAGTCGATATATTTCGAGATGATCGCCTCGTCCTCTTTCGTGAGGCGCCCTTTCGAGTACGGGAAACGCCCGAATCCGGCGAGTTGTCGGACCGTGAGCCTTGTCACGAAGTGGTTCTCTTGGCGCAGGATGGTGATGATTTTCGCCAAGTCTTTCGATTTCGTGCTCGACACGTCCATGCCGGCGACTTGGATCTGTCCCTCGTCTAAGTTGAGCAACCGTCCGATCATCATGAGCGTCGTCGATTTGCCCGCCCCGTTCGGCCCAATGAGTGAAGTGAACCCGGCTTTCGGGATGTCGAGCGTGAGCGGTCCGATGTGGACGTCGTCTGTATACGATTTTTTGACTTGTTCGATTTGAATCATAGCGACCTCTTCCTTAGAATGACGGCCAAGAAGATGAGTCCGCCGAACAGTTCGATGATGACGGAGACGACACTTGGCGTCTGGAATATGTGATACATAAAGAAATATGCACTCGTCAGGACGAAGAACCCTAGGGCGAACGCCATCGGAAAGACGTACTTATGGTCATACGTCGAGGCGACCTGATAGCTGAGCGTCGCGACTAAGAATCCGAAGAACGTGAGCGGTCCGATGAGCGCAGTCGAGACGGACATGAGGAGTGAAATCAGGACGAGCGTGTAAATGACGCTCCTCCGATGGTTCACCCCGAACGTCGTCGCGACGTCCTTGCCGAGTGCGACGATATTCAATCGATTCGAGAACAGGAACAAGAGTGTCCCGGCGATGACGACGATCGGGATGACGATGGGAAAGTACGCCACGTCGGCATTCGTCACCGAACCGAACAGCCGCGCCTGCAGGATATCGAACTCGGACGGGGCGAGCATACGACGCATGAACGATGACACCGAGTTCAGACCCGTCCCGATGATGATCCCGATGAGCAGCATGAGCTGCAGGTTGGCGTATTTCCCTGACAAGAGCCATCCGTAAAGGAGGAGACTCATCGTCACCATAAGGCCGACCTGTGTCAAGAAGGCGCTTGTCCCCGAGAAACCAATCAACGCCCCTGCCCCGAAGAAGAAGACCATGCTCGTCTGAATCGTCGAATAGAGCGCGTCGAATCCAAGTAGCGATGGCGTGATGATACGGTTGTTCGTCACGGAGTGGAATGCGACCGTCGCAAGACTTTGACAGAGTGCCGCAATCAACATCGTGACGATGGCGACGATTCGCCGTTCCACGACCGGCACGAATGACGGAGAGTCCATCGGAACCGGATTGTTATAAAGGAGAAGCCCGAGCGCACACAACAGTCCGCCGAGAATGAAGGCACTTAAGAAGAGCCAATAGCGCCTGCTCGCCCGTTTCGATTGAAACGCTGAAGCATGACGTTCTTCTCTCAATTCCCCGATTGATACTTCGACACCGTCTCGTTCCATGACCGTACTCATCGAACCCCTCCCTTCTTCCGTTGTCGCATCAAGATCATGATGAAGACGATTGCCCCGACCGTCCCGAGAATCAGTGAGACTGGGAGTTCGAACGGCATGATGATCGTCCGTGAAATCAAGTCACTGACGAGAATCGCACCCATCCCGACAAGACAGACCCATGGAAGGTTGCTGCGCAAATCATCCCCGCGGAACATCGAGACGAGGTTCGGGACGATGAGTCCAAGGAACGGTAAATTCCCGATGACCGTCGCCACGACACCGACCGATAAGGCGATGAGCCCCGTCGCCATCATCATGAGCTGGTTATAGTTCACGCCGAGACTCGTCGCGATGTCTTCCCCTAATCCCGCGAGCGTCAAGCGATTCGCCAGTAAGAAGATGAGCACCGTCACGACGATGATGACCCATAGATACTCGTAGCGCCCGATTTGCACCGAGGCGAACGAACCGACGAACCAGCCCTCGATCGCCTGGCTTGCTCGGAAGAATAGACCGAGGAACGTCGAAATGGCGGAGATGACCGCCCCTAACATGAGCCCGATGATTGGCACGATGAGCGATGAACGGAGTTTGACCGAACGTAAGAACCAGAAGAAGACCATCGTCCCGATGAACGAGAAGACGATCGCCCCGGTCATCCGCATTATGAGGCTCGGTGCCGGTACGAGTAAATAAACGGTGAGCAGTCCGAGTCCCGCCCATTCGAGCGTCCCCGTCGTCGTCGGTTCGACGAGTCGGTTTTGCGTGATGAGCTGCATGACGAGCCCCGCCATCGCCATCGCCGCACCCGTCAGCATAAGGGCGACCGTCCGTGGGACTCGGGTGATCCAAAACATATCGAAGCCGTCTGTCCGTGACAGATCGTACACCCCGGTAAAAAGCGACAGCACCGCCAAACCGAGGACGATGATCACGGTGAACACGAACGACTTCGTCCACAATCTAGAAAAGGAGGGCTGAGACATCGTCTCAACCCTGGCTGTCAATGGTTTTTGCATGACGGATCCTTACTTCGCGAGCGCTTCCGTGACACTGTTGAAGAATTCTGCGTACGTTTGAATCGATTCGTTCAAGTACGTGTCTTTCGGGGCATAGACGATTTGCTCTTTCGACACAGCCGTCGTCTTTTGAAGTGCCGGTGCGTTGTCGATTACGTCTTCTGCCGGTACTGCGCCTTCTGCGTCACCGAGTGGTGCGTCACGGTCGAGAACGAACAACCAGTCTGGGTTGCTTTCTGCGATGGCTTCGACGGATACTTCGTCACCTTCGTGGTCACCTGTCTTCTTCTCGACTTCAAGAGCTGGGACCCATCCGAAGATGTCGTACATCGGTCCGAACACGCGTCCCGTTACCGGAGCTGAGAACCCGATGTCTCCACCCGATACGATGACCGACATGATTGTATCTTTTCCGTTGTATGCCGCTTTCGCGTCTTCGATTGACTTGTCGAGGTCAGCGACGATGGCTTCGGCTTCTGTGTTTTTGTCAAAGATTTTTCCGAGTGTGAGCGTCGTGTCTGTCAATCCTTTGACTAAAATCTCACCCGGTGTACCTGAGTCTTCTGGGATCTCGATGTTCAAATCGATGACCGCTGCTTCTGGTACCAACTTTTTAATATCCTCGTAGTAATCTGCGAAACGTTGACCGACGATGACGACGTCTGGGTCAACTCCTGCAATCGCCTCTAAGTTCGGCTCGAAGTGCATGCCGACGTCCGCGATGTCTTTGTCTGATGCATATGGCGATTCCGCTGGAAGGAGTCCGATCGGTGCCGCCACCAAGTCGATGTCCCATGCTGCCAATGTTTCAAACGTCCGGTTATCAAGGGCGACGACCTTCTCCGGGTTGACCGGTACCTCGATTGTGCCGTGTGCGTCTGTAATTTCGACCGTCTCTGTCTTTGTTGCGCCATCGACGTTTTCTTCTTTCTTCGTCTCACTCGTTCCGCCACATGCGGCGAGTACGAAGACGAGCAACGTCAACATGAGTGAAATCTTGAATTTCCCCACTTCATCCATCTCCTCTGTATGTAAGTTTCAATGATCCTCGCACCAAAAAACGAGCCACGTTGGTTATGTATGTCTATTCTCGTGTTCTCGTTATTATTGATAATGATTATCATTGTCGTTTTCATCAAGTAGCATAACAAACAAAATGTGGATACGCAATGTCAATTTGACAAGATTCGGATAGGAAAATTTTTCTTTCTATAGATGCACGCACAAAAAAAGAAAGTGGGAGATCCACTTTCTCAAACGAAGTAATAGATTATGCCATCCGTAAAATAATCGAGAGCCTCAAGTAACGTGAAAAAGATAGAGACGATCAAATAGATGATTCGTTCATCGCGTTCCAAGCGTCTCCAAATAAACAATAAGATAATCAATCCGATTGGTCCGAAAATCAGACAACCAATCAAGAATGGGACTACTTGAGCCACAAAAGGTAATTTTTTCTCGTTCTCAGTCATTTCACTCATGCCTCCGAGATCCCGTTCGCCAACAGCAACAGGAAAATCCAAATCGACAACGGGATCATCAACCCGATTGTCGTAAAGAAAGTGGGAAATTCACTTTCAAAGTTACTCATTGTCATCACGATTTCGTTTTCGATTGAGAATGATGTACGTTACGAATAAGACGAACGTATACGCCGCTGAGAAAATCACGATACTCAACAATCCGTCCGGTATGAGTTTCCTGATGAAGAACAACGAAAACACGACCGAGAAAAACAAATACGGTCCTCGATCGTCAGTCGGCGTGTCTCGCCAGTAAATGATCAAGATGAGAAGCGCGAGCGGGCCGCAAAGGGCATACAAAAAGAAAAACGGCACGCGGCGCATCAAAAATGGAGTTGGTTTAGGCAGTTCCATCCCACTCATGCCTCCGAGATCCCGTTCGCCAACAGCAATAAGAAAATCCAAATCGACAACGGGATCATCAATCCGATTGTCGCAAGAAGCGTGTAAATTTTTATAATTCGATCCTTCAAGAACAGTCCCCAAATCAACGTGGCGAACAAGGCGATGTCAATCGCGAGATATACCCAGATGACCGTCATCAAATCGAGGTTCGGAAACACTCGACCGTTCAAGGTGAAGAAGGTGATCACCGTCACGATAAATAGTCCGAGCGTCGCGTAGAGTGGTGCGTATCGCTTGTTCATACGAGCATCGCTCGCTTCCGTTTGACCATCTCCAGGCAGCGGCGGACACACGTATCGACATAGCCATCGAACTGATGCGGCAAGAACATTGTGTACGTCCCCTCTTCTGTCATCGCCGCGTCCCGCTCGACTTTCTCGACCAGTTCAATGAGCTCTGGATTTCCTTTCAAGCGTTCAAAATCGAACGTCCCGAGGCGTTCCGAGAGACGGGCATTGTACGCATCAAAGTCCGCATAATAGGCCGCCTGTTTTGACGGGTCCTGGGTGATGAGCTCTTTCAACCAACCTTTATAAAACCCCTGCAACCAGATCTCATCCGCGACGAGATGCGCGTAATAGCCGAGTCGATATGAGAAGTCTTCCTCCTTGCTGTCAATCCAATATTGGGACAGATCCAAGCGTCGAGATAAATCATCATGGCGTCCTGCATAATAATGGGATGCCTCTTTTTCTGTCGTCGCATCCGGTGCGAGACTTCCGAGCAAAAATGCGACCTCATCAATCTCCGATAACGCTGGTAACATCTCGTTCGCGATGACGAGATGCATCAAATGTGAACCCATGTCACGCCCCCCTTTTCCCTGATTATTCCATCAATGTTCTATCTCGACAACCCCTCGCAAGTTTTGATAGACTAACTTTACTGAACGGTCAGTAAAGTAAAGAGAGGTGTGATTGGATGAGTAAAAAACGATTGTTGCTACAGACTGCCGCCCAGATGATTCGAGAAGACGGCATCAGTCAGTTGTCGCTCGAACGATTGGCGACGAAAGCAGGAATCACGAAAGCCGGGGTCCTCTACCATTTCGACAATAAGGCCAACTTATTGCGACAGATGAACGAATTCGCCATCGAGACGTTCGAGAAACGAATCACCGCCCATCTATCGGACGGTCCATATTCGTTTACCCGTGCCTATGCGCTGGCGACATTGGATGATGTCGATCACGGAGATATGGACCTCGTCGCCGTCTTTATCTCCTCGCAAGAGGATGCGACGAGCGAGTCGATTTGGAGTGACGTGTCGACCGGTTGGGACGAGCGATTCGCTGTCGACGGGCCGGACCAGGATGCGATTTTAAAACTTCGCCTTCTCTGTGACGGCTTTTGGTTCGCTGTCTTGTATGGGTATAGCGAATCGTTCAAGGACCGTGCGGCGACACTCATTCGGGAAGCATGTGACGAGTTTCTTCAAGGAGGATTGTAATATGGGATTCATCTATTTGATCGGGGCCATCGCCTCGGAACTGTTCGGGTCGAGCATGTTGAAAGTGAACGCCACCTCGACGAGCCGTCTCCCAATTCTCGGGGTCGCCTTCGGTTATGGGACGGCGTTTTATCTCTTATCACTTGCCCTCTTCACCATCCCGCTCAGCTTCGCGTATGCGTTTTGGAGCGGGGTCGGGACGGCACTCACGGCAGTGATCGGGTTCGTCGTCTTTCGGGAACAAATCAGTCGTCAAAAAATTGCAGGGATCGGGCTCGTCATCATCGGGCTCATCTTGATGAAAGTGTGAGGTGAATCGGAATGAAAGCCTATCTTTTACTGTTCTTTTCTATCGGATTTGAGGTGCTCGGAACGTCGATGTTGAAACTGTCGGATGGATTCACGAATCTCGTGCCGAGTGCCATCCTCTTGGTCAGTTTCGCCGCCTCGTTCACCCTCATGGGCATCGTGTTGAAAACGATCCCCCTCAGTATCGCCTATAGCATCTGGGCTGGACTCGGGACGGTGGCGACGGGACTCATCGGGGTGTTCGTGTACGGGGAAGTTCTCTCGGCATTGAATGGAATCGGTCTCTTGTTGATCGTCCTCGGCGTCATCGTCATGAATCAACGGAGAGAGGAAGTCGTGACATGAACGAGTTGGCAGATCATCTTCAAACACTAGAAGAAGCGTTATTGACGACGGAAGTCAGGCAGTCGACGGAGCGATTGCGTGAACTGTTGACCGACGACTTCTTTGAAATCGGTAGCTCGGGACGGTTGCTGTATCAAGACTGGGATCAGACGACACTCCAGCTCGACCCGATCGAGGCGGAGTTATCCGAATTCACCCTGCATCCGTTGACGGAAAGTCACGTTTTGGTAACGTACCGTCTCGTTCAACCGGTATTGAATCGCGAAACACGCCGTAGCTCGATATGGGTATTCGTGGACGGACGTTGGAAGATGAGATTCCATCAAGGCACGGTTGTCCCGCCAGAGGCAACTTGATTGCCGAACGTCCTCGCCATCCGCTACTCTGAAATGGAATCTAAGCGTGACGAAAGAGGCAGTTTCTTTATGAAAATTTTACTCGTTGGGGCAAGCGGTACGGTCGGTCAGGCCGTCGCAAAAGAGTTGGAGAAAACACATACGATCATCCGGGCTGGACGTAACGGGGCGGACGTGCAAGTCGACCTCACTTCCGAAGACAGCATTCGCCACATGTATGAAACGGTCGGTCGGGTCGACGCGGTCATCAGTACGGCGGGTAGCACGCATTTCGGTCCGCTTTCCGAGATGACGCCGGCAGATAATCAGAAGAGTATCGACAGCAAAATCAAAGGACAGGTCAACCTCGTCCTTCTCGGGCTCGATCATGTAAACGATGGTGGTAGCTTCACACTGACGAGCGGAATCTTGATGGACGACCCCATCAAAGAAGGCGCATCGGCGGCACTAGCGAACGGGGCCATCAAAGGATTCGTGACCGGTGCGGCGATTGAGATGCCACGGGGCATCCGCATCAACAACGTCAGCCCGAACGTCCTCGTCGAAGCACTCGATTCGTATGGTCCTTACTTCCGTGGTTACGCGGCAGTACCAGGTGAACGGGTCGCCCTCGCCTACTTGAAGAGCGTCGAAGGCGCGCAGACTGGACAGACGTACGAAGTGTATTAACAATGAAGCATCTCTTCAAGAGGGGCTTTTTTCGTACCTTGCACTTTATTTTGTCTCCCTCGTCCGGAAGATTCCGCTATACTCGGGGCATCTTATGCCCGAGAAAGGTTGAAGTTTCATGAAAGACAAAACGTTTCGCGCCCTTTATCATATCCCTCCTTCTTTCGTCGAACACCCGCTTCAAAAGCGCATCCTTCAGGCGATCGGTCGTCCTCAAGAATCGATGGTCGAGGTCATCTTCCGCGTCGGTGGGTTCGGCACGTATGATGTGAGTACGATCACCTTTTTTGAGAGGGGCACCGTCCTTCGTCACATCGAGCGGTCCGATACGTTAATCACGGAGCCCTTTGAATTCGAATACTATGAGGGAGAGGAAGCGAAACAGATGCGCGTCGCGTTTCATCTGCTTGGAACGAATTGGTGGCCAACCGTCTTCGAAGAACTGGAAGGGGTTCGCACGCTAGATGGTACGCAGTGGAGCCTCAGCGTATACACGAACGGGACACTCATTCACGAGCATCATGGCAGTAACGCCTACCCGTCCGAATGGGAGCACGTGACTCGCCTGTTCGGTATTTCTTGAAGAACGACAAAGGGAGCATCCGCTTTGGATGCTCCCTTTCGTCAGAGCGCTTGAATCATCTCGACCCGATTGCCGAACGGGTCTCTGAACTCGAACCGCTCGAATCCTGGAATCGGGATGCCTTCGGAGTAAGAAATCTCATTCTCTTGAAGCGCTTCCTTCCAATGAGCTAAATCCGTCACAGCGTACGCGATATGCGCTTTCGTCTTCTGTCGTTCCACGTCGTCCTCTGCCCCGACATGAACGGAACGGTCGCCGACCTGAAGCCAAAATCCACCTCGCCCCTTCAATGAATCCGGCTTCTCGATTTCACGTAGACCAAGAAAGTCACAATAGAACGCCTTCGCCTCTTGCTCCGCTTCAGTTGGAATCGTGAGCTGCACATGATGAATCCCTGTGATCATGTTTCATTTCCCCTTCCGATAGGTCAGTCCGATATACTGCATCTTCTCATTGAACAGTCGTGGGTACGCCAGATAGCCGACGAGCGTCGCTGAGATTGAGGCGGTCGTCAAAATCAAGAACAGGATCAAGAGTTGATACAGGACCGCTTCCATCGGGTCAGCTCCCCCGATGATGAGACCGCTCATCATTCCCGGTAGTTGGACGAGCCCCATCGTCTTTTGCGCCTCGACAGTCGGAATCATGCTCGTGCGAATCGCATTCTTCAAGCTGCGGTCGATGGCCACTTTCGGTGTGCCGCCGAGTGAAAGAATGAGTTCGATGACGTCGTCGCTCCGCTCGACCTCGTCTTTGAACTTGTTCAAGAACAAGAGCGACAACACCATGCTGTTCCCGATGACCATCCCACTAATCGGAATGACCTTTTCCGGCTCAAATGGGATGATACCGAGCCCGAGCATGAGTCCCATCGTCAGCGCTTCGATCGTCACGAGCGTCAAGACGATAATCCACATGATGCCCGGAATCCCGTCCCCTTTCCGTCGGATGTTTTGTGTCGCTGCGACAATCATGAGTAAAATCATCAACAGCATGAAGATCGGACTGTCGCTCTCAAAGACGAACGTCAGGATATAGCCGATGATCAACAGTTGAATGATGGAGCGGACGGTTGCGATCACAATATCACGCTCAAGTCCGAGTCGTAGGACGAGCGTCAAGGCGAGCGGGATGACGACGAAGATGAGCGCCGTCGCGAGTTCAATATATGACATCAATCTTCCCCCCTGACGAATCGTTGGATGACGGGATTGTCCGACTCATCGATGAACGATGTGTCCCCAAATGCAAGTAGTTCCCCGTCCTTCAAGAACCACATGTCGTCACTCACCCGCCGTGCCTGGTCGAGGTCATGGGTGATCCAGATGACGGTCACGCCATACGATTGTTGCAGTTTTCGAATGAGTCGCTCGATCTCTTTCACCGTCCGGTAATCAAGGCTCGCCGTAATTTCATCGAGTAAGAGCACGTCCGGTTTATTGACGAGCGTCCGGGCGATGGCGACCCGACTCCGTTCCCCACCCGATAGTGATTTGACGGGTTGGTCGAGGAGCGCCTCACTCAAGTCGACGCGATGGAGCAATTCGGAAGCCCGGTCGCGGTCAAGTGTCTCGTCGAAGATGGCTTTCGGGAGATTCAAGTTGTCGTATACGGTCCCTTGAATCATCGGCGCACTTTGGAACGCCATCCCGATTTTCTTTCGTAGCTCGAGGATGTCCATCTCCGCGATGTCTTCCCCTTTAAAAAGAATCGTGCCGGTGTCCGGTGACAGCAATCCGTTGATATGCTTCAGACACGTTGTCTTGCCGGCGCCGCTCGGTCCGACGAACGTTGTGATTCGTCCTTCTCGAAACGGCCCGGATACATGGTGCAGGATGTCTTGATGACTCACATCTTTGAATTCAATGATTGACATGCTTCTCTCGCCTCCTGGTTCTAGTGTACATAAAGTCAGGAATCGACTGCATCCAATATGTATGGGGAAAGTTTATACACGATATTTATTGATAAAAATTACATCCCCATTAAATAAAGCATCGCAAGTTGTCCTACAGCAATAACTATCGGAACCATCGAGAGTATGGATAACCATCGCTTCTTCATCACAACACTGATTCCCAAGAACAATAGTCCGAAAATCAAGACACCGAAGATGGTAAACATCGTCACATAATTCACTCCCTCTACTCAATTTGATAGTATGTATCTTCTGTTTTTCGACTTCATACCCTTTTTAAATCACTAGATAATAAAAGCGCTCGACCGTTTCCAAACGAAACAGTCGAGCGCTTTTGTTAATTATACTCCCGTTCGATGACGAAGCTCGTCTTGTCTCCGCGGAAGTAGGAGCGTGAGTATTCAATCGCTCGTCCCGACTCATCCTCTGTCACCGTCTCGATATGGAAGCACGGTGACCCGAGTGGACAGTCGAGGAGTGCACTTACCTTCTCGTCAGCTAAGGCAATCTCTAGTGCCTCTGTCGTCTTGGCGACATGCACGTCGTGAACCTCGGCCAGTGTCCGGAAGAGCGAATGCTCGGCCTGTTCCTTCGTGATCCCCGGTGCAATCTGCCATGGGATGAACGAGACCTCGTACTGGGTTGGTTCCCCGTCCGCATGACGGATTCGCTCAATTTTCTGAATCGGGGCATTGTCTTCCGCTTCAAACACCGATGCGATTTGACCAGACGCCGAGATGACCGAGATGTCGATCAAGGCGACTTGCCCACGTTTTCCTTGGACGGCGAGCTGGGCCGCATAGTTGTTCGGCGTGTACGACAACGTTTGTTGGACTTTCTTCCCGGCTACGAACGTCCCGCGTCCTTGTTGACGGACTAGATAGCCTTCCATCGTCAACTGGTTAAGTGCGCCCCGTACCGTCGTCCGGCTCACATCGAACTCCTCGCAAAGCGCGTATTCGGTCGGAAATTTTTCCCCTTCTTTATAGTGCCCACTTTTGATGCGGGACAGCAGTTCATCCTTGATTGCGGTTTGGAGCGTCGATTGCGACATGTCTCCATCTCCTTTACGTTGGGTTGGTTCCTTTATTGTGATACAGCAAGCATACAAATGCAAATACAAAAACTTATTTGTATTATTTGTATTTTTTTATATTGCTGAAAGTTGTATCATTTGTTATATTTGTTACGACAAAAAGAAATCGCTTTCAAAAGGAGGAGTTGGCACCATGGCAGTCAAGGTCGTCATCATCGGCGGTGGGTCCAGTTACACCCCGGAAATCATCGAAGGATTGATTGATCGACAGGCAACGTTCCCCGTTCGGGAGATTGTGCTCGTCGATATCGAAGAAGGGAGGGAGAAACTAGAGATCGTCGGTCGTCTCGCTCAGCGGATGATTGAAAAGGCAAACGCCGAGATCACACTCAGTTGGACGCTCGATCGAAGAGCCGCACTCGTCGGCGCAGATTTTGTATCCACACAGATTCGGGTCGGTGGACTCAAGGCACGCGCGCTCGATGAACGCATCCCGCTCAAGCATGGCTTCATCGGGCAAGAGACGAACGGCGCAGGCGGATTATTCAAAGCATTCCGTACCATCCCGGTCTTGATCGACTTGGCAAATGAAGTCGCCGAGATTTGTCCGGATGCCTGGCTCGTCAACTTCACCAATCCGGCGGGCATCGTCACCGAGGCCGTACTCAAGCACTCATCTCATAAGAAGGTCATCGGTGTCTGCAACATCCCGTTCAACATGCGAAACTCGGTCGCTGAGATCCTCGAGACACCTGTCGAACGAGTCGCGATTGAATTTATCGGATTGAACCACTTCGTCTTCGGTCGTCACGTATGGGTCGACGGCGTGGACCGGACGAGTGACGTCCTCACCTCGCTCAACTCAGGCAACGATTACTCGCCGGCGAACATCGTCGGTCTCGGTTGGAGCGAATCGTTCCTATCGTCACTCGGCATGTTACCGAACCCGTATCACCAGTATTACTTCCAGACGAAAGATGTGTTGAAGAAAGACCTCGAGGCGTACGCACAAAATGGCACCCGTGCCGAAGTCGTGCAACAAGTCGAGGCGCAGTTGTTCGAGAAATACAAAGACGTCGATCTCGCCGTCAAACCGGAAGAGCTTGAAAAACGTGGAGGCGCCTACTATTCAGACGCCGCCTGCAACTTGATGGACTCGATTCACAACGACCGCGGTGACATCCAGACGGTCAACACGCTCAATAACGGCACGATTCGAGATTTACCAGACGATGCGGTCATCGAAGTGAACGCCGTCATCACGAAGTCGGGGCCTCGCCCAATCTCCATCGGCGCGTTGCCGCTACCGATCCGTGGGCTCATCACGAACTTAAAAACGTTTGAACAGCTCGCCATCCAAGCGGCTGTATCTGGCACGTACGAGGACGCCTACCTTGCCTGCCTCATGAACCCGCTCATCCAGGACGAGAAACGGATCGACCCGCTTCTTAAAGAGCTGTTCACAGCGCACGAGGCGTACCTACCCCAATTCAAGAAGGAGGTTTACTCATGAACAAGTTTATTGAAATCGCGGGACGTATCGGGTCCCAAAGGCACTTAGTCGCCATCCGTGACGGATTCGTTTCCGTCATGCCACTCATCATCGTCGGGTCGCTCGCGGTCCTCATCAACAACTTCCCAGCCATTAACATCGGTGGTCTCTCACTCGACTTCGTCGGCTCGATGAACAGCATGTTCGGCGAAGGTAATTGGCAAGGGCTCGGTGGTAGCATTTGGAACGCGTCCTTCGCGATACTCGGACTCCTGATCGCCTTCTCGATCGGGTATAACTTGGCCCGTTCATACGGGATTGACGGGCTCGCGGCGGGGATCTTGTCACTCGCCTCATACATCATGCTCGTACCGGTCACTGCTGACTGGGGTCTCAACTTCGCATGGCTCGGCGCACAAGGTCTCTTCGTCGCCATCATCGTATCGATTGTCGTTACAGAAATGTTCCGCTACCTCATCAATACGAAACTGACGATCAAGATGCCAGAAGGTGTACCAGGTGGGGTCACACGTTCATTCCAAGCGCTCATCCCATCAATGATCATCTTGACGGTTGTCGCAGGATTCCAGCTCTTCATGACGCTCGTCGTCGAACTCAGTGTATTTGAAGTCATCTTTAAAGCGATCCAACAACCGCTCCAAGGATTCGGCGACTCACTCCCGGCTGCCTTGCTCATCGCCTTCTTGAACCACATTCTTTGGTTCTTCGGGCTTCACGGGACGAACATCATCGGCTCGGTCATCGAACCGGTGTATCTCCCGCTCATCGAGCAAAACTTGGCTGCCTTCCAAGCCGGAACGTCAGCGTTTGATGTACCGTACACGGTCACAAAACCGTTCTTGGATGCGTTCGTCTTCATGGGTGGATCGGGTACGACGTTCGCGCTCTTACTCGCGATCTTCATCGTCGTCCGCAAACAACGGAATCACCCGTATCACCAAGTGGCAAAACTGTCGACACCAGCCAGTCTCTTTAACATCAACGAACCGGTCATCTTCGGTCTTCCAATCGTATTGAACCCGATCATGCTCGTACCGTTCATCTTAGTGCCGGTCACGCTCACCATCGTCTCTTATGTCGCGCTCTCGACAGGCATGGTTCCCAAGACAGTCGCCATTGTCCCTTGGACAACGCCACCAATCATAAGTGGCTATTTGGTCACGGGCGGTAGCGTTCGCGGCGTCTTGCTCCAAATCGTCAACTTGTCGATTGCGACAGCGATGTATATTCCATTCGTCATGGCAGGAGCGAAGGCGATGACAGCCGAAATCAATAAAAACAAAGCTGCTACTGAGGAAGGAGAAAAGATTTCGTGAAAACCGAAACCATCCAAGAACTCTCGTTTATGATTATCTTACATGCCGGAAATGCACGCTCATCTGCATTCGAGGCTATCGCTGCCGCGAAACGCGGTGAAGCGGACGAAGCGGCGGCAAAGTTGAAAGAAGCCGACGCGGCCTTCTTGGACGCACACAAGCTACAAACGGAGCTGTTACAAGAAGAGGCACGGGGGACGACGAGCGACATGAGCGTCCTCCTCGTCCACGCACAAGACCATCTTATGACGGCGATGACCGTGAAAGAGCTCGCTGTCGAAATGATTGACATGATCACCCGTTTGAATCGATTGGAGGAAACGACATGAACATCTTACTCGTCTGCTCGGCAGGAATGTCGACATCAATTTTAGTGGAAAAAATGCGGAAGGAAGCTGCCGCACGCGGACTCGACGCATCCATTGACGCGATTCCGGAGTCGCGCTTGAAAGAACAGTCGAACGTCGACGTCATCTTGATCGGACCACAAGTCCGCTACCTCGAAGGCAAAATCAAGTCGTCCGTCGACGTCCCGGTCGCGGTCATCGATAACATGGCGTATGGGATGATGAAAGGCGACCTGGTCCTCGACCAGGCACTCGGTCTCGTCAATGCTTAAAACGTTCGTCCTCGTCAACGCCGATGACTTTGGCTTGACGACGGGTGTGAACGCCGGCACACTCGACAGTCACGTGAATGGAATCGTCAATTCGGCGACGATGATCATGAACGGGTATGCCGTCGAGGAAGCGGTCCGACTCGCGAAACAACATCCGTCGCTCCGTGTCGGGGTCCATCTCGTCTTGTCTTGGGGCAAACCGCTCGCCGACACGAGTGCTCCCCTCACGAAAGAAGATGGTACGTTCCGCTACACGAGCCGCTTCATGACTGAAGACTCGCCTGACCCGGAACTCGTCTATTTGGAGTGGAAAGCCCAAATCGAGGCGTTCCTTGCGACAGGACTTCCACTCGACCATCTCGACAGCCACCATCACATTCACGGTTGGCCGGTCCTGCACGACGTCATCATTCGTCTCGCTGAAGAATACGACACGACGTTTCGGGCCTTAACGACGCTCGGGTCACGCCGAGACTTGTGGGTGACCGAACGGTTCAGTGATCAGTTCTACGCGGATGGCGTCTCCCATGCGACGCTCGATGCCATCGAACCAGGACGATCCATCGAAGTGATGGTCCATCCGGCCGACCTCGATGATCGTCTTCCGAACGTCACCTCATACCTTGTACCACGCCTCCTCGAAAAACAGGTGTTGGTCGACTATGAACGCCCCGAATGGTGGGCATGAGAAAAGCGAGTTCCCTTTGACGGGGACTCGCTTTTTCATAGGTCAAATGCTTGTTGAATCTGTGCCGCTGTCTCCTCTGGACTTAAGTTCGTGTTATCGATCCGGAGATAATGCTCGACGTCTAACTCCCCGGGACGTGAGTTCAATCGATACATCGTCGCCGTCTGTTTCAGTTCTGCCTCGGACCAAGCGATGTCGCGCTTCGACGGTTTATGCGTGAGGCGGTTCTCCGTCGTATTGCGCACGAGCCGCTCTTCCATCTCAGCCTCGAGCTCGACATAGTAGATGTCCGCCCCGTGTGACTCGAACAAATCCGTCACTTTCTTCACGTAATCCCAGTCCTCCTGCATGTCAAACGCCCAGACGAACGTGAAAATCATGCCGGGTAGATCACTCTTGGCGACCGCCTCGAACAGTTCTTGACGAAAGTGTTGGACGAGTCGCTTCCCTTCCGGCGTCCCGTAATTGAAGAACGGTCCGACGAGGTCGATCGTCATATGATTATGGAATAATTTCAGTCCGGTTTTGTCGGCGAGCGCCTGCCCGACCGTCATCTTGCCGACGGCTTGCGGACCAAATAAGATGATGAATTTCATTGGATTTCCCCCTATATCTTTTGAAGATTTTATCATGTGACTTAAAATGTGTGACCCCTCCAAAATATTTGTTTACCTCTTTCCAAATGAAGGAATAAGCATAGCATCGAACTTTATAGAAAGAAGGTGCCCCCGTGACTTGTCCCCACTGCGGAAAGAAGACACGATCGAAAACGGTCTGTCCGACGTGCGGCCGCCGCTCACGTCGCACGATTTGGTTATTTGCCACCCCATTCGCTATCGCACTCATTGCCTTTGTCACCTTCATTGGAAACGCCTATTTCACGGACATGCTACGTTCGACCGACTCGCTCGCCGATCAGGTCAACATGCCGATTGGGGAAGATACGGTCTCCGCTGACGAAGCGACACCGGTCGACTTCGCCGCACTACAAGATAGCCTCTTCACCGTCAGTTACGGGACGGGATTTTTGGTGAGTTCACGCGATGTCGTCACAGCGGCCTCGAATGTGGCTGGATTGACGAATATCATCATGTACCATGAAGGGCAGGCCGTCTCCGGCACCGTCGTCGGTCGGACGAAGCTCATTGCTGTCATTCGAATCGAAGAGACGGAGAACACACCATACACACTCACGCAAGCAATCGCCGCAGAGGATGAGACGTTGATCACCTTGACGATGCAAGAACGCATCAACGGTACGGTCACATTCGCCGAGAACGGCTATAGCCGAAACTTTGAATTGCCTCGTCATGCGTATGGCAGTCCGCTCCTTTCAGCATCCGGGCGAGTCGTCGCCATCCATTTGCGTGGAATCGCCTTGCCGACCGCACTATTTGAGCAAGACATCCGGACGTTCATCGCAAAAGATGCACCGGCACCGCCACCTATCGAACTCGCACCGATCGAACCGATCAAACCAGATTTGACAGAAGAACCGGTCGTCGTTCCGGAAGCACCCCCTATTCCCGAGGCGCAACCTGAAATCCCACCGGCCACTGAACCGGAGGCGCCGGTCGAGGAAGAAGTCGAAGAGGAAGTTGTGGAAGAGCCCGAACCGACGACACCGGAAGTGACGCCGGAAGAGCCTGCGGAACCGCCAAGTGAACCAGAGGAACCGACGGACCCACCGGAAACGGAAGAGCCGATTGAAGACGATCCTCCGGTGACTGAGCCGGAGGAACCGAGCGAACCGGAAGAGCCAGCGGAGCCAGAAGAACCGACGACGCTCGAACCAGACGGGGATGAGGGCTCCATCGTCTAAGACGATCCGGACACTGAAGAAAACATAAATGAAGAAGAAAACGACACAAGCACTCCATCCGAATGATGGAGTGCTTGTTATTCGTCACGTGTGAAACGTCGTTGGAGATTGCCGAGCACCGCTCCTAGTCCGAGTAATAGAATCGACAGCGCCCAGAACGGGAGCGCGTCTTGCAATAACCAGACGACGAGGGCACTGAAGCCGACGACGGCTCCAAGCCATAGAAAGTTCCGTTGTCCCATGTCATTCACCTCGTCCTCATCATAACACATCGACCTGACGTGCCGTCGCTTGCGGTGGCAAGGAGCGTGTCAACCGTTCATCATGCTCGACTCGAACCTGTTGCCCGACGAGAAGCGGTGTCTCGTCCAAAAGAGGTCTCGCTACATGAAACACGATGCCATCAAACGGTTCCGCTTCCCGCGTCGGCGTGACGCGGATTTTTTCCTCCATCACCTCTGCGACATATCCAGTGAACGTCGCCATGCCTTCCCCCTCCTTTCCAGTCTTTACTTTCCATTTCCCGTTTTTGCAAAAGATGCTACTCGCCTGTTACAAGAACAAGTATAATAGAGCGACACCAGTACTTGTGAGGAGGACACCCTATGACACAAACCATCGATTTAAACACCCCAGAGTTCCAGCGCACGTTCCTTGAGATGATGCTCCTCGCAGAATTAACGGAAGCTTATAACGCTGAAGCCATCAATGACATGGCGACACGGGGCGAGACCGCGTTCCCGGACGACCCATTCTTCCCGGCGATGCGTGCTTATCCATATATTCGAGAAGGTGACACCGATTCGGCCAAACCGTGGCTCGAGAAAGCGAGTTCGCTCGGTGACCACTACATTCTTCATATGTTAAAAGGATTTGTCAGTGAAGACACCGGGTTCACGTTCGAGGCTGAACAACACTTTCTCCGTGGCGTCGAACGCTATCCGGATGTCCCAATCATGCATCGCGCCCTTGCCGTCCACTACTTCGACCGCAAATTCCATGGCGAGGCCGGTCTTCATATCATGAACTATGTCCGGCTTGCCGGATTTGGTCCGGACACCGTCCCGATGTTGCTCGAATTTTTCCAAGTGTATGACGACATTCCGCTCGATATGGTCAATGAACTGATGAAAACTTCGAGCGGTTACTTAACATTAAACCCACATGACCCGCATGCCCATTCCTTATACGCGTCTATGTGTAGCCATCGTTTCGCTGCACTGACGGCCGAGTTGAAGGACGATGACCCGCTTACCGACGAGATGATTTGGATGCTCTTAGAAGTCGAGAATCACGGGATGTGGAGTGCGACTTATGACCGCAGTGAAGAGCGGATGTTCCGTCACATGTTCGCGGAATACGTCGACAACGTCATTCTTCCGAACACGTCTCAGCTCTATGTGTGGCGCCTTCGGTTGCGTTACTGGACACGTCGCCTGACACACCGCTTCACGGGTGGTTACTCTGTACCGACGTCATGAAAAAACATCACGCCAGCGTGATATGCTCCCCAATAGGTAGACAGATGAAATAAAAAATCTGTTTATCTATTGGGGAGTGTTTTTTATGGCGAGAAGTCGGCATACGATCGAACAAAAATTGAGTGCGCTGCGCATGATGGAAGAAGAAACATATACTTGGAAGGAAATCATGGGGGCTCATGGCGTCTCTAGGCACACCCTCCAGGTGTGGAAAGTGAAATTCGATACCGGTGGGATCGATGCGTTGAAGGAATCGAAGGCATGGAAATCTTACACCAAGGAACTGAAAATCGCGGCCGTCCGCGACTATCTCGATGGGTTCACTAGAATGAAGGTACTCTCCAAGTATCAGATCAGTAATTGGTCTGTTCTTCGTAAATGGATTAAGAAGTATACTAGTCATAGCGAGTTAACAGATTCGAGAAAAGGAATGGATCGAGCTATGACAAAAGGAAGAAAAACTACATTCGAAGAGCGCCTTGAGATCGTGAAATATTGTTTGGAGAATGGACGCAACTACCAGCAGACCGCGGAACAATTTCAGGTCTCCTATGCCCAGGTCTATGGCTGGATCAAAAAGTATGACACGGGCGGGGCAGAGGCGCTCGTGGACCGCCGTGGGCGTACGAAGCCAGAGGACGAACTAAGCGAAGAAGAGAAGCTTAAGCGCCGTATCCAGCAAATGGAGCTTGAGAACGAACTTCTTCGTGCGGACATCTTGTTCCTAAAAAAGTTAGAGGAAATCGAGAGGATGTCGTGATCAGCCAGGTACGGCTACAGCAACGATATATCGCCATCAAAGAATTAAACGAAGAGGAGGCCCTTTCGATCGTGCTCCTCTGTCGAGTCGCCGGCATCTCACGGGCGGCCTATTACAAATGGTTGAATCGTACCATACCGGTGCGTCAAGAAGAGAACGAGAAGCTTCTGGAGGACATTCGTCTACTCTATGACCAGGCGAACGGCACATACGGGTACCGTCGGATCACGGTGACCATCAATCGGCTGCGCCGGCAACAGAGCCTGTCCCCGTTTAATGAAAAGCGGATCTATCGCTTGATGCATATCCATGGGATCCAATCGATCATCCGCCGGAAGCGGAAGAGACATAAGAAATCAACGCCACAACATGTGGCCGAGAACCTGATGAACCGAGAATTCAGTGCATCCCGGCCAGACGAGAAATGGTGCACCGACGTCACCGAGTTCAAATACGGCGCCGGGAAGAAGGCCTACCTGAGCGCGATCATCGACCTGTATGACGGCTCAATCGTCGCCTATCGCATCGGGAGGTCCAACAACAACGGGCTCGTGTTCCATACGATGATGCCAGCCATCGCGGGGCTCCGTACAGGAGCACGTCCGATGATCCATAGCGACCAAGGGTTCCAATATACCTTGAGAGGGTTCAAACGGATGGTAGAAGACGCGGGCATGACCCGAAGCATGTCCCGGGTCGGACGTTGCATCGACAATGCGCCGATCGAGAGTTTTTGGGGCACCTTGAAAGTGGAGATGTACTACTTGCGTGAGTTCCAAGCATATAGCGAACTCACATCGGCCATCGAGACCTACATATCGTTCTACAACCACGATCGTTTTCAGAAACGACTAAACGGCTTGAGCCCTGTCTACTTGACGGGGAGCAGTTCAGCGCGGCGTGATGTTTTTGTTTATCCGGCATACGGTTTAATCGGTCCGCGCAGGCTGAACGAGTAGTCCTCCGGATCGACAATCCCGACGACTTCGTCGCCTTCAAGTAACTCCCATAGGAATTCTGCCATCTCGCGCGCCGTGTGATACTTTGCGACGTTCTCGCTATAGTCGAACCCTTCCGTATCGCGAGCCCGGTCTGCGAAACTCGTTTCGGTTGCAGCCGGTGCGAGTACTTTCGCCCGAAGCTTGGCCCCGCTCTGCTTCAACTCTTGCGCGAGCCCTTCCGTATACGCACTCACGAAGAACTTCGTCGCACAATACGTGACCGAGTTCGGGACGATCCGATAGCCCCCGACAGACGACACGTTCAACAGTTGCGCCCCTTCGACGTCATGATAATCTCGGACGTATAGACTCGATAAGACGGTGAGCGCTTCGATATTCAGACGAATCATGTTCTCGATTTTACCAAGGTCGACGTCCTTGATGAGATCTGCATCCCCAAATCCTGCATTGTTGATCCACGTTTCGATATCGAGGTCCGCAAGCGATTCATATAATCCGTACACGTTCTCGCTATATGATAGGTCGGTCGATTTGATGATGACGTCACTGTCAGACGAGATCGATTTGATTTCATCGCGTAACGACTCCAACTCTTCTTTTCGTCTTGCGACGAGCACGAGCGACTTTCCCTTTTCAGCGAGCAACTTCGCTGTCTCATACCCGATACCTGAACTGGCTCCTGTAATGACCGTATACTTCATATAATCCACTCCTTTTTGTCGTTTACCTTGTTGTTGATTCCCCACTTTCTTCATCGCGAATCGTTCCGATGTGAACGAAAAGCCCTGACTCCAGGGAGACAGGGCTTTCAACTTATGTCGTGAATCGACCAATCAGTGTCTGCAGGTCACTCGTCATATTGCCGAGTGATTCGGCGACACCGTTCAATTCTTGAATCATCGCGAGTTGGGCGTCAGCCGTCTCACCGACCGTACGCATCGTGTCGGCCATCCCTTCACTGTCTTGTGACATTTGAAGAGAGGACGTTGCGACTTGTTTCGTCGTCTCCGCAATCTCATGCGAGGCGATGCGGATATGTGACGTATTATCGACTGATGTCTCGAGCTGACTGACAATCTGTTCGAACGCGCGTGTCGCTCGTTCGAGCAACAACGTGTTCGTCTCGACGCGTTTCGCACTGACGACGTGTTGGTCGAGAACGGCGTTCGACTGTGTCTGAATCGACTCGATCAACCCGGCGATCTGTGTCGCCGACTGCTTCGACTGCTCGGCAAGTTTACGCACTTCTTCTGCAACGACGGCGAACCCTTTTCCTTGCTCACCGGCACGTGCCGCTTCGATGGCCGCGTTCAATGCCAACAAGTTTGTCTGGTCGGTGATCGATTGAATGACCTCGGTAATAAGGGCGATCTCGTCAGACTGTTGCTTCAATGCCGAAATCGATTCTCCCGTCAGACGTGTCTCCCGCTCCAGTGCGAGCACCTCGTCTTTCGCCTGAGCCATCGTCGCACCACCTTCTTCGGCGAGCTTCAAACTCTGTGACACATCATCGTCAATCGAGCCAATCGATCCAGCGATACGACCGATGCCTTCATCGGCAGCAGCCACCGCTTGAGATGTTCCAGTCGCTTCTTTCGCCTGCGCGACCGTTTCTTCCACGACTCGGTCGATGAGACGTGTCGTTTCCTCCGTCTGTGACGCCATCTCTTCCGTACTCGCATACAGTTCTTCTGATTGTGCTGTGATTTCCTGTGCGTTTTGGGTGACGCGGTCAATGAGTTCGCGCAAATTACCCTTCATGCGGTTGAAGCCGGTCATCAATTGTCCGATTTCATCTTGTGTGAGCGCCTGAAGATCCTCACGTGTCAAATCACCTTCCGCGACTACTTCTACTTCTTTCGCTAAGAAACGGAGCGGTGTCGTCACCATACGGCTGATGGCATATCCGGCGCCCATCGTCAGGACGAAACTGACGATGGCGATGAAGACCGAGTACCAGAAGGCACGCTGACTCGCTTCTTGGAGCTCCATCTGCATCGCCAACATCTTCTCTTCCGTCTCGGCCTGCAATGCGTCTCCGGTCGATGCGATCGATTTCGTCACGTCTGGCATGAGACGTAGTGTCAAACGATCAATCGCTTCTTGATCTTTTGAGTCGATTGCCGTGATGGCTTGAGTCGCCAACTCGTCATATCCAGTCGCATATTCGAGTAACGATTCAAATTCTTTTCGTTCGGACTCGTTGTCCGCGAGTTCGATCAACGATTCGATGGCGGCTTTCTTCTCTTCTCCACCACGAGTGATTTGTTGTTTCCGTTCATCGTCTTGTACGAGCACATACCCACGAACCCCATACGCCTGGCGCACCATCCCGAGCGCCAAATCGTCCGCCGCTTTCATCTTCATGACATCATTTGAGATCATCTGTTCATACTGACTCGTCATCCGATCGAGCGTCCACAGATTATAGGCCATCCCGACCAATGTCAGAATCAGGATCAAGCCGACACTTGCCATGATTTTTCTTGATAACGTCCATGTGTTCCACATCTTTTTCACGTACTACGAGGAGACCTCTCCTCTTCCACCTCTTTTTCTTTCTGTTTTATGTACTGCCATTTTTATATCGGACGCAACAGCCTAATTTGTACCAATAATTTGAAATTCATTTACGTATTGACCTATCTTTTTATTTTCCGAGGCATACATAAAAAAAGAACCAGACATCTGCCTGGTTCTGAGACTTGCTTATAGTTTGAATTGCGCCACGCGATTCGAGAGTTCGGTCGCCCGTTTTTCCGTTTCGCCCATCTTCGCCTGAACGTCGTTGAAACGCTCGACCGAAAGTTGGACTTTCTCTGAGATGGACTGCGTACCGTCCGCGCCCTCTGTCACGGTCGTCGCCACTTCCTGGATGACCCCAAGAATGTTGTCCGTCATATGGCGAAGTTGAAGCGCATTACCTTCGAACGTCTTCGCCGTCTCACCGAACACCGTCGCATCCTGTTCATATTGCGTTGCGGCATCTTCGAGACGGTCGTAGTCGGCCATGACTTTCGTGTTGAGGAACGTCAACATGTCTGCCGAGCTCGTGTTGAGTCGTTCGACCGAATCGATCACCGTGTTCGACACGTCGCGAATCTCGTTGACCGTCTGACGTGAGTTTTCCGCCAATTTGCGAATCTCGGATGCGACGACCGCGAAGCCGCGACCCGCTTCCCCTGCCCGTGCCGCTTCAATCGATGCGTTCAAGGCGAGCAAGTTCGTCTGGTCAGCAATCGCGAGAATGGCCGTCGTCAAGACCCGAATCTCTTCAACCGACTGGGCTCCTTTGATGGCTTCCGCGAGTTCGACTTGTTTCTTCTCGATAATCGCCACGGCTTCTGTTTTCGAGACGACAGCTTGTTCCCGCATCTCGTGTGCTCGTGTCTCAACACGATTTGCTGTTTCGGCACTCTCATTGGATAAGTCGACGATTGAATCGATTGAACTTCCCATCTCGGTCGTCGAAGCGCTCATTTCTTGTGAAGAGGCTGCCGTTTCTTCCATCCCGGCCGTCAATTCTTCGACCGTACCCGACGTCTCTTCCATATAGTGACTGAGTCGTGTCACTTCAGCGGATACGTCTTTTGAAGACGAGAGGACGACTTTCGCCGTCTCATCGACATCGATCATGATTTCACGAAGTGTGGCGAGGAACGTGTTGAACGAACGACTGACTTGTGCAATCTCATCATTCGACGTGACCGGAATCGTCATCGTCAAGTCGCCACCTTGTGTCGCGAGTTCATCAAAGCGTGTCTGGAGCGTTTGCATCGGTCGAATAATCGAGCGTAACAGGCTGAGTCCGAGGAATAAGAGAATCACCACGGCCCCGACCGTCACGGCAATCAATGCCATAAGAGACTTCATGAATTCACTTTCCATGTTTTGTCCGACACGTTGCGACCCTTCCGAGTTGTAGTCGACAAGGTCCGCTAGTTTTTGTGTGAAGTTGTCATATGTAGATTTGGACTGCGCATCATAGTATGAGCGGGCCATCCCTGTGTTACCCGTTGAGCTGAACGTCAACATGTTGTCCGAGACGCGTTGATACATCTCCCATTGACGCGAGAAATTCGTAAAGAGTTCCTTGTCTTCTGCGTTCACGGCTCGTCCTTCATACTTCGGTGCAATCGTATTGATCTCGTCACGAATCTCTTTCATCCGTGTCATCAGTTCTTCTTTTTGTGCCGCATCCTCCGTCACGATGTGATCGAGCTCGAGTGTTCGATAGTTCGCGGCGAGTGTGTTGAGTTCGTGAGCGTAATCGAGCCCTTTATTCCAATTGTTGACGATATCGTCCGCTTGACGGTTCGCGTCACTCATTGAAAACAGTGCGTAACCACCGACGCCAATGACCATGACGAGCGATATGATGACGAGCCCCCATAATTTTTGACGAATCGTTAAATTCTTCCCGATGTTCGCCCCGAAAGATGTCGTGCGTTCACGCTTCTCTCCGCGCTTCCATTTGAGTGTCGGTTTCCACGTCCATGTCGGTTTTCGTTTGATCCGGCTCAATGCCTTAGACCATGTTGATTTCCATGCCATCTATGTATTCCCCTCTCAATCATGCAGTGTTTCCTATACTATCGACAATTTTCAGAAAATAATGAAGAGAATTGACCAAACTTAAAAAAGGTGACTCAAACTGCAAGAGTCACCTTTCAATCAATTACTTCTCACTTAATACGGTCTGCGTACCTTCAATCATCTTGATTTCGGTCCACTCCATCACGTTCTTTGCGAGCGGATCGTTGGCGACCATGAAGTCAGCAAGCGCTTCTACTTTCTGGGCGTCGACCGGTTGTTTCACGTTATTCAAGCGGAAGCGTACGACCTTGTGGAATGCATCTAAAAATGAGATTTCAAGTTTTGTGTCAGTCATGGGTTATTCTCCTCCTTAAGATGTGGGTTAGACTAAATCGTATTCACGGACGATGCCGAGGTCTGCTCCCTCTTGAATGACGAGATCAATCAAGAGACGACCGAACACATCAATCGTATCTGCCGTCAGGTCGGCACGAATCGGGCCGAACCGTTGTGCTTTTTTCGTCGGTTTCGCTGTTTGTACGTCATGATGCGTCGTCAAAACGAACGTTGCTTTCTTCTCTGTTAAGACAGCCATGGGGGATGGCTCCTTTCAATAGGGGATTAGGTTTCTGATGCGGTCGAGGTATCCATCCGTTCGAGCAGCTGGATCATACGATCGAGCTTCGTCTCAATCCGATGAAGCAAATAGAGCGAGACAACGATAGGGAACCCCAAATTTGAGATGAGTTCGGGCCAACTCATGTGACCACCTTCTCATCGTGCCGAGGATTGGCAGCGGGACGAGTGAGGTTTTTCATAAGTCCTCCCTGTTAATACACTAGAAATTCTTGGGCCACGACGTAGTTGGCGGATTCCACATCAATCAGTGCCTTGATCAAGTCACCAAACTGTTTCATCCGTGCCTCATCCATCCGACTTCCAAGCGGTCCATAGCGGACGAGTTGCTTTTTCTCTTTGCCGTCGAGTTGTCGTCGGGTGTCCAAATAAAGCATCGTCGCCGTTTCTCGATATGCTGCCATTTGTCTCACCTCCTTCGTCCTTATTAACCGCTTACAAGGTCAAAGTGCTCATTCTATTTTTCTATAACAATAAGTGACGATAGTCCTAAACTATCTGAATATTTATTCATTTTTCAATTTCTGTCTACTTTCTTGAGTTTTCATATTAAGTAGGGTATCTTAATCTTCGGCAGACAGCATTCAAAAATACGTCAAAAGTACCATGATTTATTCCCCACATTTGAAAAAACTGTAAGTTAAATTCTTGTAAATGGGGTACGATACGTAGGAGGGCATTTTTTTGAATTTCACTAGTCAGTCTTGAAGAAGGAGACATACACGATGAACAGCCTAGACCTCGCAAGCTTTGCCTCAATTCCTTCCGCTCAACACGACTTCGACCAAGCCGACCTGACGTTTTCAGCGACCGAATGGGATACATACCGACCGGAACAGGGAAAACTAATTTCGTATAAAGAGCAGCATCTAATGGTCTATCCGCTCAAAGAATTGAGTCGCGCCTTTAGCGTGGCCGGCATCCCACGCAGCCAACAGCAATTGATCAAATGGGAAACAGATGGCGTCTTGCCACCGACCCCATTTACGTTCGGCCGGAAGCGATTCTATACGGAAAATCAGATTCGTACCATTGTCGACATCGCACTGGAATGCGGATTGCGTCCACGAACACATGTGAAGAAAACAAACTTCTCTGAATTGGCGCATCATGAACTAACGTACATACTCAAACTTGAACTTCATGCCTAGGAAACTCCTCTCGTCTGAGTAGGCAAAAAAAAAATCATTCGTCATGATGTTCGTGACGAATGATTTTTTTCTTACAACTTCTCAATGACTGGACGAGGAAGCTCTTCCCGTTTCACTTCGTCGTACGAAGTCACGGTATCTTCATCTTTGACATAAAGACGTAAGAACGCCCCCTCCCGAAGTTCTTTCCCGGCGGTAAAGGTGACTTCTTTCTGGTCACCTTCCTCCGTGAACGCGGATTGTGTATAAATGTAACGCTTCATCACGTCGCCGTTCTCGAGCGTCGTCTCTTCTACATCCGTCGCTCCTCCGATTTCAACGAAAAGGTTATCCTTCCCAATTCGATTCCAATCCACCTGCGTTAATCCAACGACCAATACAATCGCAACAATTGCAATTCCAATCCATTTTTTCATATTTTTCTCTCCTTACCGAACCGCCGTCATAAAGCGGCGAACTGTGATGCCATAATAGACCGCATAAATGGTCGTATAGACGCCCATCCACGCGAGAACCGGTATCGTGAAATTCATGCTCAACAAGTTTGAAAACGCGATGAGCGCCACGGTCGCATGAAGAATCCCGAGCGCGAACGGGGCGAGAAATACGACGATGATCTGTTGGCGCACCGTCCGGCGCACGTCCCGATCGGATATCCCGATTTTCTGTAATATCGCATACTTCGCCCGGTCATCCTCTGCCTCCGTCATCGTCTTGAAGTAAATGACGCTACCTGTTGCAACGAGAAAGACGAGCCCAAGGAATGTTCCGACAAAGAGGAGCGCCCCGTTCATTGCCATCGTCTCGGCGTACACGTCCGGTGCACTCGAGAACGATTCAAGCCCGAGTCCCGCTAGACGCTCAGATTGTTCGCGCTGATCTTTGAACGACTCCGTGAGGGCAACGTGATACGTCTCGCTCGGCTCCGTCATCGTTTTGAACATGTCGTCGGCGACGACGAGGAACGACCCACCGAACGTCATCACGTTGAGCGGTGATTCTTCAAGACGCGTCGACACGTCAACCGTCTGTCCTGACAGTTCGACCGATTCAAGATTCTCCGAGTAACGTTCGTCATAGAACGGGTCGACCCATACGACCTCATCCTGTCTGAACGGTGCCGGCTCTGCCACGCCGAGACCTTGCAGAAGATGGCGATATGTCGATTCATCGATGACCCCGAGCTCACGCTCTCCGTATTGCGCTTCCGTCCGAATCGTCTTTTGTTCGACACTTGATTCGAACGTCGCTCCGTTCACCTCGACCGCATCCCCTTTCCAGGCATACGTGTATGGTGTATAAGAGGCGACATTCTCTTCCGCGTAGTAGTAGACGCTAAAGATGGCACCTCCTGCCGTGATTGCTGTCGCGCTGATGATGCTGATCAACGTGAGCGTCTTCGCGTTCCCGCGAATGCGATAGAGGAGCTGTGACGTCGTCAACAAATTGAGTCGTTTCCACGACCAGCGTTCGTTCCCTTTCAACCATGTCAATGCAAAAATCAAGACACTGTGAAAGAGAAGCGCAGACCCGATGACACTCAATCCGATAATGAGAAGCGGCATCGCGAGTCCGAGCATTCGCCATAGCGATGACGTCATCAGATCCTGAAGCGCGAGCCAGTACGCCGCTCCAATTGTGAGCACACCTGTGAGTGCGACCCATCCTTTCGCCGTCGGAACACTTTCCCCACTCTTATCCGCATGAAACAGGTCAATCAACTTGAAGCGATAGATGACGCGGTACCCTTGGAATGATGTGAAAAGGAAAATAGCAAGAAAGATAAGGAACGTCTCGATGAATGCCGACGCAGAGAAAGCGAATCCGATGTTCAAGTCACTGTCCATCAATCGCATCAACAGTTGCAAAAGCGCATTCGACCCGAACAGGCCGAGCACGATTCCAACGACCAAGGACACCGCTCCAATGACGATATTCTCAAACAAGAGCAAGAGTCCAATCTGTTTCTTTCGGACCCCGAGTAATGAGTAGAGCCCGACCTCTCGCTTACGTCCTCTCAAAAAGAAGGCGTTCGAGTAGGCGATAAACAAAGCAACGAACAACATGAGGATGAACGTCGACGTGCTCATCAACCCGCTGATCTTTTGCGATGTTTCCGCAAGCGCACTGATTTCATGACTGTGCTTGAGTGTCGCGAACGTGAAGTAGATGACGATAGAAAAGATGGTCGTCCCGACATAGAGTGCGTATCGCGACAGATTCCGTACGACGTTTTTCTTAGCGAGCTCAAATAGCGTCATCGACTGCACCGCCTTTCGCGAGCTCCTCGAGGATTGATTGGTAGAATGCGTCTCGTGAGGCGTTGCCGCGAATGAGCTCTTTCTTCAACTGTCCGTCTTGAATATAGAGGACTCGGCGGCAAAAACTTGCGGCAAAGGCGTCATGCGTCACCATCATGATGGTCGTCTCCGCTTCATTCAACCGAGCGAGGGTATCTAAGAGATCGGTCGCCGACTTCGAGTCGAGCGCACCAGTCGGCTCATCGGCAAAGATGAGTTTCGGGTCCGAGATGAGCGCCCGACAAACAGCCGTCCGTTGTTTCTGTCCGCCTGAGATTTGATACGGGTACTGCTCGAGGATCCCTTCGAGTCCGAATCGTTTCGCTAACCGTTCGACCTTTGCGCGTGTCTCATGAACCGGCGTCTTCGAGACGGCGAGCGGGAGCAACATGTTTTCCCGGACCGTCAATGAATCGAGCAAGTTATAGTCCTGAAAGATGAATCCAAGATGGTCACGTCGGAAATCGGCAAGCGCCTCCTCATTCATCGCCGCAATGTCATCGCCTTCGACTAAAATCTCACCCGACGTCGGTGTATCGATTGTCGCGAGGACGTTGAGCAACGTCGATTTCCCGGCCCCGGACGGCCCCATGATTCCAACGAACTCCCCATGTTCAATGGTGAAGGAGACGTCATCGAGCGCTCGAAACGTCGCGTCCCCTTTCCCGTATGTCTTTTGAATCGCTTTTACTTGTAATAATGTTTCCATGTTCAGCACCTCTTTCTGTCCCTTACATTACGCCCTCTGTCTTAACTCCAACTCACGCGTACCTTACAAAATCCTTACGTGATATGCTTAGAAAGAGGTGATGACGATGGAACAGCCACGGATTCTCATCGTGGATGATGAACAAGATTTATGTATATTGATTCAACGCGCGCTTGAAAAAGAAGGATTTCATGAGATTCGGATCGCTCACACATTGAAAGACGGATTTGATGTCTTCGAGACGTTCCGCCCTCACTTGGCGATCTTAGACGTCATGTTACCTGACGGAGAAGGCTATCAGCTCTGCCAACAGATGCGAGCGCAGTCCAACATCCCGATCCTCTTTCTCTCTGCCAAATCGGAAGAGGTCGATAAACTACTCGGTCTCGCCATCGGTGGAGATGACTACATCACGAAGCCGTTCAGTCCAAAAGAAGTGGCATTCCGTGTAAAGGCTCAGCTCCGACGGGTTTCAATGATGGAAGCACCAATGCCCGAGACGACGACCGTCGGCCCCTTTCAAATGAATGAAGACGAGACGGAAGTGTATGTGAACGGGGAACGATTGGAGTTGACGGCTAAAGAAGTCGGTCTTCTCGCCTGCTTTTTACGCAACCCGAACCGGATTCTCAGCAAGGAGACGCTCTTCACGCAAGTGTGGGGTGAGTCATTCTTCGGATCCGACAACACGGTCATGGTCCACATCCGACGTCTCCGTGAAAAGGTCGAACCGAATCCATCTGATCCGACATATATCAAGACGGTCAAGGGACTTGGCTATCGGTTGATGGTATAAGGAGCGATCATGATGAAATGGAAACTGACCGGTCGCTATTTGTTGTCGATTCTCCTTATTGTCGCGCTCGTCGTCTTCTTGAACATTACAATCTTATTCGGCCTCCTTATCAATGACCGAACGGGACTGGATGATGTCGAGAGCAACGCCGGGGAGACCTTCACCCGAAATTTCAGCACCTATGTATCGCTTGAGGACGGTGAACCCGTTGTGTCAGAAGCCGGGCGGGAAGCTCTTCGCCAAACGGGTGCATTCGTCCGCTTTTTAGATGAGACGGGACGTGTCGTCAGCGAGGTCGATGCCCCGAGTGGATTACCAGACGCCTATTCTCCGATTGAATTGATTCAAATGTATAAATATATGGATGATGACCTCCGACTCTACTTCATCGGGGAGTATGAATCGTACAGCTATCTCATCGGTGTGCCGGAGGCAAATGAGCGTCGGGTGCTCTTTATGTTAGACGAACAGGCAGTCCTTTCGTATATCACGAAGGCGTTCTTCTGGATTCTCGTTGTCGATTTACTTGTCGCCGCCTTGATCGGTTTATTGTTCAGTTCACGATTGACGCGCCCTGTATATCGCTTGACCGAACGGATTCAACAGCTGAAGCAACGTGATTTTTCGACTACCGAACCGAAGCAGTCAGGGATTTACCGTCCTGTTTTCTATGATTTGAATGCCGTCTCACAGACACTTAAAACGTATGAACGTCAGCGCGAAGAACTCGAAGAACGTCGAAAAGAGTGGATGAGCAACGTATCGCACGACCTGAAGACCCCGCTCGCCTCCATCCAAGGCTACGCCGAACTACTTGATGATGATTCGTTAGATGACACCGAGCACAGACAATACGTACATGTGATTGAACGACAGGCTAAGTATATGAAGGAACTGCTCGACGATTTCAATTTGACGATGCGTCTGCAACACGGCGATTTCCCACTTACGCTCGAAGAGACAAACCTCGAGCCGTTCGTTCGTGAGCTCGTCATCGACGTGTTGAACGATTCTCGCTTTGGGGAGCGTCACATCGAGTTTGAGGCGACTCAAGCAGCGACCGTCTCGCTCGATCGTCACTTTATGAAGCGAGCCTTGCTCAACTTCTTGTATAATGCTCTTCTCCATAATGACGATTCGGTGCACGTGACGGTCCACATCGAGGGTGACGTCGTGACGATTGGAGATGATGGAAATGGGATTGCAGAATCCGAATTGCCTTATATCTTTGAACGCTATTACCGAGGCACGAATACAGACGACGCACGCGGAAGTGGTCTCGGCATGGCCATCTCACGGGACATCATCGAAGCCCACGGCGGGAAAATAGAAGTCGACAGTGCACCGGGACACGGCACCACAATTCGAATCACATTCATGACATAGCAAAAGGGACGCTCAGGCGTCCTTTGCAGACTATAGACCAAAAAGCACCTACTTCATTTCAACGCGAATAAAGTAGATGCTTTTCTTTTTATATTTAAAAAGGCAGAAACGACAGGATGCCAGTTTCTTTAAAAATGAAGAATATGATAACCGTAGAAACAGTTAAAATGATTCGACGTTCTGTTATCTTAAAAAATATTGAATAAAGCACAACCGCAGTCACAAGATTAAATCCACTTTGAATATCGATACCAAAGTAGTGAATACGTACTTGAGCTGCTTCAGTATTAAATAAGAGATCTGGAAGAAAATAGTAGCCTTGTTTGAATAGAAAGGCAGTAGGTATTGAACCTAGAATAGCGGCGCCTATCCCTCTTTTACCGGCATTCCAAATGATTAACGCATAGACAGAGGATAGGACTGCGATAGTTAGCCATATTCCAAATAGTTGATAAGGTAAGAATCCTAAGTTCAAATAGAACATTAGGTAATAAGCTAAAACTGTGGAAACAAGCAAAATAATTGAATGAATGGAAGCGTTTAATCGTGACTTGCTAAACACAGCTACTAATGTCACTAGGAATAGCCAAAACTCAAGTGTAGTATCAAAATCAATCAAAGGGGAACTACTCGCATATTGATCTAAGCAGCCCAAGAAAATTCCCAATAACCCTAACAAGATATAATTCTTGAATTGGCTAAAAAAAGTAATTTCATGAGTTGACTGTTGTGGCGTTGAGCTATTCATATGTATTTGAGTCCCCAATCTAAACTTTAGGTAAGTTATAAGAGTGAAAGATATTGATATATACCATTCTAAAAGGGACGCTCAGGCGTCCCTTTTCTGTGTCGTATAGTCAACAATCCATTCTTCAAGTTCTTCAAGCGGTAACGGTCTAGAGAAATAATAACCTTGCATCTCGTCACAGCCGAGTTCGCGTAACGCGTTCCACTGTTCAAGCGTCTCGACGCCTTCGCACACCGTCTTCAAATTCAAGCCACGTGCCAGATCGACAATCGATTCGACGATGACGTTGCCGGTCGGGTCATTCTCGGTCACTTGAATGAACTGGCGATCGATTTTGATCTCATGAATCGGATAATGCTTCAAGTAGACGAACGCCGAGAACCCTGTCCCGAAGTCGTCAATCGAGATGGAAAAACCTTCTTCTCGGAATGCAACAAAACGATCGATGACGTGTTTCTGGTTCTCCATCCCGACGCTTTCCGTGATTTCTAAGGTCAAATAACTCGTACTGACCCCTTCTTCCCGTGCGATTTGGGCAAACTTTTCGACGACCCCTTCGGATAAGAAGTGACGCGCCGATAAATTGAGGGCGAGTTCATACTGGTCTCCCCGCTCATGCCAACGTTTGAGGTGGCGACAAGCGGTCACGAACGCCCATTCCTCTAAGTCGATGATGACACCCGTTGATTCCGCAAGCGGAATGAAGTCGAGCGGCGGCACGAGACCTCGCTCTGGGTGATTCCAGCGCATCAACCCTTCAAACCCTTTCAGTTTACCTGAGGAAGCATTCACTTTCGGTTGGAAATACAGTTCAAACTGACCTGATATCACACCAGTACGTAAATTCATCTCTAACAAGAGTCTCTCAGATGCTTCTTGCGCCATGGCCTCTTCAAAAAACTTGATGACCCCACGTTTCTCATCTGATTGACCTGCAACGACACGTGTTGTATGAATCATATCCAAAGTAGATCGACTTTCATGTTCAATGGAGATGAATGCGCTCGTCGTCAGTACAACGTCTAATTCATTGACTCGATATGGCGCACGCGTCACTTGCTCGCATAAATGTTCTGCAAACGAACGTATTTTCCTCCGTTCCCCGTAAGGTACCCAAATGACAAATCCCGATTGCGAGGTACGTGCCATCCTAGATTCATCGATTACTGCTCGTAGTCGTTTCGCCATTTCTTTCACGATCAAATTCGATGTTTCGGTTCCAATCGCATCCTCAATAGACCGAAAATCGTCTGCTCGAATATATAAAACTGCTCCTAAAAACCCTCTCGCTTGTTGACGTAATTGATCGACTTCCTCGACAAATGCATATTTGTTCATCAAACCTGTCAGTTCGTCCGTGTAGGCTAACTGATGAATCCGTTCATCCACAAGCTGCCGGTCAAGCCGGAAGTACAGGATGGCAATAAAATCCGCAAGTGTACTCACAATCAATTCTTCAAGATAGTTCCACTCCCGAGGCAGAAACGTCTCGCAACAAATCACACCTGTGGCACGATTGTTTGCATAAATCGGAGCGTCTAGCATGGAGTACACACGCTTTCCTTCTACAAAGTACTCTTTGTACAAGTCCTTCACCCATGGATGACTGCGAACATCCTCAAACGAAAGGATTCGCTCTGTTTGAAGCGCATCAAAATAGTCAGGCGCGAGTTCACGATGGACCGTCAACTTCGGATGATGTGTCCCTGATTCGTGAGAATAAGCGACTTGACATGAAATAGATCGATGCGATGTATCAAAATGCCAGATCGAGACTGTATCGACTGCCAACATATCGGCGACAATCTCACACATATACAGAATTGCCTCCTGCACCGTTTCTTCCGTTACAATCGGCATCCGTACGAGCGCGAACAGTTTCTCTTGATGCTTACGATATACTCGGTTTGAAAAGTTGTTCTCGATCATCAGTCTGCTACCTCACCCATTTAAGTTTGACCTAATGATAGCATGAATCATCCGATACAGCGTTTTCCAAAATTCAACAGAGAGTCAATGCTTGCTTCGTTTTTAAATAAACAAAATTTGAATTTATTCCCATTTATAAATTATTGACCTCCTTTTTAAGAAAGTGGTGTGAATTGACCCTTTGTCCCATTGATTGTCCTTTTCCTCTCACCGTACAATGAACTTGTATTGTTTCATTTGTTGAATTGTTTCGTTCTCACTCTTTGAAAGGATGTGACGCTATGAATCCAAAGTCTGGTCTCACCTATTCATTCGCGGCACTTGCAGCGGTCAGCGTGCTTGCCCACGCAGACGAAGCAGCAGCGGCGAGCACACATACGGTGCGTTCGGGTGATACGTTATGGTCGATCAGTCGGTCCTATGATGTGTCCGTTGCGACGATTAAATCGTTGAACGGTCTCTCTTCCGATAGCATTCGCATCGGTCAAAAACTAAAGCTCACAGGCAGTCCCTCTGCTGCGACAGGTGGTTCCTCGTTAACCACGGCGAGTACGAACCGCGTCACGACGACACACGCATTGAACATGCGCGTCGCGGGCGGAACATGGCATCGCGTCCTCTTGACGATTCCAAAAGGTACGACGCTCACGTCGATTCAATCAAACGGTTCATGGACAAAAGTCAGTTACGGTGGACAGACCGGATGGGTGCATAACGACTATTTGCAAAAGGCATCTATGTCTAGCAGTACCGACAAACCAACAACGGTCACACCGAGCTCGACTACAGCTCAAACGAAAGCCAACTTGAATCTGCGTTCGTCGAAGTCTACGAAGACGACCGTATTGCTCACGATTCCAAAAGGCAAAACCGTGACCGTCTTATCTGTCGAAGGGTCATGGTCGAAAGTGAAGTATGGGTCGAAAACAGGATATGTCGCCAATACATATTTAACAACATCAGGAGCGGCGACACCGACAACACCGAGTACAGGACAATCGATCAATCAACAATTCACTACGACGGCAAACTTGAACGTTCGACAAGGTGCAGGCGTCGGTTATCCGCTCGTCACGACTATCCCGAACGGAACCGTCATCAAAGCGACGAGACAGTCGGGCAGTTGGTACTATGTCACGTATAATGGGAAGTCCGGATACGTGAGCGCCGGTTACTTGAAGCAGACGTCCACGACACCGAGCAATCCGGCTCCGAACGAAGGCGATGCCGGTGCTGGTAATGCGGCTGTCGATTATATCGTCAACACACCGTCCTTGAACGTACGTTCGAGCGCATCGACGAGCGCGACCATCATCGGGAGTGTCAAAGCAGGACAGACGTTGCGCGTCGTCCAGTCGTCAAAAGGCTGGCTTCAAATCTATTACGGGAATACGGTAGGATTTGTCGCCTCGGCTTATGTGAAAACCGTCCCGAAAGGTTCGGCAGACGGCCCGTCTTGGGTTGAAGGTTCTTATGATTCGAATTCATATTATACGTACTATCCGACATCGATTCGGTCACAGGCGAACGAGTCGAGCAGCACGGTCGGCTCGACACTTCGGGGAGAACTCTTGAACGTGATCGGAGAGACATCGACCCACTATCGTCTCGCATCAGGATTCGTCGCAAAATCAGCCGTCACTGAAATCAAAGGGCAAAGTGCCCAAGCTACTAGGCTTTCGACCATCGATGTGGCAAAACGCTTCGTCGGCACACCGTACGTATGGGCATCATCAAGCCCGGCAAATGGTGGATTCGATTGCTCAGGACTTATCTATTATGTATTCAATCAATCCGGCGTCAGCATCCCACGGACAAACGTGGCTAATTATTGGGGTGGCGCTTATTTCGGACCTCAATTGCCCAAGTCATTCGTCCCGCAGGCCGGTGACCTCGTCTTCTTCGAAAACACATATACCGCCGGACCATCGCACATGGGTATCATGATCAATTCCGATACGTTCATCCATGCCGGTTCATCCGGATTAGGATACAACCAAATCAGTAAAGAACCGTATTGGCAGTCACGCTTAATCGGTTATAAACGACCGTGACTTTGGTCACGCTAAAAAACCCGACAAAAGTCGGGTTTTTCTTTCGTTTTGCAGGATTTTTATCGCCTGACCCGAATTCGGAAGTATGATGAAGGAAAAAAGGAGGTGCCGGATGGGCCAACCCCGTTTTGCAAAAATTCCATACCGTACCTACACGATGGTGCTCGCGATTGCTTGTCTCATCGGTGTCCTGTTGTTTGGACTTGGCACGAGTTTTTATTGGCATGAAAAACAAGAAGCCATCGACCAGACGATTACGAATTTGAATCAAGCGGCAGACCTAGCTGGTGTCGAAGCATACGTGTCTCTGTTCGAGGCGGCGACCCGGTATGAGGAGCAGTCGAATCAGACGACATCCTTCCTCTCCACACCGTACAAAGAACGGGCACTCCAATACAATGAGCGTTTATTGAACGACTTTGAGGACGGTGTGAACGAACGGGAACGGGAGACGCTACAGACGTTTTCAAATGAGTTGAATCAAATTCTCGAGGCAGAACAGTTCGAGGCGGTCCCAACCGATGTCATCAGTTCCATCAATCGACGATGGCTATATCAAGCACTCGAGCAAACGAATCAATCGAATGCGGCATACGAACTGACTGATGCTATCATGCGAATGCAATCGATTCTTATGCGGAATCGTGAAGCCCTCTTCCGTAACCCGATTGATGCGGATCAACTCACAAACACCGTGGACATGATTGTCGGCGAAGCAAAACTTGTTCAAACCATCATTGAATCGAATGAGACACTGCAGTCGAAAGCGGTCATCGACGTGGCGGAAAGCGGGCAGTCCTTTGCGAATATGGCGAATCGCGAGGCGTCTCTAGAAGCTCGTTACGTCAATTCAACGAATGTCTACGAGGACGCCTATGGTGCCCTTCGTTCCATCCGTTCGAGTTCTGAGACGATGCTTCAAGAAGAAAGTAAGCATTATCAAGTCTTAGCCACCACTTCATTCGTGGTGACGTTGCTCTTATCTCTCGGACTCTTATTCCTGCTCTACTATACACGCAATCGTTACAATCACGATTTGGCGCATCTCAAGGCACGCGCACTCGCCATCGACCCTAGCCTAGAACCTGTCGAAGCGATGTTTCCGAAAACACATGATTTCCGAGGGATCGAGGACGAGTTACGCGAGATTGCCACGAGTGTCCATTCGACTGTTCATGAACTTGAAAATCGTTCGCAAGATCTCGTGCGCTATCACGAACGTTGGTCGTCCCTCTTCTCTGAAACGGGACTCGCCATCGCACTGATGGATGACTCGTATAATTTAATTGAGCGCAACGAAATGTTCCGACAGTTTTTCGGTGATCGGAACTTATATGAGATTAATCAATTGTTCACCGAGACGGGTCGCCGTTTGTTTGAACAAGCGCTCGAAGGTGTGACTGAACATGGGACGAGTGCCCAGTTCATCATTCATCTGAAAGGGGAACACCTCCGTTATCTGAATGTGAAACTGACGCCGCTCAAGCGTGAGGAAAAGTTGACGTATTACCTCATCGTCGAAGATGAGACAGACCGGGTCGAACGGGAACGGAAGGTCGACCGTCTCGTCCGTTTCGACTTGGCGACCAATCTCTATAACGAATACGGTTTTATTCGCAAGTGGGAAAAGCAAGAGATTGACGGTGCATTTGTCCTTATCCGGATTCATGACTATCATCATCTCGTCGATTGGTACGACCCTGCGTATGCCGATTTGCTCATGATTGAGTTTGCGCGCGCCGTCGAGTCCCGTCTTTCGAAATATGCCCAACATCTCTTCGGTCGATACCGAGACGACACGTTTATGCTGTATGTCAAAGGCTTCTCGTACGAGGATGAGCACGAGCTGTTGGAGCTCTTCCCGACAGAAGTGACAATCAACCATAAACGTCAAAATGTGCATATTCAAATCGGGGCAACTGAGACGGAATCGACTTACAACGATTGTCTGTTCAAGGCGATGAAGGCGTTACAGCACGCCAAAGAGACACGTACCCCTTCGGTTTGGTATGACTCGGAAATTTTAGCCCAGATGCAACTCGCCGCATTGATTGAACAAGCGCTTCCGGACGCCATCCGAAAAGGAGAATTGACGGTCGCGTATCAACCGCAAGTCGAATTGAAAACCGGTCGCGTCGTCGGCGCGGAAGTGCTCGCTCGTTGGACACATCCTGACATCGGAGTCATCCCACCGAACGAGTTCATTCGCATCGCGGAACGTTCCGATCAAATCTTATGGCTCTCACATAATATTCTCGATCAGACGATTTCCCAGCTCGTCGCATGGCAAGGGACTTCATTTGAAGACATCTCCTTGTCGTTCAACTTGTCGGCCCATTCGGTCGACCCTTCCATCGTGGCGAAGCTTCGGGATTCGATTGAGGTATACCCGTGGCTACCTGACCGCTTGAAGATTGAATTGACCGAGTCCTCGGACATCATGTCGTATGCGAGTGAACTCGAACGATTAGAAGACATCTCCGACCTTGGTTATTGCCTATCAATCGACGACTTCGGGACCGGATACGCCTCATTCGAAGCGATTTGGCACCTACCGATTCAAGAAGTGAAGATTGACCGGATGTATGTGAGTGGAAAGGCGAAAGAAAGTACGTCCTTCTTACGTGCCGTTTCTCGCTTCGCGAACGAGCAACAGCTGACCGCTCTCGCCGAAGGGATTGAGACCGAAAGCGACCTGTCACGCATGCTTCGTGAAGGAGTCGAACTCGGACAGGGCTTCTACTTCTCACCCGCCCTGGACGCAGCCTCATTCGAATCATGGGTCAACAAAAAGGGACACTCGCATTGAGTGTCCCTTTTTAGTGTGAACGAATGTCCTCATATAACTGCCTCGTTTCTTTAACCGAAGACTGATTGAGATAGATTGTTTTGTCTGACCAATCGAGTCGGATCATCGGCTCGACATCACGGTCGATAAAGAGGAGCACATCCTCCCCTGCTTCCGTCCGAAAATGTCCGGTCAGACGTGTTCCCGTATCTGCTCCGTTCGTTCGACGCGCGATATCCGGCAATGTCGTCCATGTCACGTCTTCCACTTCATCAAACGGGACCTCACGACCATAACTGCCTTCAATCACGATCGCCTCATCCGTCACGATCACCTCAGTCGGTTGACTGAACCAAAACATGAGCGCCGGCACACCGACGAGTAAGACGACAGAGACGATGATGATCGGAATGAGACATTTTTTCCCATCTGGTCTCAAGCGCCCCGCTCCATCGTAGATGTTACCGTCATAGCGCTGCATCCGCCAAAGCATCCCGACAATGAATACCATCAGGGCGAGAAAGAACGGTTCGAGCGGAACGTTCCAACCAGACAGTTCGATGAGCGCAATGATGAGAAAAAGCGCACTAATCCCGTAACACATCCAGGCAATCAGTCGCGCCACTTTTTTGATGTCGACCCGCTCCTGTTTCTCTTTCGACATTGTATTGTATCCAGAGATCAAGTGATACCAACCGAGCCTGTCAACCGCGAAGCCTAACGCGATGACGATTCCTGCTGCTAGAATGAGAATCCACATATGCCTCGCCTTCTCTCCTTTCTATACGCCATGACTGCTACAAAAGATTCACGTCTCGCAAAAACAGGACCGCCTATATGAGCGGTCCTGAACAGTTTTAGTTTGAAGTCGGTGTGTTCGACGGACGTTGCATCCGTCCGATTCCTTCGTATGATACATCGCCCGGATCGCGTGCGAACTTCCATGCGTTTCGTGCATCGATCAATCGACGCTGGCGCATGCCGTTGAAAGCATTCGGTGCCAAGTTCACGATCTCATCCCATTCTGTGACGAGAATGGCATAATCGGCTCCCTTCAGCGCCTCTTCGACCGTCGTCGCTTGCGGATAGTCCCACGTCGCAATCGGGTCATACCCGATGACGTCCACGTTACGGGCCACCATGTGGTGGGCGAGGAGAATCGATGGGGCATCTCGCATATCGTCTGTTCCTGGTTTGAATGCCAAACCAAGGATAGCCACGCGCATGTTCGGTTCAACGTTCAATTTCGAGAGCACGTACTCGATTTGCGTCTCATTCACTTTCGTCGCCGCCCGGATGACACGTAGGTCGATCTCGTTTTCACTCGCGACGTGCAGGAGTGCGTTCATGTCTTTCGGGAAGCACGAACCTCCGTACCCGATGCCCGCGTTCAAGAACGAACGCCCGATTCGCGGATCGAGTCCCATCCCGTCCGCAATCGTCGAAATATCAGCGCCAGCTTGATCGGCTAGACGTGACAAGTCGTTCATGAAGCTGATTTTCGTGGCCAAAAAGGCGTTCGAGGCGTATTTGATGAGTTCTGCATTGATCGGTGTCGTACAGATGAGCGGAACGCCAAGGCGGCCGTAGATTCCTGCCAAGTCTTCTGCAACTTCGAGATTTACACACCCGATGACGACACGGTGTGGTTTCATGACATCTGCGAGCGCGCGTCCTTCTTGTAAAAATTCCGGTACGATCGCAAACGTATGAGAGGGATACATGATGTTCAGTAAGTCTGTCATGCCGGGCGGGACCGAGCTACGAATGACGATTTTATGCTTTGTGTTTAGTTCCGACAAGACTGCTTCGATATAAGATAAGTCACAGCTTCCATCCGACTTGCTCGGTGTCCCGACCGCAAGAATCAAATAGTCGACCTGCTCCGTATCCGCGATTCGGCTTGTCAGGGTGATCTGGTCGGCGTGCTCTTGCAACACCTCTGCCATGCCTGGTTCATGGAATGGCGGGTGTCCACTCATGAGAAGACGTAGCTTCTCTTCGTCCGCTTCAACCCCGATGACGTGATGACCGGCTTTTGCCAAACCACAAAGTGTAGCCAATCCAACGTATCCTAAACCAATAATTCCAAATTTCACATCAGTTCCTCCTTCAATCATCTTTTATAAGCGTACCGAAACACGCCGAAGAAGTGAAGCTTCTAACACTCTCTCGATGTTCTTTGCTATAATGAGTCAAAATGATGGGTGAAAGGACAAACCGCATGGGCTTAATCGCTTTCTTCTTAGTGACATTGTTCGTTTATTTTTGGCTTCCGGTCCGGGGGGGACTGAAAACCTTTTTGCTAGTCTTGATCATGGTGAGCGGATGGCTCTCCATTTTTGAACTCGTCTCGATTCTCGAAGCCCGTCCATGGGTCATCGCGCCAATCCTGATCATCGTTGGATCGATGATTTGGAAAGTACAACGCGACCGGAAACGAGAGCTCAAGAAAAGTGTTTGACCTCGGTCAGGCGCTTTTTCTTTTTATCGTATTCGATAAAGCTTATCAGTTTCCTGCATTCATCAAAAAATCCTCGTACGATGGACGAGGATCAGCTTCGGTTTGTATTTAACTTTCTTATTCTAAAATACGAGAGAGATGCGTTTCATAATACACTCTCCATGACGAGCACATCATCGATTCGGTCGAGCTCGCTGAAGCCGTGTCGCATGTAGAAGGCAATCGCCCGTTCGTTCGTTGCCTCGACGTGCAAGTGAATCTTCCGTTTGTTCGCCTTAACCGCTTCTTCGCATAACGCTTCCAGTAAGGCGTGTCCACTACCGGACGGCGCTTCCGGCAACACGCAAATATGGCTTATGAAGACGATGTCCGTATCCATGTATGCTGCGATTAGCCCGACGAGACGCCCGTCGTTCCAAATTTCATACGACGTTGCCCGTTCGTAGAGCTTCAAAGCGTATGGCTCTAGCGCTACCCGCTCCGACAGCTTGGTCGGGAACAGATGATCACACGCCTCAAGATGCGCCACATAGTCAGAAACCGTCCCTTGGTCGCGAGTCATCATACATCCTCCAAGACAGCGACGCCAAATCCATGTCTCCCAAACTCGTTCCCGTTATAAAGGAGGTAGTGCCGACCGTCCCACTCGAAGACGTGCGGGTAACATTCCATGTCCGCATCCCATCCGTCGGAACTTCGCTCGAATCCGAGTGCCGAATCATCACGCGTCCAGTCCAACAGATTTTCCGAATAGGCGTAACCTAATCGATATCCGCGTAACGGGTCGGTCCGAAAGCCAAAGGTGTCTCGATAACAAAAAATCATATGATAGCGTCCGTGCGCTTCGAACACGGTCGGAAGCGCCTGACTCTCGTCCGCAATCGTATCCGAAACGATTCTTCCGTGACGCTTGAACGTCTGTCCATCTTCTGACGTGGCGAGCGCAATCTTATAGGTCCGTTCCTGGACGCCATCCGGACCCTCTTTCCATGTCGTCCCGTAAATGTAATACATATAGCATTGTTCCCGTGTGACGACAAATGGGTCGCCGACGAGAAACGGTTCCTCGATGCTTGCCGATAATACCGGTCCGTCGCCGAGCCGTTCGAACGTCTCCCCCTCATCCCGACTGACAGAGAGGCCAATCCCCGTCTCGACCGACACCGAGTCACGACGGCTCCAGCCACTCGTATAGCCACAAAGCCCATCACGCGTCCGCGTGACGTGAAATGGGAAGATCCCGTGTTCGTCGAACGTCCCCCGTTTTCCAAGGGGGATGATCTCATCTGTGGACACGTCGATGATGTTGAAATCACGTGTCATGTCCACATATCGGACGTGGCTCTTGAACATGTCACCGTCCGGTTCACGGGTCGAGAAATAGATGCGCACAAAATCCTCGAAGACGAGCGCCTGAGGGGACTGGGCGAACGAGGAGTACTCCCCGAAAAATCCATACGGCGCCGGGTCGAAGATGTGTCCGAGTTTCTTCCACTTCATCTCGCTCCCTCCTTGCGCTCCGCGATGCCGAATCCTTCTCGTCCGACTTCATTGCCCAAGTAAAGTAAATATCGTTTTCCGTTCAACGTGAACGTATGGGGATAGGCAACCATCTCGTCATCGAATCCTGATTCTGTCCGCGAGAACTTCATCACGTCATCGTCACGCGTCCAATGGAGGAAATCCGGAGAAGAGGCATATCCGATTCGATACGTCCGCTCGGGATTTTTCCGATAATCGGTCGCGTCGCGGTAACAGAAAAACATATGATAGCGTCCATCCTCATAAAAGACGTCTGGACTAGCCTGCGCTTCATTCGGAAGTACGCTTTCGATTAAATCTCGTCCTGCCTTCACCCACGTGACCCCGTCCTTCGACGTGGCCAACCGGATTTTATACACCGGTTCCGGACGTTCGCCATCCATGATCCACTCTCGTCCGGCGATATAGAACAACACCCACGTGTCCTGAAAACGTCGAATCTTCGGTCCGCTCAAGATGAAGGGTTCGTCTAGCGTATACGATAGGATTGGTCCTGGACCGACGCGCTCGAACGTACGTCCGCCGTCCCGACTGATGGCTTTTCCGATATTCACATTAAACGGAACGGACACCGTACGCGTCCAGCCCCCGTAATAGGCATGCACCTCATCCTCGACCTCAATCGCCGAAAACGGATAGACACCAAACTCGTCGAACGTCCCACGTGCACCGAGCTCCAGTATCGGTCGTTCACTCACTCGAAGAATCGAGAAATCCTCTTTTGCGACATCCACATACCCGCTGTGACTGACGTAGCGTCCATCGATCGGTTTCGGTCGACAGCTGAAATAGATCCGCAAATAGGTATCGCGTTCCAACACACAAGGTCCTTGTGCGAACGCATCCATCCAGTCGAGTGATGCGTCTCGCTGAGGGCTGAAGAATAGACGTCGATTGGTCCATTCAAATGATGTGTTCAACGTGTTCATCCCCTTTCCTCTAATCGTTGCGTCCTCTATCTCGCCCGATTAGACGAGCGTATAGGCGTGGAGCAATTCACGCACTTTCGTCTTCGAATTGAACATCAAGATATCGATGATGGACAAGTTGGGTGTGAACGGATGACCAAATTGAGCATATTCCACCGCATCCATCTGGATAAAATCAAGCGGCACCCCGGATTCCGCGAAACGCTGTTTGTCATAAAGTTCCCGCCCGCCAATCGCATTGATGTAATGCGAGGTACGCAAATGATGACAAATCTCGAGCACCAGTTGTTCACACTTCAGCGACTTGTCGTAATCGAGCGAGGAGGCGACCAATAACTCCGTATCCATCTCGAGATAGTCACGCACTTCCGTCAATAACGTTTCTAGATAAGTGGCGACATTGCGTTCTTCATTTTTAATGATTCGTTCCACCATCGGCATGACGTCGGCATAACTTGGTGCGCGTTGATACGCATGGTGCAATAAGCGCAGTTGATAGCTCTCATGAACTGGATCGAGAATCCGTTCATGCTCACGGATCGTACGATGTTGTGTCATATGATCGATTTTCAGATGGATCGGTTTGATGTGTCCCTCGACCAAAATGCGGTTTCGATGAATCCATCCTCGTTTCGCAAATTGCACATGGTCCAAGATGACGAACTGGTCCACCGCGTTCATCAATTGAATATAACCAAGGTATGGGAAGTAGTAAGGTTGCATGATCCCTAATTTCATTTGAGCCGCCTCCCTTAGCCGAGCTGGAACGAGCGCATGCGAATCAACCACTCCATCAAGTGCGGATGTCGTACCATCAAGTAGGGACGTAGCCGCTCTCTCCCGACGAAACGCTCCACATATTGGTCATATCGGGGTGACTTCAGCGCTTGAAAATCTCGTCGGAGCCGATGCAAGCCGACCTCGAACGATAAGCGAGAAATTTCGATTTCTTGATGAAATCTGCCATTCGTATAGGAATCGAACGCATCCATCATTCGGATGAACGCCTCGATCCGCTCGATGTCGCGCTCCCTGTTTCGTTGACGCCACTTCGTGGTGACCGACCCGGACACACCGAATCGATATACGCTCATCACCTCAGGCATGTAGTAGGCGTAACCTTGGCTTGCGACGTGCAGTTTTAGCGCGCCATCAAATGCGGGTGTATCGCCAATCCAATCTAACACATTGTCTGTCAGTCCATTTCGGTACAGCATGGACATCGTCGGAATGAAGCCGAGTAGCTGTAACTCCCCGGCATGATAGGTCCGCGGCTCCGTCGAGGCATACTTTCTGTTTTCAGGCATCCACGGGATGACGCGCCATCCGGTATGGAGTGTGTCGTCCGTTTCGACATACGCATCATGAAAACAGAGCGTACAGTCCGGATGGGCTTCCATATAGTCGACTTGTTTCTGCAATTTATGTGGGTCGGTCCAATAGTCATCCCCGTCACAAAGCGCGATGTACTTGCCACGCGCCCTCTCTTCGTTTAACAGATTCACCATGATCCCTTGAGAATATTGGTTTTCCGTTTGATAGATGACCCGAATGAGGTTTGGGTGCTGTTCTTCATATTCGCGCACGATGTCCGCCGTCCGATCCGTTGAGGCATCCTCATGAATCAGGATCTCGAAATCAAAATCCGTTTCCTGCATCAAAAATCCTTCAATCGTTTTGGCGATGTACGGTTCGTGGTTATACGTGATGCAGTCGATGCTGACCATCACCATGTCGATCCCCTCCTTTCCCCGGGATGATAGAACGACTCAGACTTAGGAAGAATAGATGTCTTGATAATAAGTTTTATACGCTCCCGAAACGATGCGCTCGACCCATTCCGGATGTGACCGGTACCATTCAATCGTCTCTTCGATTCCTTGTTCAAAACTGTAGCGTGGCACCCACCCGAGTTCGTCTTGCATTTTCTTCGCGTCAATGGCATAACGGCGGTCATGGCCAGGGCGATCCGTCACGAATTGGATGCGGTCATCAGGTAAGTCAAACGCTCGTAAAATCGTTCGGACGAGCTCGAGATTCGTCTTCTCGTTATGTCCGCCGATGTTATAAACTTCTCCGACCTGCCCCTTTTGTCGAACGAGATCGATGGCTTCACAGTGGTCTTGCACATGTAACCAATCCCGGATATGTCCTCCGTTCCCATACACCGGAAGCAGTTGATCGGTCATACAATGGTGCACCATGAGCGGAATCAGTTTCTCGGGGAATTGATACGGACCGTAATTGTTGCTGCAACGGGTGATCTTAATCGGTAAGCCATATGTCTCATGATAGGAACGAACGAGCAAATCGGACCCGGCCTTCGAGGCAGAATAAGGACTGTTCGGGGCGAGGGGGGTCTCTTCTGTAAAGAACCCCGACTCCCCGAGCGACCCATACACCTCATCCGTCGAGACATGGACGAAACAGACATTGTCTCGATAGTCTCGACTGTATTTGTCATCCGGGTACCGTTTCCAATGCCGCATGGCCACATCGAGCAACACTTGTGTACCCAAGATATTCGTCGAGAGGAACAACTCCGGCTCAAGAATACTTCGGTCGACATGCGATTCCGCTGCAAAATGAACGACTTCGTCAATCTCAAAGAGAGAGAACAGTTCATCAATCGCTGGACGGTCACGGATGTCTACTTTCCGAAACACGTAGAGCGGGTCGTGCTCGAACGCTTGGACGTTCTCTAAATTGCCGGCATAGGTCAACGCATCGACGTTAACGATTCGTGACGTTGGATGTTTCTCCCGAAAGTGTTTTATGAAATTTGAACCGATGAACCCGGCTCCGCCAGTCACTAGGATCGTATGCATTGGTCTGTTCTCCTTCCTCTAGAAGCGATATCAAATACTGTCCGTAATCGGTCATCTTGAGCGTCTGACCGATGTCGGCCAATTGCTCTCGCGTGATGAACCCACGACGCCACGCAATCTCCTCCAGACATGCGATGTAATAGCCTTGCCGTTCCTGTACCGTCTGTACGAAGATGGAGGCTTTGATCATCCCCTCTGGCGTACCGGTATCGAGCCATGCCATCCCGCGACCGAACAAGACGACGTTCAACTCGCCTCGTTCTAAATACATTTGATTGATTGACGTGATCTCAAGCTCACCGCGCGGGGACGGCTTCACTTGTTTCGCGAACTCGACGACCTGATTGTCATAAAAGTAGAGCCCCGGTACCGCATAATTGGATTTCGGGACCACCGGTTTCTCTTCGATGGACAAGACGCGTCGATCCGCATCGAACTCGACGACACCGAATGCCCGTGGATCCTTGACCGGATACCCGAACACCGTCGCGCCTGACTGCCGCTCTTTCGCATCCTGTAAAAAGCGCGTCAAGTTCGGACCATAGAAGACGTTATCCCCTAAGATGAGGCAAACCGAGTCGCCCCCGATGAACGATTCTCCTAAGATGAAAGCATCCGCGAGACCGACCGGACGCTCTTGTACTTGGTACGTAATCGAGATTCCGAGTTGATGCCCGTCACCGAACAGTCGCTCATACCCGGAGATGTCTTTAGGGGTCGAGATCAATAAAATCTCCTTGATGCCGGCGAGCATCAACACAGACATCGGATAATAGATGAGGGGCTTGTCGTAGATCGGTAATAGCTGTTTCGAGACTGCTTTCGTCATCGGGTAGAGACGCGTCCCGTTCCCACCCGCTAGAATGATCCCTTTCATCGTTCATTCCCTCCTTCAAGGATTACGTCACAAATGCGGTCAACCATCTCCATTGTCATGTCCGGATACAGAGGTAACGTGATCACCCGATCCGAGACGTATGTGGCGTTCGGTACGGATGCGTCGAATGCGTAGCAGGAAAAATCGGTCACGAGCGGATAGAAGTACTTCCGGGCGAGAATCCCATGTTGCGCTAAGTATGCCATCGTGTCATCGCGCGCCGCTCTCCCTTTCGTGACGAGAACCGGATAGTACGCATAGTTGGACTCGGTCCGTTCATTCCGAAGGTTCAAGCGCAGAAACGAAGCATCCCCTAAACGGGTGTCGTATCGCTCGACCAAACGTTTCCGCTTTTCAATGTCGGCATCGATCCGTGGGAGATTGCACCGTCCCATCGCCGCCTGAAACTCGTTCATCTTGGCGTTGCCCCCGACCGATTCGACGGATTCTGGTCCGGTGATCCCAAAGTTGACGGCTTGATGAATCGCTTCGACGTAACGGGCATCCCGGAACGTGAGCGCGCCACCCTCAATCGTGTGAAACACTTTTGTCGCATGAAAGCTGAACATCGTCAGGTCGCCGAACGTCGAGACGTCGCGCCCGTCGTGCCGGACACCGAACGCGTGCGCCGCATCGTAGAGGACATGGAGCCCATGGCGTTTTGCGAGTTGTTCGATCGCCTCCACGTCACATACGTTCCCATACACATGAACGGGTAGGATGGCCGTCGTCCGTTCCGTGATCAACGCCTCGATTTTGTTGACGTCAATCGTGTAGTCGATGGGGTTGATGTCACAAAAGACAGGGGTGATCTGTTTTCGGATGAGCGCGTGCGTCGTCGAAGCGAACGTGAACGGCGTCGTGATGACCTCACCCGTCAACCCGAGCACATCAATCGCCGTCTCGAGAGCCAAATGACCGTTCGTCAATAGGGAGACATGCGGGACGTTTAGACGTTGCTCTAACTCTTCTTCTAATGCCCGCACATGCTCGCCACGGTTGCTCAAGTGACGCGACTCCCAAAGGGGGCGAATCATCTCGACATACGTATCAAAATCCGGCATACTCGGTCGTGTGACGGGAATGACGGCATCTGTTTCTACATTTGAACCACTCATGGTGAAATCACCCCTTTTCCTTTCGTTCACACGAATGCCCGATTTCGTATTTTAATCAGCCACTCCGTTAAATGTGGCTGTTTGATCATTAGGTAAGGTCGGATTCGATCGATTCCGACGAATCGATCGAGATACGCGTCATATCGAGTAGAACGTAACGCATCATACTCTCCTTTCAATCGGTGGAGCCCCACTTCAAAGGAAATCCGGGACAACTCCAGCTCCTGATGATATTTCCCATCTGTATAGGCATCAAATAAGTTGATGAAACGAATGAACTCCTCATGTCGCTTCACGTCACGTTCGACATTCCCCTCGTTCCAAATGGTCGTCGCCGACCCTTCGACCTCATAGCGATAGACACTCATCACTTCCGGCATGTAGTAGGCGTATCCCCTGCTCGTGATATACAAGCGAATCGATGCATCTCGCGCCGGCGTCTCTTCGAGCCATCGCGAAGCGTCATGGAAATCGTTCACATACAACATGGACATCGTGGGAACGAACCCGAGTAACTGTAACTCTCCGGCGTCATACGTCCGGGGCACGGATGAGGCGAGCTTTCGATTTTCCGGCATCCATGGAATGACGTGCCAGTTCGTGTGAAGCTTCCCACCTGTCTCAACGTACGCATCGTGGAAACAAAGTGTACAGTCCGGATTAGCTTCCATATAGTCGACTTGTTTTTGCAGTTTGTACGGGTCGGTCCAGTAATCATCGCCCTCACAAACCGCGATGTATTTGCCGCGTGCCCGCTCCTCGTTCAACCGACCGATGAACACGCCTTTTGAATATTGATTCTCCGTCTGATAGATGACGTTGAATTTTTCAGGATATTTCTGAACGTATTCCCGGATGATGTCTCCCGTCCGATCCGTCGAGGCGTCATCATGGATCAGAATCTCGACCTCGAAGTTCGTGCGCTGTGACAAAAAGCCTTCAATCGCCTGAGCGATGTACTTCTCGTGATTGTATGTGATGCAGTTGATGCTCACCATGACCATGATGAATCCCTCCTTTATGAGACTTCCGCGTCTTGTGCGACAGTGGCTCGATAGGTGTCCGGTTGACTCGCATCGAACGGCTCGTTCACCCACATCACCGTCACTAAATCTTTCACGCCCGTGTTTTCGATATGGTGAACGTAACCTGGCGGAATCTCGATGACTTCAAGCTGTTCTTCACTGACATGGAACGAGATGATTTGATCTTGGTTCATCAACCGGAGCCGAATCACGCCTTCACCGCTGACGACGATGAACTGTTCATGTTTCGACTCATGCCAGTGCTCCCCTTTTGTGATTCCAGGTTTGGCCACGTTGACGGAGACTTGACCACGGTCGGGCGTCTTGAACAGTTCTGTAAACGATCCCCGCACGTCCTGATGCATCAAGAGAGGCGTGACCATCCGTTCTTTCGGCAAGTAACTTAAGTACGTGCTGTACAGCTTTTTTGTAAAAGGATCCGATACATCCGGTACTCCTCTAGCCATTCGGACAGCTTCGAACGATTCAATCATTCGGGCAAGGTCGAATAATGTGATTTGGTGTGTCGTGACATCTGGATTGGTGCTCTCTGTTTTATGCAACGCCCTTAAAAACGATGCGACGACGTCATCGACATGGGCGAGCGTCAACACGTGATTGGGATGTGTGACCGTGATCTCCTCTCCTCGTGCAATCTGATAACAAAACGTCGTGACCGCACTGTTATAGAAAGGTCGCCCCCATTTGCCGAACAGGTTCGGGAGCCGATATATGTGAACCGGTGCCCCGCTCCGTTGACCGTACAGCCGCAAAATGTCCTCCGCTTCTCGTTTACTGTTTCCGTAAGGATTGTCTTGAGTCGCTTGAATCGATGAGGCGAAAAAGACGGGGACCGGATTATAGGACAGCAATTCGGTTGCAATCGCCTCGGTCAAGTCGACGTTTCCCGTCGTGAATTCTTCGACTCGTTCGGGACGGTTCACTCCGGCCACATGATAGACGGCGTCCGCTCGACGCAGATAGTGGCTTCGTTCCATGGATGAGGTCGAACGGGTGATCGGGAGGACGAGATGCCCAGCCCGCTCCAAGGCGTGAACGAGGTGTCTGCCTAAAAAACCGTTCGCACCGGTGACGACGATGTCCATGATTCTCCCTCCGTTTCTTCGGTCGACTTGATGTGTAAGGTCAGCCATCGCTCGGGATGTTCGACGAGTCGAAGCATCGTCTCGACGTCTTCAAATTCTAGAATCAAACTACCGAGTGCTTGATTTGCCCCTTCGAAGCGCGGGACCACATCTCCGACGTTATAATAGATGTTCGCTTGTCGAATCGTATATGCGTCTTCATCGAAATGGACGCCCATGAATCGCCCCGTTTCTTGACTGCCGATGATGAAATAGGCAGACGGTACGGTCACTGGTTTCATCTCGATCGTCACCGGCATCCCGAGTGCGACATCAATCGTCGCCTGAACCAAGTCGACGCCTGTCGCTTGTTCGATGATTTGTGGGATGTAATTCCCTCCGTTCCGTGGACCGATATCCATCAGATAGACGTCTTCTCCTTTGACGAAGATGTCGAAGTTGAACGCCCCTTGCTTGAAGCCGACTTCAGTCAACATGCGTTGCAACGTCTGATGGACTCGCTCAAGCACGTGAGGCGGATGCACACTCGGAAAACTCGCACTGATCGGGGCGAACGGGTTGACTCCGTTCACATTGAAGTGTCCGTTTCCAAAACAACGAAACACCAACTCCCCGTCGACGACAAACCCATCACCACCTATTTGATAGCCGTCTCGCGTGATAAACTCCTCCACGATCACTTCCTGATTAAACGACATCGCAAAGGCGGATCGTAGCTGAACACGAAGCTGCTCGTCAGTCCCATTTTTACGACTCCACTTGCTGATTCCTTTACTCCCAGAGGCGTCGGCCGGTTTGATGATATATTCACCTGCTCGCTCCCGTAACGTGTCGATCGCCGTTTCCAGTTCAGTGAACGCAAAGGCTTCCGGGACGGCAAAGTCATGTCGCTGTAGGAATGTTCGAAACTTCGCTTTCTTCGTCAACGTTTCGACCGTTTCAAGCGAGTTCGTCGCCAATCCGAGTACCTCTCCGACATAGGCGGCCGTTCGCGCCGCCGGATCAGAGGCATAGGCGACAATCCCATCGATGCCTTCCTCTCTCGCGATGGCGAGGACCGCCTCCCGATCAAGGGTGCTCGTACAGTAATAGCAATCGGCCACGAGTCGACCTGGATTATCCGGTAAATAGTCACAGAGAACGGTGAATATCCCTTGTTGTTTCGCTTTTTGGATGATGGGAACTTGATGCATCGCTCCCCCGAGCAACAGCAGCTTCAGCATGGTGAGAATCTCCTTTGCGATAGAGTGGTTGGAGTAAGTCGACGTAGACGGCAGCCGTGTTGGCGTTCAGTCGTGGCGTCACGAGTTCTTTCGATTGCTGTCCGTGAGCTGTCAATCGTTCGGGATGGTCGAGATAGTGTTTCAGTTCGGTCACGAGTGACGCCACGTTCGGTTCACACTTGTAACAGTTGATTCCTTCGTGAAGATGGCGCGCAACGTTGTTGACGTCATGGCTGACGACGATACCCATCCCAGACGCACAGGCTTCAATGATGCTGATGTTCCCGTTCGAATAAGTCGCCGGCAGCACGAGAATATCTGAACTCCGGTAAACGAAATTCAATCCGTCCCACGACTCGATTTCGTCAAGGAACGTGACGTCCTTCAACTGCTCGTCCTCGATATATCGTCGACATGCATCCGCGAGGTGACCGTCTCGATTGAGCGACATGGAAAGGTTCGGATATTCTTCTTTCAAGATTCGATACGCCTCCAAGGCGACGAGTGGTTGATAACGTTCAATTAAGCGATTGGCAAATAACAGATGAATCGGGTCATTTGGTCCTTTCTGACGCAATGGGTGCGACATATGCGTCTCGATATCAATCGGATAGGGTGCCGAGACGACTCGTTTGGAAGAGAAGCCTAGTTCCTTGATAAATTGATCGCGTGCGACGTTTCCCATTCCGAAAATCAAATCGGCCCGCTTGAACAGTCGATGAATCCGCGTCGTCTTTTGCAAGCCGTTCTCTCTTGTCAATAACGTCGATTCGCCGCTGGTCTCGCCCCGTACGTTTCGAATCGGTTCACTCATGACGACGACGCGCACCCCGAACAGTTTGACGATTTGTAAGAGCAGGGCATGGAACGGGGTGAAGCCGGCTAGCAGCAAGATATGTGGTCGAAATCGGATAAGTTGGAGAAAGACATCGAGTGACAGATAGTTCGTCTTTTTCGAGAAATAGGATCCTCTCAAGACGCGACAGCGTTTACCTAGTGGGATAATCCACCAGTCAGGTCGCTGATCGGTGATTTGTTTATAAAACCAAAACTCGGTATCAACGTGCTCTTGAAGCACGTCAGCGAATTTTACTTGATACGGGGAAGCGATGTTGGATAAGAAGACGAGTCGTTGTCTGGTCATCACGCTCACCCGATCCGTTTCGCGGAAGCGGGAATCGTCCATTTCGCGAGTTCTTCCTGAATGTAAGGTAACGTCAACAAGAGTTCCTTCACTTCCTCCACATCGAGCTGTCTCGTATTGTTCGAGTTGTACTCACCTTGAGCCGTCAGTTCCTGGCTGCCTTCACTGAAGTACTTCTCGTAGTTCAAGTCTCGATTGTCGGCCGGGACGCGGAAGAATCCACCCATGTCTTCGGAGACGACTTTTTCTTCCCGGGTCATCAACGTCTCGAACGCTTTCTCGCCGTGGCGGGTCCCGATGACTTTGATGGGAAGATCGACCCCGAACAGTTGCTTCACGGCTTCGGCGAGTACACCGATTGTCGAGGCAGGTGATTTTTGGACCATGATGTCACCGGCATGCGCATGATGGAATGCGAAGACGACGAGCTCGACCGCATCGGCCAGACTCATCAAGAAACGCGTCATGAGCGGATCGGTCACGGTGAGCGGTTCCCCTTTTTTGATTTGCTCCACGAATAATGGGATGACCGACCCACGCGAGGCCATCACGTTCCCGTAACGGGTCCCGCAGATGAGCGTGCGGTCTGGCCCGACCGCACGGGCCTTGGCGACGAAGACTTTTTCCATCATCGCTTTGGAGATTCCCATCGCATTGATCGGGTAGGCCGCCTTATCCGTCGAGAGACAGATGACCTTCTCCACACCCGCTTCAACGGCTGCATTCAAGACGTTTTCCGTACCGAGAATATTCGTCTTCACCGCTTCGATTGGGAAAAACTCACACGAGGGAACTTGCTTCAGTGCCGCCGCATGGAAGACGTAATCGACGCCGTACATGGCATTTTTGACGCTGTTCGGGTCCCTTACATCACCAATGTAGAATTTTAACTTGTCATGATGATAGCGATTGCGAATGTCTTCTTGTTTCTTCTCATCCCGTGAAAAGATGCGAATCTCTTTGATGTTCGTATCGAGGAATCGCTCCATCACGGCATTGCCGAACGATCCCGTCCCACCCGTGATGAGCAATGTTTTGTTGGAAAACATAAGAAGGCTCCTTTCGTAGATGTCTAGTCTCAGATGTAGGAAGAGCGGTATGTCATCATTTACCCGGTTGGTCTCACTTAAATTGGTAACTTAATGGAAACCGTTATCATTTTTTCGCAACATGCATCATCTTCTTTTCTTCAGACGACGGGCTCGGTGGGGGTGCCCCTTCCACGATTCCTTCCCGGAGCAAGACGTTCCGAACGGTCAAGGCGATACAGCGCAGATCGAACCAAAAGCTCATCTGGCGCACGTACTCCCCGTCGAGTTTCGCCTTCACCTCAATCGGAAGCTCATCTCGACCCTTCACCTGTGCCCATCCGGTCAGCCCCGGCAGCGCTTCCGTCGCACCCACTTGTCGACGGGCCTCGACCAAGTCGTCTTGGTTCCACAGTGCGGGTCTCGGTCCGACGATGGCCATCTCGCCTTTTAAAATGTTCACGAGCTGTGGCAATTCATCGAGACTCGTCTTGCGAAGAAACGCCCCGACGCGCGTGATATGTTTCGTGGAGTCGTTAAACAGATGTGTCGGGACATCGTTCGGGGTGTCCTGATGCATCGTCCGGAACTTATACATCCAAAAACGTGTCTCCCGTAACCCGATGCGCTCCTGTTTGAAGAAGATGGGACCCCTCGAATCAATTTTGATCAAGAGGGCGATGAGGAGCAGGAACGGTGCGAGAAGAAGGAGCGCCACTCCGCTGAGCGTCCCGTCGAAGATTCGCTTGAACGTCATATAGTCCATGGCTCACACCTCTTTCTTCTCGGTCGACACCGTATGTTGCTTCCACACTTCTCGCATCACATAGTCCGTGTAGGACAACAAGATGCGGAGCACCTTATCGGAGACGTTCGGCATGGCGTAATCGTTCACGAGTCGCATCGGACCTTCCGTCTCTTCTAAGATTTGAAGCGCCTGAAGCACTCGCTCCCGCTTCAATCCGACCATCATTGCCGCCCCTTCTTCCATCGCCTCCGGACGCTCATGCGCTTGTCGGATATTCAACCCTTTGATCCCAAGAATCGAGCTCTCTTCACTGATGGTACCGCTGTCCGACAACACGGCCTTCGCATGGAGTTGCAGGTGGACGTAGTCACTGAAGCCGAGCGGTTTGAGGGTGCGAATGTTCGGATGGAGACGCACCCCGCTCTCACGAATACGGTTTGCCGTCCGGGGGTGGGTGCTGACGATGAGAGGGAGCTGGTACGTGGTCGCGACCGCATTGAGCGTGTCGACCAGATCGAAAAAGTTCTCATCATCACTGATGTTTTCATCGCGATGGGCCGATACGACGAAATAGGCATCTCGCTCCAAGTCGAGCCGCTCGAGCACGTCTGACCGCTCGATCTTCTCCCGTTGTCGGTGGAGTACCTCGTACATCGGGCTCCCCGTCTTGATGATGCGGTCCGCCGGTAACCCTTCACGAAGTAGATACTCGCGTGCGATATCGCTATAGGTCAGATTGATGTCGGCGATATGGTCGACGATGCGACGATTCGTCTCTTCCGGGACCCGTTCGTCAAAACAACGATTCCCCGCCTCCATATGGAAGATGGGAATGTGATGACGTTTTGCGGCGATGGCTGCGAGACAGCTGTTCGTGTCCCCGAGTAACAAGACCGCGTCCGGACGAACAGATGCGAGCACGGGATCGATGGCGATGAGGATATTCCCGATCGTCGCCATCGGACCATCCGCTGAGGCGTCTAACACATAATCCGGTGTCCGGAGTCCGAAGTCTTCAAAGAAAATCTGATTCAATTCGTAATCATAGTTTTGTCCCGTATGAACGAGCACATGATCGATTGCCTCGGAGGCTTCGAGACGTGCCATCACGGCGGACAATCGAATGATTTCGGGTCTGGTACCAACAATCGTCATGACCTTGAGTCGTTTCATCTTGTTCCCTCCTAGGATGTATGGTGAATGGATAGGATGCGTAGTTTCAATTGAGCGAACACTTGGCGGAACATGGCTTTCTCCGTCTCATCAAATGCGAGTCCCCACATGATTACGGCGTAAATACTGATGAGCACGATTCCCTTCACCCCGAAGCCGAACCAATTCGAGGACGGGAAGAAGAACTGGATCCCCCAGCCGATGAGCGTGTACAGGAGAATACCGGGCAAGAGCTTCAGATGGCACTTGCGGAAAAAGTCGAGGATGTCGAGACCGAGGACCCGATGGTAAATCACGTTCATATAGAAGACGAGTCCGACGATGTTGCCGATACAAATGGCGATGGCCGCACCGATCGGACCAAAGTGTGGAATCAACAGTGGTGAGAGCGTCATACTGATGGCGGCCACGATGAGGGCAGCGAACGCCCGATACTTCACTTTGTTCTCGGCAATGAGTGTCGTATTGCCGATGTCTTGCGTCAACGTGATCACACTCGGTGCAATCAAGAGAAGGGCGATGACGTAGGAGTCGGTGAAGTCTGGTCCGACCCATAGGTGCATGAACTCGCGACCGAGGATGAAGAACGAGGCGAGGATGAGTCCGACGATATACAGTTGAATCCGACCGATACGGACGAAGAGGTAGCCGATGGCCTCACGATCGTTTCGGGACAACATTCGACTGACCTTCGGAAGGAATAAGTAACCGAGCGAGGCCGCGATGGTCCAGACATACCCTTCGATGACCATCCCGACGGAAAAGAGGGCAATCGAGGCACTGCCTGCTAGAATCCCCAGTAGGCTCGGGGTGATGTTCAACACGAAGCGTTGGGCGACGAGCGTGATCGTGCTCCAGGACGTGAAGCTAAAGATGTCCCGATATATCCCTTTCTCTCGATTCTGAAAGTTGGCGCGGACGAGAGTCTTGCGCCGAATGAAGACGTACTCGATGAGTAAGACGATTGTGCCTACCAGCGCATTGACGATGACGAGGGCATACAACCCATAGCCGAGAAGAAGCGCGGTGACCATCAAAGCGACCGTCCCGACCTTCTCAGCGAGATGCAGGGCACTCGAGAAGAGGAATTGTTCATGGGATACGAGAATGCCAGAGAATGGCTTCGTCGGGAACGAGACGACGATGAACAGTCCCGCGATCACATAGAGGACTTTCAACTGTTCGAGCTCGGTCGCCGTCAAACTCGAGTAAATCGAGTCCAAGAAGAAGTAGACGACGGTGAGGATGAGGAAGAGGACGAGTGAGATGGCGATGAACAGTTTATAGGCGATGCCTAAAAATCGTCCTGCCCGCTCGTGGTCCCCCTCCGCCATATACTTGCTCATGAATCGTGAGACGGCCGCATCGAGCCCGAAGTCCATCGCGAACATACTGATGAGCGAGATGGTCAGCATATACAACCCGTAACTCGCCTGCCCGATCTCATGAATCATCCACGGCGTATAGATGAGACCGGATAAGATGCCGAAAAAGATTTGCGTGTAGGACATGACCGCCCCGATCTTGATTTTGCGGTTACTGGCTGCCTCGTCTAGCGTCATGCGTGTCGACATATGCTTCACCTCCTCGTGTTACCAAAAGAACGAATACACCGGCGCTTCGCGAATGAACAAGAGACCGAGCAACATGACCGCCGAGTAATAGACGACGAGTCGTTCCCGCCGCTCGAACGTGCCGACAATCTCCGGAATCATCAACAGCAGGAAGAGCGAGAAGTATTGGACGAGCCTCATCATGGATGGGTTCAAGAACGTCAACGGCAAGAGACAGGCTGCGAGTAACAACGCGTTGAAGAAATGGATGGCAGATGGATTTTTCGCTAGAATTTGATCTTTTCGCCATAATGCTACGAAGAGGACGGAGAGCAACATCAGACTGAAGTTGACCGCCCCGGCGCCGTCCATGGCGCTGTACGTATCGTAACCAGACATTTGGACGAGCAGGTCGAAGAATGGATTCCGAAAGACGAACAATCCGACGATGACCCCGAACATGGTCATCAAATACGCTTTGGTCAGTTGCTTGTTCGCTATAAAGTAGAACGGGACGAAGATGAGCGAGGATTTATGAATCGTCATGGCGATGCATACGAGCAGAAGGAACCAGCCCAACTTCCGCGCCCGCACGAAATGGTATCCGACGAGCACGACGAGCGCGGTCGCCACTGTTTGGCGTAAGCCGGTGACGGCGAAGAATTCGTAGAAGAGGACCGAAAAGAGCAAGAAACTGATGAGCGGTTCGCTCGAGTATTTGTAGATGAAATAGCCGAGTGGGATCATGAAAATCATCGCGATGAGCACGAGATACACTTGATAGTCCGTAATCACATACTGGATGAGACGTTGGAACAGGTAGAAACCCGGGTCCTCGCTCTCCGTGAAGACGATTTCAAAGAAGCGGTCAGTGAACGCACCGAGCGGTAACGTTTGCGACTGAAGGAAGAGTGCCTTGTACTGTGCGGTATCTGCCCCGACGGTGACGTCTCGGAAGCCTGACAAGACGATCCATTGAATCGTGGCGAAAGATACGAACCAAGCACGGCGACTCGGAATCTCGTGACGAATCAACAACAGTCCCCAACCGACCAACAGCGCCATATTGACTAAATAGATCGTCATCTCAACCCCTCCTTTCTAGCGATAAATCAGATTGGTCATCCCTCGATATAGAGACAGCAGGTTTGAAAACAGGATACCGTTCCAGCGAAGCCACCGATATTCCAGCGGTCCAAAGTAACGATTCACATCATGTGTCGTTAAGTACTGTTCCCGTACGTCCACCGCATTTTCTTTAAACGTGTGCTTCAGAATGATGGCGGTCAATTCCTCTCCGTTATCACGCACCTCGACGTCCTGGAGTAGCCGCTTCAGATAGCGATTCGATTCCATCGTG